>CAJTOI010000001.1:0-10586 GCA_910577925.1 uncultured Roseburia sp.
ACTGCGCACTGCAGCAGACGGCCTACGACGCGCTGGGAAATTATGACGGCGCAGTGGTCGTGATGGAGCCGGAGACAGGAAAAATTCTTGCGATGGTGTCAAAACCTGATTTTGACCCGAATGAGCTGGCGGCAGATTGGGAATATTTAACATCGGAGGAAAACGAAAGCTCCGTGCTCGTAAACCGTGCGACACAGGGACTGTATCCGCCGGGATCCACCTTTAAGCTTTTTACGATGCTCGAATATGTGCACGAGAATGAGTATTATGAGAATTACAGTTTTTCCTGCAGCGGAAGCTACACATACGATAATAAAACAATTCACTGCTACAACAATAAAAAGCACGGAACCATGGATTTAAAGCAGGCGCTGGCATATTCGTGCAATTCCGCGTTTGCCGAGATGGGGACATCGCTTGATGTGGCGCGGTTCGGAAGTCTGTGCGGGGAACTGTTGTTTAACACGAGTCTTCCGTCAAAGCTCGGCGCTGCAAAGAGCAGCTTTGTGCTCGAGGCTGGGGATGCGCCGGAAGATGTGATGGCGACTGCCATCGGGCAGGGCAAGACGCTGGTATCTCCGTACCATATGGCGCTTGTGATGAGTGCAATCTGCAACCGCGGGGTGCTGATGACACCGTATGTCGTCGACCACACCACCAATTATAAGGGAAATATCGTAAAGCGTTTTGAGCCGGAAGAATACGGCGCGCTGATGACGGAGAGCGATGCGGAACTTCTGAAAGACTATATGCATGCCGTGACTTCCTACGGGACCGCGGATGAGCTTGGCGGTCAGGATTATGCCGCGTACGGCAAGACCGGTTCCGCGGAATTTTCCGTCGGAAAGTCCGCGCACGCATGGTATGTGGGATTTGCACACAGGGAGGATCTGCCGGATATCGCGGTGGCCGTCGTGGTGGAAAACGTCGGCACCGGAAGCGATTATGCCGTGCCGATTGCCAAAAAGATTTTTGACGCATATTATGAAAGTATCCCGTAACGGGCGCCGCGTGATGCTTTGTATGTGTCCGGTGCCGCAGGCGGTCAAGATGTCTGTTGCATCGTATAAGAAAAAGTATTATACTGATTTTAAATGAGTCATGAGGGATGTGCGCTCGTTTACCACACAGGAGGTATTGCAATGATAGAGGCGACAAGCTGTGGAGGTGTGGTAATTTTCCGTGGTAAGATTTTGCTTTTATACAAGAATTACAGAAATAAGTATGAGGGCTGGGTGCTGCCGAAGGGAACGGTGGAGGACGGGGAAGAGTTTAAGGATACAGCGGCAAGGGAAGTCCTTGAGGAAACCGGGGTCAGGGCGGCAATTATCAAATACATCGGGAAGAGTCAGTACAGTTTTACGGTTCCTGAGGATGTTGTCGACAAGGAGGTACACTGGTATCTTATGATGGCCGACAGTTATTACAGCAAACCACAGCGCGAAGAATTTTTTGTTGATTCCGGATACTATAAATTTCATGAGGCATATCATCTTTTGAAATTTGCGAACGAAAAGCAGATTTTGGAAAAGGCGTACAATGAATATCTGGAACTGAAACGGAGTAATTTATGGGGCAATCACAAATACTTTTGACGGATAAGGATAGATTGCATGATATGGTATGATGATTTGTATGTGGGAGAGAGCATTGTACATAAGACAAAGAAAATCAAATGGAAAATCTGCCACAATGCCGGACAGATAGATATCTATGTGATTGCTCTTGCATCCAATAAACAGAATTTGCTGGACATAATCCCGGCCAGAGAGCTACTGCAGAGAGGCTATCCGAAGTCACGGCTCCGGATTGTCGGACTGGCGGGAGGCTATGAGGAGGCGGTCACGGTGGCGGTATCGATTGTAGACGAGGTGTATCAGAAGACCGGTGCATTTGCCGTTGAGAGTTATCTCAACAAAAAGCGCAGAGACAGGGAGGGCGGATGTCGGTTATCTTATTAATTTTAAAAATAATAGGCGGTATCCTCCTGTTTGTACTCGGACTGCTCCTTTTGATACTTGCCGCCGTGTTTTTTGTACCGGTACGCTATCGGATTTCCGGCAGCTTTTTCGGGGAACCCGTGCTGCAGATCCGGGTCAGCTGGCTGCTCGGGATGGTCCGCTATTCCTATGCGCGCAGGGCGAAAGAGAGCGCGGGCAGCATCCGCATCTGCGGAATCCGGCCGGGAAAGCGGGCCGGCGGCCGGGACGCGGAGGAGGAACCTCGGGAGGAGGAAGAAATGCCTGACGAGACTGAAGAGGAACCCTGGGACGAAGATACAGATGACGTCTCGAGACGGCCGGAGGACGATACGCGCGGCGATAAGGCGCTGAGCGCGGATACGGATTCCCGCACAGACAAAAAGGCGGATGCAGCTCCCCGCGGAGACAAAGATGCGGATGCAGCTCCCCGCAGCGGGAAGAAGTCGGATATGCGCGCCGGAAGCGGCAAGAGCGTGGATGCGGGTTTCGAGCGCGATGCGGGGACAGGAGAGCCGGGGCCTGCGGACCGGCTGAAAGAGGCGTTTCACAAGGCAAAGAGCATAATTACCGACGAATCGAACAGACTAGTTGTGAGCAGTGTGTGGTTCGAATTATTGTATTTGCTCCGGCATTTCAGGTTCCGGCATATCCGGGTGGAAGTGATTTTTTCGCTGGCAGACCCGGCTGCGACGGGACAGGCTCTCGGAGTTTTATGTATGATGCCGTTTTTATACGGGCGGGACGTGAATATCACGCCGGATTTTGAGGCGGATCGGATGTATGCGGAGGGGGAAGCGGAAGCTGCGGGGAGAATGCGCGGCGTGCATTTTCTGGTATCTCTGCTGCGGCTGCTCCGGCGCAGAGAAGTCCGCAGCCTGATCAGACGGTTGCGCAGTAAATAAATATGAGGAAAAAGAAAGGCAGGTATATAAGATGACAGAAAACAATTTTAACGGAACGGTGGAATCCTTGTTCAGGGGGATGGACAGCTTTATCAGCACGAAGACCGTGGTAGGGGATGCGATCCATATCGGAGATACGATTCTTCTGCCGCTTGTGGATGTGTCCTTCGGCGTGGCGGCAGGAGCGTTTTCACAGGAAAAGAAAAACAACGGGGCCGGCGGTATGGGCGGAAAGATTATGCCGAGCGCGGTGCTGGTGATTCAGAACGGCACGACAAAGCTGGTGAATGTCAGGAATCAGGACGGCGTGACAAAGATTCTCGACATGGTTCCCGATTTTGTCAACCGTTTCACTTCGAAAAATCAGCCGGAGGAGAGCGTCACGGCTCATATGGATGCGGAGTCGAAAGCGGCAGCCGCAAAAGACATAGAGGAAAAACTGCAAGATGCGGTAAAGAAAGAAGAAAAATAACCGTGTAGTTTGTAATTCGGACAGGAACAGGGCATATATTAATTATATATGCAGGGCATATATGATTCTATATGCCCTGCATTTTATTTGAACAGAAGGATGGCCCGCAAAGCGCGGCATCCGTTGTTTGGGGATGGAAAGGGATATGTGTCTATGAAGCGGATGTGTGGGTTTGCACTGTTTTGTTTTTCGATGGGTATGCTGGTGATGCTGATGATTCACAATCGTTTCATAGGTTTTTTTCTGGTTATCATCTGCATGCTTGCAGGATATTATATTTTCTGCTGTGACTGAAAGAGCGGGGCTGCTATATTTCCTGATGTTTATGGCCATTAGCGATACCCTCATTATACAAAGAAGAATGTGACCTTTGTATAATGAGGGTAATATTGTTGAAATTTTTGTGTGATGCAAATAAACTTGAAAAAATATACTGGGGGGGGGTAAAATAAAATTGAGTATTTATATAAAAGATATACGCTGATGGCAGTGGAAAAGGAGAAAGACTATGCAAAACAGACGATACGGGAAACGGCTTGCGGCGCTTGCGCTTGCAGGACTCTTGGCAGTTGGTATGCCACTGGAGACAATGGCAGCGCAGGATATGGGCGAGCCTGTGACGGAGACAGAAGCGACAGAACATGAGGGAGAGGCGGACGGCACGGAGAATGCCGGGGAGACGGAAAGCGCGGATGGAGTGGAGGATGCCGAGGAGACGGAGGGTACGGAGGCATCTTCGGAGATGACGGAACCGGAAACAGAATCGGGGACAGAAGGGAGTACGGAAGAAGAAGCGGGGACACAGGCGACGGGGAACACTGTGACAGAAGAAACTTCGGAAATGGCGGGGACGGAAGAAGAGTCAGAAATCGGAGAGCCGGAGACAGAGACGATAGGGACAGGAGTATCTTCTGAGACGGAGGAAACGGAAGAAGTTACGGAAACCGCAGAAGAATCTGAGACGGAGGAAACGGAAGACCTGGACACAGGGGTGATGTTGCTCTCAGACGCCGCGGATTTTACATATAATGTGACGGATGCGGCTGCAAAGACAATCGAGATTATCGGATATACGGGAGGCGATACGGATGTTGTGATACCGGAAGAGATCGACGGGTATACGGTGACGGGGATTGGAGAATATGCGTTTTATTGGTATCACGCTAGCGGTTTGACAAGTATCGAGATCCCGGGAAGTGTGACGAGCATTGGAGAGCATGCATTTTATGGCAATAGCAGTTTGAGAAGTATCAAGATCCCGGGAAGTGTGACGAGCATAGGGCGCGAAGCGTTTTCTGGGTGTAGTGGTTTGACAGGTATCGAGATCCCGGGAAGCGTGACGGACATAGGAGAGGATGCGTTTTGGCACTGTAGCGGCTTGACAAGTATTGTGGTAGATCCGGAGAATGCGATATATAGTAGTGGGAATGGAAGCAATTGTATTATAGAGAAGGAAAATAATATATTAATAACAGGCTGTGAAACGACAATTATTCCGGAAGGAGTAACGAGAATCGGGTCTTTTGCGTTTTTTGACTGTAGCGGTTTGACAAGTATCGAGATCCCGGAAAGTGTGACGGTCATAGAGGCTTCTGCATTTTCTGGTTGTAGCGGCTTGACAAGTATCGAGATCCCGAAAAGTGTGACGAGTATATGGCATGCTGTCTTTTCTGACTGTAGCAGCTTGACAAGTATTGTTGTAGATCCGGAGAACACGACATATAGCAGTGGGAATGGAAGTAATTGTATTATAGAGAAGGACAGCAATGAATTAATAACAGGCTGCAAAACAACAATTATTCCGGAAGGAGTAATGGGTATTGGGGGGACTGCGTTTTCTGGATGCAGCAGCTTGACAAGTATCGAAATCCCGGGAAGTGTGACGAACATCGGGTATGGTGCGTTTTCTGGGTGCAGCGGCTTGACAAGTATCAAGATCCCAGGAAGTGTGACGAATATCGAGTATTTAGCATTTTCTGATTGTAGCGGCTTGACAAGTATTGAGATCCCGGGAAGTGTAACGAGCATAGGGGCTTCTGCGTTTTCTGACTGTAGCGGTTTGACAAGTATCAAGATCCTGGGAAGTGTGACGAGCATAGAAGATTCTGTGTTTTCTGGGTGTAGCGGCTTGAGAGGTATCGAAATTCCAGAAAGTGTGATAAGCATAGGAGAGTATGCATTTGCTGGGTGTAGCGGCTTGGCAAGTATTGAGATCCCGGGAAGTGTGACGAGCATAGGGGCTTCTGCGTTTTCTGGGTGCAGCGAATTGGCGAGTATCGAAATCCCAAGAAGTGTGACAGGTATTGGGCGAAGCGTGTTTGCATACTGTAGCAATTTGACAAGTATTGTAGTAGATCCGGGGAATACGATATATAGTAGTGGGAATGGAGATAATTGTATTATAGAGAAGAAAAGTAATAAATTAATAACAGGTTGCAAAACGACAATTATTTCGAAAGGAGTAACGAGTATAGGAGAATATGTATTTTCTGGTTGTGGCAATTTGACAAGTATCAAAATTCCGGGAAGTGTGACGAGCATAGGAGAGTATGCAGTTTATGACTGTAGCGGCCTGACAAGCATCGAGATCCCGGGAAGCGTGACAAGCATAGGGGAGTATGCAGTTGATAGTTCTGTTATCATTTACGGCGAATCTGGCAGCTATGCAGAAACATGGGCACAGCAAAATGGAAATACGTTTATTGCAGGGAAAATGCCGCAGTTAAAGGATATCTCTGCTTGTATGGCAACACTCACAGCTTCATCCTACGCTTACACAGGTGAAGCGATTGAACCCGATGTGACGGTGACGGACGGTGAGAAAATTTTAGAGAAAGACACCGACTATACGGTTTCCTATGAGGATAATATCGATGTCGGAATCGCAACGGTTATTGTGACCGGAGAGGGAAACTACACGGGTGAAACAGAACTGACGTTTGAGATAGTGCCCGAGAATATTCCAGGAGATTTTACATATATTGTAACGGATGCGGCAATAATGACAATCGAGATTACCGGATATACAGGGAGCGATACGGACATTGTGATACCGGAAGAGATCGACGGGTATACGGTCACGAGAATTGGGGATGGTGCGTTTGAAGGCTGTGATGAGTTGACAAGTATCGAGATCCCGGGAAGTGTGATGTGTGTCGGAAATCGTGCGTTTTATATGTGTAGTAGGTTAGCAGACATTAAAATTCCGAAAGAAGTGACAACTATTGAAGATTATACGTTTTATGGGTGTAGCAGTTTAACGGATATTGAAATTCCGAATGGAGTAACGAGCATTGGGAATAGTGCGTTTCGTGGCTGTAGTGGGTTGACGAGTATTGAGATTGGAAGTAGCATAATAGACATTAAGGCTGCTGCATTTTTCGATTGTAATGGTCTGACAAGTATAAAGATTTCAGAGGGCTTAAGAAGCATTGGAAAAGCTGCATTTTATGGATGCACTGGTCTAACAAGTGTTAAAATTCCGGGAAGTGTGACGAGCATCGGAGAAGGTGTGTTTACTAATTGTAGCAATCTGATAAGTATTGAGTTACCGAAAAGTGTGATAAATATCGGAGATTGGGCGATTGGCAAATCTGTTGATATTTATGGCGAATCTGGCAGTTATGCAGAAACATGGGCGCAGCAAAATGGAAATACTTTTATTCCTATAAGGACATCTCAGTTAAAGGATATCTCCGCCTGTATGGTTGTTCTTTCGGTGCCAACCTGCACTTATGCAGGAACGGCGCAGACACCAGCCGTAACGGTAAAGGATGGTAGTACAATATTAAAGAAAGACACAGATTACACAGTTTCCTACGCGAACAACACGAGAGTCGGAACGGCGACGGTCACGGTAACCGGAAAAGGGAACTATACCGGAAGCAAAACTTTGACATTTACAATTACAGCAAAGAGCCTTTCCGCTTGCAAGGCAGCGCTCGCAGTCACAACCTGCATTTACACAGGAGCGGCGCAGATGCCAGGCATAACGGTAAAGGATGGCAATGCAACGTTAAAAAAGGATACAGACTACACAGTTTCCTATGCGAACAACACGAAAGTCGGAACAGCGACTGTCACGATAATCGGAAAAGGAAACTATAGCGGAAGCCAGACAATGACTTTTGCAATCACGGCAAAAAATATTTCCGACTGCACGATATCGAAGATTGCAAACGAGCTCTACACCGGAAAAGCGCTGAAACCGGGCGTGACGGTAAAGGACGGCTCGAAACCGTTAAAGAAAGACACCGATTACACGGTTTCCTATGCCAATAACAAAAAAGCCGGCAAAGCGACCGTGACTGTGACTGGAAAAGGAAACTATACCGGAAGCAAAAAGGTGAATTTTACGATTATCAAAAACGTCTCCGGCGTAAAGGCGGCTTCCGCGGGCTACAACAGCGTGAAGGTGAGCTGGGAGAAGGTTTCCGGCGTCACGGGTTACAAAGTGTACCGAGCGGAGAGCAAGAACGGCAAATACAAATGCGTGAAGACGGTAAAGGGCGAGAAAGCCACAAGTTACAAGGACGGTAAGCTTACGACCGGAAAAACATACTACTATAAGGTAAAGCCGTATCTTGACAAGAAAGAGGGAAGTTTCTCAAAGGTAGTTTCCGCAAAGCCGGTACCGGCGAAGGCAGCGATTTCTTCCGTGAAAAACTCCGCGTCAAAGACCGCGACAGTCAAATGGAAAAAGGTAAGCGGGGCGAGCGGTTATGAGATTTACAGCGCGACGAGCAAAAACGGGAAATACAAGAAGGTGACGACAATAAAGAAAGGCGGCACGGTTTCCTACAAAAATACGAAATTAAAGAAGGGAAAGACCTACTATTACAAAGTACGTGCGTACCGTATGGTAGACGGCAAGAAAATATATGGCGCGTACTCGTCGGTAGAGAGTGTGAAGATGAAAAAATAAGATGTGAAACGATGTCCCGGGCCTTTGTCCCGGGGCATTTTTGGCTTGACAAAATAAACGGCAATGTTATATTTAGTAGCAAGGGGGAATTGCATGGGGAAAAAAGATACAAAAGCAAAAGAATATTTGTCTGATAACAGCCGTTTTGCGGATTTGTGCAATTTTGTTTTATTTCAGGGGGAGCAGGTAATCAAGGCGGAAACACTGACCGAGAAAGATACTACAGAGGCGTTGTCTGTACTGGGGATTGATGATGAGGAAATTGAGTTTCAAAAATGGCGCGATTTACTCAAAAGTGTTGTTGTTAAAAGAAATAAAGATGTGGTGTTTGTACTGATCGGCGTTGAAAATCAGTCAGATATACACTATGCAATGCCAGTTAAAAACATGATATATGATGCATTAAATTATGGATCTCAGGTAAAAAAATCTGCAAAAAAGCACAGAGAAAAGCATGATAAAATGACATCCGCAGAATTTTTGTCAGGTTTTCAAAAAAGTGATAAACTGACTCCTGTAATAACAATCACGTTATACTGGGGTGCAGAAAATTGGGATGGGCCGAGAAGATTACATGACATGTTCGAAAATTCGGATGAAATATTGCTGAAATATATACCGGATTATCACATTAACCTTGTGGTGCCAAAAGAAATCGATGATTTTGATAAATTCCAAACTGCATTGGGAGAGGTGTTAGCAGTAATTAAAGTCTCTGATGACAAAGAACAAATGAAACAGCTGCTATTTTCAAATCCGATGTATCAGAGAATGGATAATGAATCGGTCGCGGCGATTAATGCATTGATTGGAACAGCGATTCCGCTCAATAAAACGGAAGGAGTAACGAATATGTGCAAGGCATGGGATGACTTGATGAATGAAGGACGTGAGGAAGGCCGTATAAAAGGACGTGAGGAAGGCCGTATAAAAGGACGTGAGGAAGGCCGTATAAAGATGATTGCGGATTTTCTGCTGAACGGAGGAACGCAGGAGCAGGCAAAAACAATGCTGAAAGCTTCGGATGCGGAAATAGAGGCTGCCTGCGGAATGCTGCCGGCAAATGTCAATTGAAGATATATAAGAATTGAAATATTTTTAGGGAACTGCTTTTATAAACAGCGTGAGGGCATCGCTCAATCATCTGATTTGATGATTGAGCGATGCCCTCATTATTGTTTTATAGAAGACCAATTATGACGACGTTTTTCATGGCATCAGCGATTAAAGCTTGAAACCGAAATAGTTTACCGCATTGTTGTAGCAGATCCCGCGGACAATTTCTTCGAGAATCTCGTATTCTGCCGGGAACTCGCCGTTTTCTACCCAGTTTCCGATTAAGTTGCAGAGGATTCTGCGGAAGTAATCGTGGCGGGTATAGGATAAGAAGCTTCTCGAATCGGTCAGCATTCCGACAAAGCCGGAGAGATTGCCGAGGTTTGCAAGGGAAATCATCTGATCCTCCATGCCGGTCTTGTGGTCGTTGAACCACCACGCGGAGCCCTGCTGAATCTTTGCGACCGCGGTCGAATCCTGGAAGCAGCCGAGGATAGTTCCGATGGCCTGGTTGTCGTTCGGGTTCAGGCTGTAGATAATGGTCTTCGGAAGCTTGCCGTTTGCGTTTAAGGAATTTAAGTAATCGGCGATCTCGGAGGACGGCGCGTAGTTGTTGATGCAGTCGTAGCCGGTATCCGGGCCGAGTTTGTCAAACATCGGCGTGTTGTTGTCGCGCTTGCAGCCGTAGTGCAGCTGCATCACCCAGTCACGCTTTGCATATTCGTTGCCGACAAAAATCATAAAGGCCGTCTTAAATTTCAGTTCTTCCTCGCGCGTCACGGCATCGCCTGCGAGACGTTTTGCGAAGATCTCTTCGATTTCTTCCGGGAAAGCCGGTTTGTACATCACATACTCGAGGCCGTGGTCGGATACGGAACAGCCCATGGATGCGAAAAAGTCCATGCGGGCGGAGAGTGCGGCGCAGAGATCAGCGAAGGTCTTTATCTCAACTCCGGAAACCTCAGACAGCTGTCCGATGTAATCAAGGTACGTGATCTTTTCGATATTCATCGCCTTATCCGGGCGCCATGCCGGAAGCACCTGCACGTCAAACGTGGAGTCCTCGGCGATTTTTTTGTGCCATTCCAGAGAGTCCACCGGGTCGTCGGTCGTGCAGATTAAGGTGACATTGGACTGTTTGATAATGTTGCGGACCGTCATATCCGGCTCGGCGAGACGCTTGTTGCACAGCTCCCACACTTCCTCGGCAGTGTTTTTATTCAGAACGCCGTGGTAGTTGAAATATTTTT
>CAJTOI010000001.1:10644-254527 GCA_910577925.1 uncultured Roseburia sp.
CTCCAGTGGAAGAGCGGATTGCCGATTGCTTTTCCGATGACCTCGGCCCATTTTAAGAACTTCTCCTTGTCGGAGGCGTCGCCGGTGATAAAGCGCTCATCCAC
This sequence comes from uncultured Roseburia sp., assembly GCA_910577925.1. Lineage (GTDB taxonomy): Bacteria > Bacillota > Clostridia > Lachnospirales > Lachnospiraceae > Roseburia. The sequence continues at coordinate 10,749 of CAJTOI010000001.1, forward strand.
GCCGCAGGAACGCATAAAGCGCCATTTGTAGTGGTCGCCGCCCAGCCATACCTGGGTGATGTTCTCGAACTGGCGGTCCTCATAAATCTCCTGCGGATTGATATGGCAGTGATAGTCGAGGATGGGAGTGGTCGCCGCATAGTCGAAATACAGCTTTTCGGCAGTCTCCGTCTGCAGTAAAAAGTTCTTGTCCATAAATTGTTTCATAAATATGCTCCTTTCTGATGCGTATGTTCTACGCAAAACTGGCTGTAAAAATTTAAAATAATGTGGTGCCGCGTTTGATTAATTTTCCGGAGAAAACGGATTGCTTCGGCATCTCTTCCCCGCCGAGCACGCCGAGCAGCGTCTGTACAAGCTGATGCGTCTGCGTCTCAAGCCGGTTGTCCACGGAAGTGAGCTCCGGCGTACAGCAGGTCGTCAGCATGGAGTTGTTGTACCCGATGACAGACAGATCCTCGGGAACCCGAAGACCGGTCCTGCCCGCGTATTTGACGGCCCCGATGGCAAGCGAATCGTCGGAGGCGATCACGCCGTGAAACGAAATTTTTTCTGCGGCGCGCTCCACGAAATCGGCCACGGCATCAAGCTGCTGCGGATCGCCGTCATAAAAACAGAGCCGCGTTTCGAAATCGGAGACGCCGGCCGCTTCCATGGCGGCCCGAAAACCGCTCAGTTTTTTGCTGCCGCTGTAGGAATTGGAATTGTACAGATACAGGATGTCGCGGATGCCGGCATCTGTCATCGCGGATGCCGCCTCATACATTGTCCCGTGGTCGTCGCAGAGCGTACTGTACACGTTTGGGTAGTCAAAAGAAGCGTTCAGCAGCATAATGGGGATCTGCGCAGAGACGTCCTTGATATACTGATTCTCCTCCGCCGAAGTTCCGATAAAGTTGGAACCCACCAGAATGATGCCGTCGACCTTTTTGGAGAGAATCAGATGCAGGTAATTCTGCCGGATATCCAGATTGTACCCGGTGCAGCACAAAAGCGACTCATATCCGTTGGCCTGCAGCTCCTGCTCCAGATAATAGATCGCCTTTGCCAGAAATAAATCGGAGGAATCCGCACACAGAATGCCGATGGTCTTAAGAGACTGAAGTCCCATCCCTCTTGCGTAGGCATTGGGGGTGTAGTCGTATTTCTCGATAATATCCATGACCTTTTTCCGCGTGGAGGGACGGACCTTGTCGCTTCCGTTTAATACCCGGGACACGGTGGCAATGGAAACGCCTGCTTTCTTTGAGATATCGTATATTGTCATCTTCGTTCTACCCTTGTCTCCGTCAGTGTAAAAGATTATGAAAGCATTTTCATAACAATCGTTATTATTATACAATACGGGAAAAAAGAAAGCAACAGCCGAAAGCGGAAAAACGGATCTAAATGTAAAAAAACAAATCCGAAACAGAGAAAAAAACAGCAGAGTTTACAAAATTGTGAAAAAATACATCTTGACGAATCCGCGAAAAGGTGCAAAAATACAAAATGTAAACGCTTACATACTGATTGGGGAAACAAAAATAACAGGAGGGTCCTATGGAACTGTTGAACAAAACAAAAACAGGGAAGGTTGAGCGGCCGGTCAGAGTGCTGCAGTTTGGCGAGGGGAATTTCCTTCGCGCATTTGTCGATTACATGATTGACATTGCAAATGAACAGAGGAAGTTTGACGGGGATATCGTGCTTGTAAAGCCGATTGAATTCGGCAGTCTTGACCGTTTCCGTGCGCAGGAGAGCCAGTACACCGTACAGCTGCGCGGAATTGCGGACGGGGAGGCAAAGCGCATCAACCGCGTGATCACGAGTGTCACCGACGTCGTGGACGCCTACGGGGAATACGAGCGATATGCCGCATACGCAAAGCTTGATACGCTCCGTTTTATCGTGTCCAACACGACGGAGGCAGGGATCGTCTATGACGATACCGACCGTCTTGAGATGACGCCGCCGAAAAGCTATCCCGGCAAGCTGACAAAGTTCCTGTATGAGAGATACCGGCATTTTGACGGGGCGGACGACAAGGGACTTGTGATGCTGCCCGTGGAGCTGATCGACGACAACGGGATTCGCTTAAAAGAATGCGTGTTAAAGCTCGCGGCGCTCTGGGGCCTGGAGGACGCGTTTGCTGCATGGCTGAACGATGCCTGCGTGTTCACCTCGACGCTCGTGGACCGCATTGTGACCGGATATCCGCGGGACGAGGCCGAGGAGCTGTGCAGAGAGTTCGGCTATCAGGACGACCTGATCGTGACCGGCGAACCGTTCGCGCTCTGGGTGATTGAGAGCGAGAAAGATATCAGCGCAGAGTTTCCGCTGCCGGACGCGGGACTTCCGGTAATCTTTACCGACAATCAGAAGCCGTACAAGCAGAGGAAGGTCCGCATCTTAAACGGGGCGCACACCTCTTTTGTGCTTGCGTCGTATCTCTGCGGAAACGATATTGTGTTAGAGTCCATGAACGATGCGCTGATTCTTGATTTTATAAAGAAGACCGTTTTCGACGAAGTCATCCCGACGCTGACGCTGCCGAAGCAGGAGCTGATCGACTTTGCCGAGGCCGTGCTCACGAGATTCAACAACCCGTATGTAAAACACGCGCTGCTGTCTATCTCCCTGAACTCCGTGTCGAAGTGGAGGGCGAGATGCATGCCGAGTTTCCTTTCGTATATCGAGAAGGAGGGCAGGCTGCCGAAGCATCTGACCTTCTCGCTGGCGGCGCTGCTGGCGTTCTATACCGGAAGCGAGATTCGGGATGCGGCCCTGATCGGGCGCCGCGGCGACGAGGAGTACCGGATTATGGACGATGCGGCCGTATTGGAGTTTTTTGCGGAAAACAGTGCAAAAGACGCCGGGGAGTATGCAGGACTGGCGCTCGCAAACGAGGATTTCTGGGGGCAGGATCTGACTGCGCTCGCAGGCGTCAGAGAGGCGGTTGCATCCTATGTCAGCGATATCCGCGCGCTTGGCATGAGAGGGGCAATGGAGAAGATTTTCGCATAAAACGGGGTTTCGTCAGGAGAAATGCATGAAAGACTATATAAAAATCAACGAAAATGATAATGTGATTGTCGCGTTAAGAGCGCTTGCGGCGGGAGAGCAGATCGCCGTGGGGGAGCGGACGGTAACTGCGCTTGAGACGGTTCCTGCAGGGCACAAAATGGCCGTCCGCGATATCCCCTGCGGGGACGAGGTCGTCAAGTACGGGTTTCGTATCGGAAACGCCAAAGAGGAGATTCGGGCCGGCAGCTGGGTGCACGTGCACAATGTGAAAACCGCGCTGGGTGATTTGCTGGAATACACGTACGATCCGGTGGACACCGCGCTCCCTGCGGCAGAGGAAGCTACCTTCCAGGGGTTTGTGCGCGCCGACGGCAGCGTCGGCGTGCGAAACGAGATATGGATTATCCCGACGGTGGGCTGCGTCAACAACGTTGCGGCCGCGCTGGCAAAGGCGGCAAACGCACGCGTCGCGGGAAGCGTGGAAGAGGTGATCGCGTTCCCGCATCCCTACGGGTGCTCCCAGATGGGAGACGACCAGGAGCACACGCGGACGATTCTCGCCGACCTGATTTCGCATCCGAATGCCGGGGGCGTGCTCGTCCTCGGGCTCGGCTGTGAGAACAGCAACATCGGGGAATTGAAGAAATATATCGGTGCGTACGACGAAAACCGCGTGAAGTTTCTTGTCTGTCAGGATGTGGAGGACGAGATGGCGGAGGGGGCAGAGCTGCTCGATGCGCTGATTGCGTATGCGTCGAAAGCCGTGCGGGAGCCGGTCGGCGCGTCGAAGCTGGTCGTGGGCATGAAATGCGGCGGCAGCGACGGTTTTTCCGGCATCACGGCCAACCCGTTAGTCGGGAAGTTTTCCGATCTTTTAATCGGCTGCGGCGGCACGACGATTCTGACCGAGGTGCCGGAGATGTTCGGCGCCGAGACGCTTCTGATGAACCGCTGCGAAAACCGGGAGCTGTTTGAGCAGACCGTGACGCTGATCAACGATTTCAAGCAGTACTATAAGGATAATCATCAGACGATCTACGAGAATCCGTCCCCGGGCAACAAAAAGGGCGGTATCACCACGCTTGAGGATAAATCTCTGGGATGTACACAGAAGTCGGGCAGCGCGGCGGTAAAGGGGGTTCTCGCCTACGGAGAGCGCGTAAAGACCGCGGGCTTAAACCTGCTTTCCGCCCCGGGCAACGATCTGGTGGCATCGACCGCGCTTGCGGCGAGCGGCGCGCATATCGTGCTTTTTACGACGGGCAGAGGAACCCCGTTTGCATCGCCGGTTCCGACGGTAAAGATTTCGAGCAACAGCGCGCTCGCAGGCAAAAAGAAAAACTGGATTGATTTTAACGCGGGCGTTCTCGTCGAGGAGGCGGAGCTTGCGGAGACGGGAAAGAAATTGTTTGCGTACGTGCTGGAGGTGGCCTCCGGGAAAAAGGTGTGCAGCGAGGAGGCAGGCTTTCACGATATGGCGATTTTCAAGCAGGGCGTGACGTTATAAGCATGCGCGGATTGGCACAAATATCCATTTTATTTCTGATTTTTTGAAATTTTACTTGCAAAATATGTGTGCATCTGATAGAATATCCATGTTGTGAGTCCGTAGGACTTGTTTTGGTGCGGACTTAGTGAAATGCAAGGAGGTGCAAAAGCGATGGCAAAATGTGCAGTTTGTGGAAAGGGCGCTCATTTCGGTAATAACGTCAGTCATTCTCATAGAAGATCAAATAGAATGTGGAAATCAAACATCAAGCGTGTGAACTGTAAGGTAAACGGAACACCGAAGAAATTATACGTATGTGCTTCCTGTCTGAAATCCGGTAAAGTAGAAAGAGCATAGCAGTTGCAGTAACATCCGTACCGTATGGTATGGATGTTATTTTTTGATATAAAAGCCTCCGCAGACGGAATTTCTTTTTTAAAATAGGACTATGAATTTAAGGCCAAACTGGTTATAATAATAATATACTAGCGTTAATATCGCTTTGAAAGGAGCAGCTTTCTTAATATGAATGGACAGATGGAAACCCGGTTGGGAAAAGTAATCATTGACACAGAGGTAATTGCAACCTATGCAGGTTCCGTGGCGGTAGAATGCTTCGGTATCGTAGGGATGGCTGCTGTCAATATGAAAGACGGTCTGGTAAAATTATTAAAAAGAGATTATCTGACACACGGTATCAATGTGTCGATTGACGGGGATAATAAAATCACAATCGATTTTCACGTCATTGTGTCCTATGGTGTCAGTATCGGTACGGTTTCCGACAACTTAATCGATACGGTAAAATATAAGGTGGAGGAATTTACCGGGATGGAAATTGGCAAAATAAATATCTACGTTGAAGGCGTACGCGTGATTGATTAAGGAGGATTTTAAAAGTGGAAATCACTACGATAAATGCCGAGGCGCTTGCCAAGGCTTTTTTGGCAGGTGCTAAAAACTTAGAGGCGAAAAAGGAATGGATCAATGAGCTGAATGTATTCCCGGTTCCGGACGGAGATACCGGTACCAATATGTCGATGACGATTATGTCCGCGGCAAAGGAGGTAAGCGCACTTGACGGTCTGCAGATGAAAACGCTTGCAAAGGCCATTTCGTCCGGTTCGCTGCGCGGCGCGCGCGGAAATTCCGGCGTTATCCTTTCCCAGCTGTTCCGCGGTTTTGCCAAGGTCATCGGCGAGTACGACGAGGTTACGGTGCAGATTTTGTCGGATGCGTTCCAGAAAGCGGTGGAGACGGCATACAAAGCGGTTATGAAACCGAAGGAGGGCACAATCCTTACCGTTGCGCGCGGGATGGCCGACCGCGCGCTTGAGATGGCGGATGAGACCGACGACCTGATTGCCTTCTGCACGGAGGTGATCAAGGCGGGGGATTATGTCCTTGGCAAGACGCCCGATATGCTTCCGGTGCTAAAGCAGGCCGGCGTTGTCGATTCCGGCGGACAGGGTCTGATGCAGGTGATGAAGGGCGCGCTTGATTCCCTGCTGGGCAAGGAAATCGACTACGAGATTGTGACGGCGGACAGCAGCCCGGAGGACAGCGGCGAGGGAATGTCCTACAACCTTGACGCGCAGGCGGCGCAGGAGATCAAATTTGCGTATTGTACGCAATTCCTCATCATGCTTGAGAAGCCGGTGACGACGCGCCAGGAAAACGAATTTAAAGAATATTTAGAGACCATCGGCGATTCAATCGTGGTGGTTGCGGATGACGAGATCGTGAAGGTACACGTACATACCAACGACCCCGGTCTTGCAATGCAGCGGGGACTGACGTATGGAAGCCTTACTACGATTATTATTGAGAATATGAAGCTGGAGCGGGACGAGAAGATTTCCGCCCTCAAGGAAAAAGAGATGCAGGCCGGGGCTGCGGAAATGCCGGCCGCGCCGGAGACTCCTGCGGAGCCGCCGAAGGAGATGGGCTTTATCTCCGTCAGCATCGGGGAGGGCATCAACGAGATATTTACCGGTCTTGGCGTGGACTATATCATCGAGGGCGGACAGACGATGAACCCGAGCACCGAGGATATGTTAAACGCCATCGAGCGGGTCAATGCGAAGACGATCTTCATTCTTCCGAACAATAAAAATATTATCCTCGCGGCCAATCAGGCGGCGTCCTTGGTCGAGGATAAAGAGATTATCGTGATTCCGACGAAGACGGTGCCGCAGGGAATCACCGCGCTGATCAACTATATTCCGGACAGCAGCCCGGCGGAGAACGCGGAGCGCATGAACGCGGAAATCGGTCTTGTGAAAACCGGGCAGGTGACGTACGCCGTGCGCGATACCGTCATCGACGACAAGGAGATTAAGCAGGACGATTATATGGGAATCGGAGATTCCGGTATTTTGTCGGTGGGACGCAAGCTTGAGGCGACCGTACTTGATATGACCGGGCAGCTGATTGACGAGGAGTCCGCGATTGTCAGCATCTATTACGGGGAGGATGTAAAAGAAGCGGATGCCGCAGTCATCGGGGAGAAGCTTTCGGCCGCTCATCCGGATGTGGAAGTGGAGATTCATTACGGCGGTCAGCCGATCTATTACTATGTGATTTCGGTAGAGTGAGGAGTGCCAGGGGAAATGTAAAAGATTGCGAGCCGGGTTTACCCGGGTGAGGAATCTTTTGCGTTTCTGCTGATTTCGGCATTCGCCGAACGAAACAAACGCGCCGAACAGAGGCAGCTTATGCGAGTATAAGGAGTGCGTAATGGACAGAAATTCTGCGATTTCGGAAGTAAAGGGAATCGGTGCGAAAACAGAAGAGCTGTTTCACAAATTAGGAGTATACACCGTCGGTGATATACTCCTTCACTATCCCCGGACTTATGTCCGCTTCCCGGAGACAAAGCAGGTCAACGAGGCGGCGGAGGGGGAGACGGCGGCCGTGATGGGGCGGATTCTGACGCAGCCCGTCGTGCGGAAGACAAAAAGCATGCTGATCACCACGGCGAAAATCGGTGCGGCCGGCGTTGATATGGAGCTGGTCTGGTTCCGCATGCCCTACCTGAAAAATCAGTTAAAGCCGGGAAGCACCTATGTGTTTTACGGGAAGACCTGCAAAAAGGGCAGTCGTCTTGGGATGGAGCAGCCGGCCGTCTACCGTTTAGAGCAGTATGCCGGGATGGAGCGGGCATTTCTGCCGGTCTACGGGCTGACGGGAGGGATTTCCAACAACCAGCTGACAAAGACGATCCGCACCGTGCTCTCGGAGGAGCATCTGTTCTGGGACTATCTTCCGGCCGAAATCAGAGAGCGGTACCGGCTCTGCGAGTACAATTACGCGGTGCGGCAGGTGCATTTTCCCGATGATATGGATACGCTGACAAATGCCAGGCGGCGTCTGGTTTTTGACGAATTTTTTCTCTTTATTCTGCAGATGCGCTACCAGAAGGAGCGGCGCATCCGGGATGCCAATCTCTTTGAGTGGAGCAGGGACTCCTTTGCGGAAACGCTGATCGAAAAGCTGCCGTATCAGCTGACCGGAGCCCAGAGGAGAGCGCTCGACGAGATACGGCGTGATATGCGGGGGGAATTTGTGATGCAGCGGCTGGTTCAGGGAGATGTCGGTTCCGGCAAAACGATTCTCGCGTTTCTCGCGATGGCGGACGCGTCCCACAACGACTATCAGTCGGCGATTATGGCGCCGACCGAGGTCCTTGCAAGACAGCACTACGATACGTTTCGAACACTGACGGAGGAGTTCGGCCTGAAAATCCCCGTAGTGCTCCTGACGGGCGCGATGACCGCAAAGCAGAAGCGTATGGCATACGAGGCGCTGCAGCTCTATCCGAATGCGATGATTGTCGGAACGCACGCGCTGATTCAGGAGCGGGCCGTATATGACAATCTTGCGCTGGTGATCACGGACGAGCAGCACCGCTTCGGTGTCCGTCAGAGGGAGACATTTGCCGAAAAGGGCTGCCATCCGCATATTCTTGTCATGAGCGCGACGCCGATCCCGCGGACGCTGGCCATCATTCTGTACGGAGATCTGGATATTTCGGTGGTGGACGAGGTCCCGGCAAAGCGCCTGCCGATCAAAAACTGTGTGGTCGGCACCGGCTACCGCCCGAAAGCGTATGATTTTATTTTAAATGAAATAAAAAAAGGACATCAGGTCTACATCATCTGTCCGCTGGTGGAGGCGGTCGAGAATATGGACGTCGAGAATGTGACGGACTACGCGAAGCGGCTTCGGGAGATTTTTCCGGAAGAAATAAAGCTTGGGCTTCTGCACGGGCAAATGAAGCCTGCGCTGAAAAACGAGGTCATGGAAGCGTTCATGAAAAACGAGGTGCAGATCCTGATCTCCACGACGGTTGTGGAAGTCGGCGTCAATGTGCCGAACGCGACGGTGATGATGATTGAAAATGCGGAGCGGTTCGGGCTCGCACAGCTACACCAGCTGCGGGGGCGGGTAGGCCGCGGAGACGCGCAGTCCTACTGTATCATGATAAATGCCTCGGACAGCAAGACGGCGGAACAGCGGCTTTCGATTTTAAACCGTTCCAATGACGGTTTTGAGATTGCGGCCGAGGATTTAAAGCTGCGGGGGCCGGGAGACTTTTTCGGCATCCGCCAGTCCGGCGAGCTCCAGTTTGCGCTCGGGGATATCTATCAGGATGCCGCGGTGCTCAAACAGGCTTCGGAGGCCGTGACGGAACTGCTCGCGGAGGACGCGGAACTTGCGTCGGAGGAGAACGGGAACCTGTGCCGTTACCTGAAGGAGTATGTAAAACAGGAACAGCATCAGATGAATCTGTAAACGTAAAACCGGGCAACAGCGATTCCGCTGCGGCCCGGTCCTACGTTTTTTTCAGTTTTCAGTGTAAGGGCAGTACGTTTGGTATGCCGCTTGCTGTCATACAGGCCGGTTTATTTGCCTGCCATCTGCTTTTCCTGCGCCTCGATCATTTTCTTGACCATATAGCCGCCGACAGAACCGTTCTGTCTGGAAGTCAGGTCACCGTTGTAGCCTTCCGTCAACGGAACGCCGAGCTCATTGGCAACCTCATACTTGAATCGGTCTAATGCACCTTTTGCCTCCGGAACGACAGCCTTGTTTGAAGAACGATTTGACATAGTTGTTTCCTCCTTTGGTACGTTTGATTGATTCTTTGGTACAGTGATAGTATGCGCACCATACGGGAGGATAAACAGGCAGTTCCTGTCAGAGGAAGAAAAAACAGCCAATTAAAAAAGGACCTGATGTCATCTGAAACGGCGGTTTCGGCGCTTTGATTCAGGATTCGACAAGCGTCAGCTCCGAGATATCGGGCTGGATCGTGAGCGAGTAGTTGGTGTAGTAGACCACGAATCCGGGCGCGCTGCCGTTCGGCTTTTTGATATTTTTTTTCTGGAGATAATCGATTTCCAGCTTGTCGCTGTCCCGTCCTTTGGAGTAGTAGCCGGCGAGTTTGCCGGCCTCCTCAAAGACGCGGTCGGGCGGCGTCTCATTTCCCGTTTTCACAATCACATGGGAGCCGGGGATTCCTTTCGCATGGAACCACCAGTCGTTTCCGGATGCGAACTGGAAGGTCAGCTCTTCGTTCTGATAATTATTCTTTCCCACATACATATGGAAGCCGTCGGAGGAGACATAGTGGAACGGCCTGCTCTTGATTTTTGATTTTTTGTCGGAGCGCTTGCGCCTGATATATCCGTATTCTACGAGTTCTTCCTTAATCTGAACAAGGTCGTCCTCGGACAGCGCGATATCTAAGGAAGCCGAAATGCTCTCGAGATGACGGATTTCGTCGGCGGTCTCCGCCGTCAGCCCGGTCAGCGCCTCGTATGTCCGTTTTAATTTGCCGTAGCGGTCAAAATATTTCCGTGCGTTTTCCTTTGCGTCAAGGTTCGGGTCGAGCGGAATCGTGATCATTTCGTTGGTATAGTAATTGAGCGCCGAAAGCTCTGCGGCGCCCTCGGCCAGGCCGTAGCCGTACGTGTGGAGGAGTTCGCCGTATACCTTGTATTTTTCCCGCTTTTCGGTATCCTTGAGCTGTTTTTCCTGAAGCTGGTATTTTTTGCGGCTGCGGTCAAGCGCGGTGCTTACGATTTTGCGCAGGTCGACCGATTTCTGGCGTATGCGGGTGTAGACGTTTTTCGCCGCATAATATTCCTCAAGCACGCGGGAAATGGAATCGTATTCCGTCATGCGGTATGTTTCGCCCGACGTCTCGTCGATAAATTCATGCAGAATAAAACAGGAAAAATCCACGGGCTCTCTGCCGCAGGTGACGATGTTCGGACAGAATTTATGATTTGCGGCATCCTCCATCATCCAGACAAAATTGTGGTACAGATGTTTTCTGCCGTCCGCATCGAGCGCGGCAGCCGGCAGATCGCTGTCCACGGAGGCGCGGTAGCATATTTCGTTTGCGATGACGGGGCTGATTCCCGTGAAAGAGGAATAGATCGCTTTGCCGATGGGCAGCGGTTTTGTCAGGACGCTTTTCATAAAAGCATCCTCGGTCACCTCGAGCGGATTCAACCGGTCCTCTTGCGTCGCCGGAATCCGGTAGATACGCCCCGGCAGCACTTCCCGGACGGAACTCATCAGGGAGGAGACATGTTTGATGCTGTCTAAAATCATGCCGTCCGAATTGCAGAAAATGATGTTGCTGTGTTTTCCCATCAATTCGACGATAAGCGTTTTCGTGCACAGATCCCCGAGTTCGTCGAGATGTTCGATTTCAAAGTGAATGATGCGCTCCATGTGCGGCTGAAAGATGCGCACGATGCGGCCGTTTGCAATGTGCTTGCGCAGAAGCATGCAGAAATTCGGCGCGGTCAGCGGGCTCGGTTTGTTGTGCTCCGTCAGATACAAAAAGGGCAGGGATGCGCTTGCAGACATTGCAAGGCGGAACTGCCCGTTTGGCCCTTTCAGGGTAAAGAGCAGTTCGTCGCATTCCGGCTGCGCGATTTTGCTGATTTTTGTATTTAAAATGGTGTTGTTTAATTCGTATACTAAATTAGAAATTACAAGTCCGTCAAAAGCCATGATATTTATTCCTCCGATACAGGCAGTATTTTTGCGGGTTTTTGGCCCGGGAGCCGCCCGCATTCGCTGTCTATTATAGAAGATTTGCGCGGCGATGACAATAAAAGTTTTTGCCGCGGCCACCGTCGGAGGAACCGCGGGGATCATGAGCTGACGCGACGCGCTCAATGAACCGACATTGCCCATGAAATATAAGGAAAATTTCACAAAAATTCGAAAAAAATTCGACAAAAAACAACAAAAAGCACTATGTGAGGTTGACAAAATGAACAATTTTATGTAGAATTAAACAATACTTGGAATACTAAGTTGAGAAAATTCGGCGCAGTCAGCTGTGTACTGTGCAGAGAGTGGGCGGTCGGTATTTTCTCCTCGGGTTCTTGGTTGTTTCCTCACAATGAGGAAAATAATATTTTTTAGAGGAGAGAGGTATACAAAATGTCAAAAAAACCATTAGAAGACCCCAAGAACGGCATTCACCGTGCCAAAACATGGGAGATCGCGTTCTATTCGCTGAACAATCTCTCGACCAACCTGTACATGATGGCGTTCATGTATGTCAGCTACTTTTTGACAGGTTTTGTCGGTATCGGCGTGGTGCTGGCAGGTTCCATTACCACGATCATGCGTATGTGGGACGGCGTGACAGATCCCTTTATCGGCATGGTTGTGGACAAGACCAACGGCAAGTTCGGTAAGAACCGCCCGTTTATTTTGATTGGCAATTTGATCCTAGCCGTATTTTCCGGATTGATTTACTTTTTGATCCCGGTTCTGCCGGAATCGACTGCGATCCGTTTTCCGGCGTACATCATTCTGTACATGCTCTACATCATCGGTTATACCTGCCAGTGCTGCGTTACCAAGTCGGCGCAGACCTGTCTGACGAATGATCCGGAGCAACGCCCGGTATTCTCGATGTTCAATATGATTTTCGGCGCTGCGATGATGATGTTTTTCCCGATTATTATCACCGACCACCTGATGCCGAAATACGGTACGGCCGAGGCGCATTACGGAGACGCGATGTCCAATATTCAGTTCTTCCGCGAGCTGTGGCTCATCGTTGTGATTTCTTCTGCTGTTTTTGCTGTTTTTGCTGTCATCGGCCTGTGGCGCAAGGATAACAGCAAGTACTTTGGTACCGGTGAAGTGCAGAAGATCGGCTTCCGCGATTACTGGGATGTCCTGAAAAATAACCGCGCGATTCAGATGATGATTGTTGCGACTTCCACCGATAAGCTGGCAATGTCAATGGTGAGCAATTCCACCATTATGATTATGCTCTACGGTATTGTCTGTCAGAACTATACGAATTACAGCCGTATGTCCGCGCTGATTACCATTCCTAAAATTGTGCTTGCTCTGTTGCTGTTTAACTTTGTCGCGCGCAAAATGGGGCAGAAAAAAGCCATGGTTGTCGGCACATGGGGGGGCATCGTTTCCTGCATCGGCATACTGTTGCTGTTTATTTTGGGTGATCCGACTACGCTCGACCTGAACTTCTCGAATGGAATTACGGTTTTTACCGTTCTTTATTTTGGACTCTATCTGATCTGGCAGAGCTGTGTCAGCGTTACGGGCGACCTGGGCATTACGATGACTGCAGACTGCGCGGACTACGAGGTTTATCGAACCGGCAAGTATGTCCCGGGCCTGATGGGCACGCTCTTCTCCTTTGTGGATAAGATGGTTTCCTCCCTGGCCGGTACGCTGGTTGCCGTTATGCTCTCTATTATCGGATTCAAGGACACGCTGCCCACGCAGGATACCCCGTATTCGACCTCGATCTTTGTTGTCACGATGTTCTGCCTGATCGGCTGCCCACTGATCGGCTATATCTGTAATATCGTAGCCATGAAGTTCTATCCGTTGACGAAGGAAAAGATGGAGGAGATTCAGGAAAAGATCGCCGAAATCAAGAATCAAGCGACCAAAGTCAAGGCATAATAAATGCAGATACCGAGTAATTACAATTATTTTCGTCCTGTCTCCGGCTTCAGGGGCCGGAGTTTGGCTCCGGCCATGAAAAGGGAGACACTATGAGTAAGAAAACAAATACAAAAGGGGAGGACGGTACGGACTTTACCGTCCTCGATGAAAACGGCACGATTCGCCGTCCGGATCTCAGTCATGCCGCTCCCAGGGAGCGGCATGAGGATTATGTGAATTTATCCGATCTCGCCCTTGCAGAGGATGAACTCCAATACCTGAAAGAGCAGTCGGGCATTGTCGAACAGGGTTCCCCCATAAAACGGCTTATCAACCGCTATTATGAGTGGAAAGACCATCGAACCAAGCATCTTGTCAGCAAAAAGGTGTATTTGGTACTTTCTCTTGCGCTGGGCTGGTGCGGAATCCATCGCTTTTATGAGCGCCGCTGGCTTCTGGGGCTTTTTTATCTTGCTTTTTTCTGGACTTATTTTCCGGTCTTTTTGTGTATCACTGATTTTCTTATTGTCCTTCCGATGAAGGCTGATGAAAACGGCAAGGTGCTGATTTGATTTTCGATTGGCCGGATGTCATATAAAGATAGCAGATCGTCTGGCACATGCTTTGCCGCTATAACAAAAAAATCCCTCGGCCGTATGTCATTGCGGTCGGGGTTTTCTTTTCTGCAAAAGGTGTTATAATAGGTTAAAAGAGGGGAGAGATACATAATGACGAAACAGGAGCGGGAAATGCAGCGCAGCCAGTTATTGCTGGAAAAAGAACTGTTTTACAAAAATCATCCGGAGGTTTCCCGGTGGGTAAAAACGAAACGGCTGCTGCGGAACCTTTTACTGGCATTCTGGGTGCTGCATGCCGTTTTTTCGCTGGTCTTTTTCACACAGATGGAGCTGTTGGACAGCGGGAATATGGAAGTGTTTAAACTGATGATGCAATTATTCTGGATCTCTGTTTTTTTGAACCCGGAAGGCGGCTGGAAGATGAATATCATTTTCTACGTATGGGCGCTGTCCAATTTCGGGCTGCTGGTTATGAACGCTTCCGATATGATCGATATGCTGCCGTATGTTCCGCAGAAGCCGTTGCTTGGCGTGATCATGTTTATGGAAGCCGTGATTCCGTTTCTGCTTTTGGCGCTCGCACTGTATCTGACGGTGCCGGCGAAGCACCGCGCCATGTCAGAGCAGTCGGAAAATTTTGCGAAAGAGACCGTACAGAAAATGAAAAAAAGCAAGTAAGGAAAGGAAGGATATTCATATGGCAAAAGAATTGCTGAAACGAAGTGAGGTAAACGAAGCATTTACATGGAATCTGAGTGATATGTATGACTCGAAGGACAGCTGGGAGAAGGCGCTTGCGGAGGCGGAACGGCTTACGGAGGAGATTGCGTCCTATGAGGGAAAAGTGACGGCTTCCGCCGCAAATCTGCTGCGGGTGCTTTCGCTCGGGGCACAGGCGGAGCAGATTCTGGATAGGGCGCATTCCTATTCGGCGCGGCTGCACGACCAGGACACCAAGGACAGCGCGCATCAGGCGATGAATCAGAAGGCTCTGAGTCAGTATATCGAGTACGGCAGCCGCACGGCGTTTGTGGTTCCGGAAATCCTCGCCGCGGAGGATGCCGTGATAGAGGCATATGTAAACGCGGAGCAGGAGCTTGCGCTCTACCGCACCCAGATTGCGGAGATAAAACGGACAAAGGAGCACCGGCTGTCCGCGGAGCAGGAAAAGCTTGTGGCGATGACCGGCGAGATGTCGGAGACCGCCAGCCAGGTTTACGGGATTTTAAATAATGCGGATTTTGTATTTCCGAAGATTACCGACGAGGAGGGCGACGAGGTTCGCCTGACAAACGGAAATTTTGTTCCGATGTTAGAGTCTGCGGACCGGAGCGTGCGCAAGAATGCCTTCACAAATTACTACAGTGTCTACAGACAGTTTGCAAGCACGATTGCGGCGCTGTACGACGGACAGGTAAAGCAGCAGATGTTCTATGCGCGGGCGAGAAAGTACGACTCCACGTTGGAGGCGGCAGTGGACGCCAACAATGTGCATCCGCAGGTATACCGCAATCTGGTTGACACCGTGAACGCCAACATCGACAAGATGCACCGCTACGTAAAAATCCGAAAGAGATGCCTCGGTGTGGATGAGCTCCACATGTATGATATCTATACGCCGATGATTGCGGATGCGGCAAAGAAAATTCCGTTTGACGAGGCAAAGGCTACGGTGTTAAAGGCGCTGGCGCCGCTCGGGGAGGATTATGTCGCGAAAGTAAAAGAGGGCTTTGAGAGCCGCTGGATCGATGTGTATGAGAACGAGGGCAAGCGCAGCGGCGCATATTCCGCAGGTGTCTACGGCGTGCATCCGTATGTGCTCTTGAATCAAAACGACACGCTGGATAACATGTTTACGCTGGCGCACGAGATGGGACATGCGATGCATTCCTGGTATTCAAACGAAAACCAGCCGTTTATCTATTCCCATTACAAAATATTTGTTGCGGAGGTAGCCTCGACCTGCAACGAAGTGCTGCTGATGCAGTACCTGCTGAAAAACACGGAGGATAAAAAGGAGCGGGCTTATCTGCTGAACCATTATCTTGACAGCTTCAAGGGAACCGTGTACCGTCAGGCAATGTTTGCGGAGTTTGAGATGCAGACAAACAAAATGGCCGAGGCGGGCGAGAGCCTGACTGCGGATGCCTTAAACAGCCTGTACCATGAGCTGAACCGCAAATATTACGGACCGGATATGATTTCGGACGACGAGATCGCGTTTGAGTGGGCGCGAATCCCGCATTTTTACTATAATTTCTATGTGTATCAGTACGCGACCGGTTTCTCGGCCGCGGTATCGATCGCAAAAGCCATCTTAGAGGAAGGCGCTCCGGCGGTGGAGCGCTACAGAAAGTTCCTCTCGGGCGGCTGCTCTCAGGCTCCGGTGGAGCTTCTTAAGATTGCAGGCGTCAATATGGAGGAGCCGGGGCCGATTCAGGATGCGCTTGACGTGTTCGATTCGGTGATGGATGAGCTTGAGGGACTGCTCGACGAATTTTAAAAACTGTATGCGGGCTGCCGTTCGGCAAGCCCGCATTATATGTGTGAAGGGTTCCCCGATTTACATGCGTTCTGTGTGCGGTACGCCGGCAAAGGTGTCTTGTCAGGTGTAAAGCGATGTGTTATACTGATATGGATTTTCAGAGAAACAGGACGTTGAACCTGTGCGGCAGAGCGCCGGCAGGTCAAAGAATCGAGGCCTATTATGAATGATATGTATTGCGATGTGGTGATTGTCGGATGCGGTGTTGCGGGGCTGTATGCCGCTCTGTGGCTGCCGCCGGATAAGCGGATTGTAATGCTCTCCAAAGAAGATCTGGCGAGCTGCGACTCTATGCTCGCGCAGGGGGGAATCTGTGTCCTGCGGGACGAGACGGATTACGATTCCTATTTTGAGGACACGCTGCGGGCCGGACACTACGAGAACCGCAGAGAGAGCGTGGAGCTGATGATCCGCGGGAGCAGAGCCGTCATTGACCATCTGCTTGCGCTCGGTGTCCGCTTTGAGAAAAATGCGGACGGAAGTCTGGCTTATACCCGGGAAGGGGCGCATTCCGCGCCCCGCATTTGTTTCCACAAGGATATCACGGGGGAGGAGATCACGTTGACGCTGCTCGCCCGCGTGCGGGAACGGCCGAATATCACGCTTATGGAGTACACCGAGATGACGGATCTCTTTGTGGAACGGGAGGTATGCCGCGGGGTGGAGGCAAGGGCAAAAGACGGCCGGATGCTGCGGATTCACGCGGCGGACACCGTGCTTGCCACCGGCGGCATCGGCGGGCTCTATGAGCATTCCACCAACTTTCCGTTGCTCACCGGCGACGGCTGTGCGGCTGCAAAGAGGCACGGCATAAGGCTCGAGCACATGGATTATGTTCAGATTCATCCGACCTGTCTCTACAGCACAAAGCCCGGCAGAAGCTTTTTGATTTCCGAGTCGGCCAGAGGAGAGGGCGCCGTTCTTTTAAATCACAGCGGGGAGCGCTTTGTAAACGAGCTGCTGCCGAGGGACGCGGTGACAAAGGCAGTTCACGAGGAGATGGAAAAGGAGGGAGTGCCGCACGAATACCTGTCCTTTGCGGCGGTGCCCGAGGAGACGATTCTGGGACATTTCCCGCATATCTTTGAGCGGTGTCTTGCGGAGGGCTATGACATTCGGCGGGAGCCCGTGCCGATTGTGCCGGCACAGCACTATTTTATGGGCGGAATTTATGTAAATCGTGATTCCGCGACGACGATGGCGCATCTGTATGCGGTGGGGGAGACCAGCTGCAACGGTGTCCACGGGAAAAACCGTCTCGCGAGCAACAGCCTGCTGGAAAGCATGGTCTTTGCAAAGCGTGCGGCAGAAAAAATCACGGAAAATCAGGAGAGGAGCAATACATATGAATCCAATTACAATGCAGCTTGTTGCTGACAGATATATCCGCATGGCATTAGAGGAAGACATTCACAGCGAGGATGTCTCGACAAACGCGGTGATGCCCGCCTGCCGTGAGGGCGACGTGCAGTTAATCTGCAAGGAGGACGGCATTATTGCGGGTCTGCCGGTGTTTGCGCGTGTGTTTCAGTTGCTTGACGAAAAGACGGAGATTGATTTTAAGGCGCAGGACGGAGATAAGGTGACGAAAGGACAGCTGCTCGGAGTTGTGACCGGGGATGTGCGCGTGCTGCTGTCCGGGGAGCGGACCGCGCTCAATTACCTTCAGCGCATGAGCGGGATTGCCACCTACACGCATCAGGTGGCAGAGCTTTTGGAGGGGACGAAAACCCGTCTTTTAGACACCAGAAAGACAACGCCCTGTATGCGCATTTTCGAGAAATATGCGGTGCGCGTCGGAGGCGGCTGCAATCACCGCTACAATCTTTCCGACGGCGTGCTCTTAAAAGACAATCATATCGATGCCGCAGGCAGCGTGCGTGCGGCGGTACTTGCCGCAAAGGAATACGCGCCGTTTGTCCGCAAGATTGAGGTTGAGACCGAGAATCTCGATATGGTAAGAGAGGCGGTGGAAGCCGGGGCGGATATTATCATGCTCGACAATATGACGCCGGAGCAGATGGCGGAAGCCATCCGCGTGATTGACGGCAGGGCCGAGACGGAGTGTTCCGGAAATATCACGAAAGAAAATATCGAGACGATCACAAAGCTCGGCGTTGACTATGTCTCGAGCGGTGCGCTGACACATTCGGCGCCGATTCTTGATATCAGTCTGAAACATCTGCGCGTCCGCCGCAGATAACCGCGCAGTAAACGGAGTTTTAACGAAAGGAGGGGCGCGCATGGAGCGGGAACTGACCGGACCGGACAGAAGAAAACGATTGGTGGCGCTGATGCGGGAAGCAGGGCGGCCTTTATCGGGAACAAAGCTCGGGCAGGCCACCGGCGTCAGCAGACAGGTGGTCGTGCAGGATATCGCGCTGCTGCGCACGGAAGGTTACGCCGTCGTCTCGACGGCGCGGGGATATCTTCTTGAACAGGAGACACAGGCAAAGCGGCTGTTTAAGGTTTTCCACACGGATGCACAGGTGGAGGACGAACTCACCGTCATTGTAGATACCGGCGGTACGGTTCTCGATGTCATGGTTAATCACCGGGTTTACGGAAAGATGACGGCGCCGCTGCGCATCGCAAACAGGAGAGATGTAAAGATATTTGTCAACGATCTGAAAACCGGAAAATCCGCGCCGCTTCTGAACGTGACCGCAGGCTACCATTTCCATCACGTCGGCGCAGACTCGGAAGAAATTTTAGACGAGATCGCGGACGCACTGCACCGGAAGGGGTATCTTGCAAAGCTGCTTCCCTATGAGGCGGAGGCATTTACGGCGGAAGAGATTTGACAAACGGGCCGATTATGATACACTATATAAAATATTGACAGGATAGGAGCAGAGACCGAATGACAAAAGAAAAAACTCCTTCGGATTGTATCAAAGCGCTGTATCAGAGGATTTCTTTTCCGCAGAAAACGGCGTTTGCGGCCGCGGTTCTTGTGGGGTTTGCGGCGCATTTGTATCAGTTTACCAACAAACTTTACAATTATGACGAGCTTGTGAATACGCCGGGCGGCTACGGCATTGGAGCGGAGCTGGGAAGATGGTTTCTGCAGCTGATGGCCAAAGTCGTCTCGGCCGTTTTCCGCGGAAATTATTCGCTGCCGCTTCTGACAGGGATTCTTTCGCTGCTGCTTCTTGCGGCTGCGGCCATGCTTTTGGTGGAAATTTTTCACGTGAAGGACGGTCTTGCAGCCGCGCTGATCGGAGGGCTTTCGGTGGCGTTTCCGTCCGTGACCTGCATGTATTTTTTTATGTTCACGGCCATCTTTTATGCCATCGGCAATTTTATGAGCATTCTTGCGGCGTATCTGGCGATAAAGTACCCGAAAAGCATTCCGGCGCATGCCGCGGCAGTCGCGCTGCTGGCCTGTTCGCTGGGAACTTATCAGGCCTATTTCCCGAATACCGTCTGTATTTTTCTGATTTCGGTGATTCTGCTCTGCGCGTTTTCGGAGGAGACACAGTCGTGGAAATACATATTTTTTACGGCGCTGCGCTATCTGGCCGTTCTTGTAGCCGGGCTTGGCGTGTACTTTGCGGCGAATAAATTTTTTCAGCGCATCTGGAATGTGAGTTCCGTGAGCTATCAGGGTATGGATACGATGGGACATATTACGGCGGAGCAGCTGATTGCGTCGGTGAAGCTCTGTTATCGGAATTTCGCGCAGCTGTTTACGGAAAATCTCATGGGGCTGTCCCCCGTCGCCGTATTCCGGAAAGCGCTGCTGCTTGCGGTGATTGCCACGCTTTTGTGCATGGCGGCGCTGCTTGCGGCGCGCAGGCGGGAGATTGTCAAAAATATCTTTCTGGCAGTCGGAATCGGGCTGCTGCCGGTCGCCATGTTTCTGGTAAATATTATGGCGCCGGACAGCTATGTGTACGCGCTGATGGTCTATCCTGCGGTTTTCCTCCTGATTTTTCCCGTGGTGTGGGCGGATGCGTTTTATCTCAAAAAGGAGATGCATGTTCTGCTGCGCACGGGGATGCAGTGGATCGCGGCGCTCATGTCCGTTGCGGTGATCGGCGTGTACATCTGGTTCGCCAACGGCTGTTATATGGGACTGGAGTATACAAAGTATCATGACCTCTCGTATTATCAGACCATCGTCACCCAGATTAAGAGCCTTTCCGGGTATTCGAGCAAGATGCCGGTGATATTTGTCGGCATGGAACAGCCGGATGACGACACGGACGAGGCGGGAAGCCTGATCGGGAAAGTATTTCAGATGGACGGAAAATCAGAATCAAATATCGGCGGCAACATGAAGTTTTTTATCATGAGCCAGTATCTCGGATTTACGCCGGAATTCGGAAATTATGAGGAGATACGGGCATGGATGGAGCGGGAGGAAGTAAGGGAAATGCCCGGCTACCCCGAAGACGGGGCCATCCGGATTATCGACGGGACAGTGATTGTAAAGATGTCGGATTACGAGCTGTAGCAAAGGTCTTTATCTTGACTTACTCCGAAATTGGATTTATAATATATTCACTTGTGCACCAGTGCTTTATCATCACGTTCCATACAGGAGAAAATGTATGATTAGAAGTATGACCGGCTTCGGCCGCTGCGAGATAAGTGACGGGAACCGAAAATTTACCGTGGAGATTAAATCCGTAAATCACCGGTACCTTGATTTGAATATTAAGCTCCCCCGGAAATTCAATCTCTTCGAGAACGATATCCGTAATCTGATCAGGGAATATATGGAACGCGGAAAGGCAGACGTGTTTATTTCCTATGAAGACCACACCGAAGAGAATTTTTCTCTGCGCTATCACGAAGAGATTGCGGCTGAGTATCTCGGCTATCTGCGCAGTATGGCGGAGCGGTTCGGCATCGAGAATGATGTGCGGGTCAGCACTCTGTCCCGTTACCCCGAAGTTTTCGTGATGGAGGAGCAGGGCGCGGACGAAAAGGAGCTGTGGCCGCCTCTCGAGCGGGCCGTGCGCGGCGCCTGTGAGCAGTTTGTGGCAAGCCGTACGAAGGAAGGCGACCATTTGCGGCAGGATTTGCTTGAAAAGCTTGACGAGATGTACGCCTGTGTCGGATTTATCGAAGAGCGTTCCCCGCAGGTGCTTGCGGAATACCGCAGCCGTCTCGAGGAGAAGGTAAGGGACCTTTTGGAAAACCGGCAGCTTGAGGAGGGACGGATTGCCGCGGAGGTTGTGCTTTTTGCGGATAAAATCTGTGTGGACGAGGAGACCGTGCGGCTGCGCAGTCACATAAAGAGTACGAAAGAGGCGCTTGCGGCAGGCGGAAGCATCGGCCGCAAACTGGACTTTCTCGCACAGGAGATGAACCGCGAGGCGAACACGATTCTCTCAAAGACCAACGATCTTGAGATATCCGATACGGGGATTAATCTGAAAACAAATATTGAAAAGGTACGGGAACAGATTCAGAATATCGAATAGAGGTTACTATGGCGGGATTAATCAATATCGGATTTGGCAATATGGTAAATACCGATAAAATCATCAGTATTATTTCTTCCGATTCGGCGCCCGCGAAGCGTCTGATACAAAAGGGAAAAGAGCAGGAAAGCCTGATCGATGCCACACAGGGAAGAAGAACCAAGAGTGTCATATTTACGGAACAAAATAAAATCATATTGTCGGCGCTGCAGCCGGAGACTCTGGCGGGCAGATTTAACGGCAGTACAGCAGAGGTTTGTGATGACGCAAAAGAATAGAGGAATATTAACGGTTGTATCCGGGTTTTCCGGCGCCGGAAAAGGCACGATTATGAAAGAGCTGATGAAAGTACACGGCGAACGCTACGCGCTGTCCATATCGGCGACGACGAGAGCGCCGAGACCGGGCGAGACGGAAGGCGTGGAATATTTTTTTCGAAGCCGGGAAGAATTTGAGCAGATGATTGCCGACGAGGCGCTGATTGAGTATGCCGCGTATGTCGGCAATTATTACGGAACGCCCCGCGCCTATGTGGAAGAGCAGCTGGCCGCCGGCAGAGACGTCATTTTGGAGATTGAGATTCAGGGAGCGCTCAAGGTAAAGCGCCGCTTTCCCGACACCCTGCTCCTCTTTGTGACGCCGCCGAGCGCAGCGATATTAAAGGAGCGGCTGACCGGCAGGGGAACTGAGACGTCGGACGTGATCGAATCGCGTCTTGTGCGGGCTGCGGAGGAGATCTGCGGCATCGAAGCATACGATTACCTGATTGTCAACGACAGACTGCAGGAGTGCGTCGAGCGCGTGCATCAGATCATTTCCAACGAGCGCTACCGTATTTCGCGCAATGAATCGTTTCTTGCGGGGATGCGCGCAGAGCTGGACGCGTTTTCACAGAAAAACAAGTGATTTTTCAAAATAAAGGAGAGAGAATTATGATACATCCATCTTATGTTGAGCTGATGAAGGTTGTAAATAACGGTGTTGAGATCGGCGAGGAGCCGGTGATTAACAGCCGTTACTCCATCGTGATTGCAACCGCAAAGCGCGCGCGTCAGATTATCGCGGGAGATGACCCGATGGCCGATAAGATTACCTGTGCAAAGCCGCTTTCTATCGCGGTCGAAGAGCTCTATGAATCGAAGGTAAAGATTGTCCCGGAGGGTGCGGAGCAGGACGAGGACTAGCGTAATTGCAGAACCCCGGAGAAAAGAAAGGATGAGAAAACAAGACTCATCCTTTTTAGCGTTAGAAAGAGAGAATTTCATGAAATTATTGTTTATATCCCTCGGATGCGACAAAAATCTGGTGGACACAGAGTTTATGCTCGGGATGCTTCGTGCGGAAAATATGGAACTGACGGATGACGAGTTTGCGGCGGATGTCATTATTATCAACACCTGCTGTTTTATCAATGACGCAAAAGAGGAAAGCATCAACACGATTCTTGAGATGGCGGAGCATAAGCGGGATGCGGCGCTTCGGGCCCTGATTGTGACCGGATGCCTGGCACAGCGTTACAAGGAGGAGATTAAGCGGGAGATCCCGGAGGTGGACGCGATTCTCGGGACAAATTCCTGTGAGGATATCG
The DNA here is from genome assembly GCA_910577925.1 of uncultured Roseburia sp. GTDB lineage: Bacteria > Bacillota > Clostridia > Lachnospirales > Lachnospiraceae > Roseburia. The sequence continues at coordinate 34,360 of CAJTOI010000001.1, forward strand.
TGCGTGCCGTTCATGCGGCGCTCGGCGGGACGTTTTACGAGAACTACCGGGGGCTGGAAGGACTTCCGACAGCCCGGACCAAGCGGACCGTGACCACGGGCGGGCATTTTGCGCATCTGAAGATTGCGGAGGGCTGCGATAAGCGCTGTACCTACTGCATTATCCCTTCTATCCGCGGGAACTACCGCAGTGTTCCGATGGAAGAACTGACGGAGCAGGCGAGAGAGCTTGTGGCAGACGGCGCAAAAGAACTGATTCTGGTCGCGCAGGAGACGACGCTCTACGGTGTGGATCTCTACGGAAAAAAGTCGCTGCATCTGCTTTTGGATGAGCTGAACAAAATTCCGGGGCTGTTTTGGATCCGCATTCTGTACTGTTATCCGGAGGAAATTTATGACGAACTGATCGACGCGATGCTGCGCAACGAAAAAGTCTGTCACTATCTGGATATCCCCGTTCAGCATGCCGATGACACTATGCTAAAGCGTATGGGGAGGCGGACGACGAACGCGGATCTGGTACGGATTATCACAACGCTCCGGGAGCGCATTCCGGATATCGCGCTCCGCACCACGCTGATCTGCGGATTCCCCGGAGAGACGGAGGAGATGCACGAAGAGCTGATGCAATTTGTCAATGATATGGAGTTTGACCGTCTCGGCGCATTTACTTACTCCCCGGAGGAGGGGACTCCGGCCGCGGAGTTCCCGGATCAGATTGACGAGGAGACGAAAGCCAGACGGCAGGCGGATGTGATGGAGCTGCAGGAGGAGATTATCTTCGATCGGAACGAAACGTTAAAGGGCAGGGAATTTTTTGTCTTTATCGAGGGGAAAGTCGCGGATGAAAATGCTTATATCGGCCGCACCTATCGGGACGCGCCGGAGGTGGACGGATATATTTTCATCAATACGGATGAGGAACTGATGACAGGAGACATTGCAAAGGTCCGGGTAACCGGTGCCTATGAATATGATTTAATAGGAGAGTTGTTATGAATTTACCGAACAAACTGACTGTGCTGCGTGTGATTTTAATCCCGTTTTTTGTCTTTTTCCTGATGGCGCCTTATTTCCCCGGATACGGCAATTATATTGCGGTTGCGATTTTCATCGCTGCGAGCCTGACCGATATGCTCGACGGAAAAATCGCGAGAAAATATAACCTCGTGACAAATTTCGGCAAGTTTATGGACCCGCTCGCGGATAAGCTTCTGGTTTGCTCCGCGCTGATTTGTCTTGTGGAGACGGGGCGGCTCGCATCGTGGGTTGTGATTGTCATTATCGCACGGGAATTTATTATCAGCGGTTTTAGGCTGGTGGCTGCGGACAACGGCGTGGTGATTGCCGCGAGCTACTGGGGGAAATTTAAGACGACGTTTCAGATGCTTATGGTGATCGTTCTGATTTTAAATATCCCCCATCCGGCTTTTGTGCTGCTCGGTGCCGCGTTTACCTGGATCGCGCTGATTCTCACGGTTGTCTCCCTCGTGGATTATATCGCAAAGAATAAGGACGTGTTAAAGGAACAGAAATAACCTGCGGGAAACCGGGGAGACGGAAAGGAATTTCGGAATGGGACAGACGGATCTGGAATATCAGATTTATCAATTGCTGTGCGGGCATCGGCTCACGCTCACGACCGCGGAGTCGGCTACCGGCGGCATGATCGCCTCCGCACTTGTGAATGTGCCGGGGATATCCGCGTATTTTACGGAAGGGTATGTCACCTACTCGGATGCGGCAAAGGTGAAGATGATCGGCGTCGCGCCGGAGACCATCGCAGAGTACGGTGTGGTGAGCGCCGAGACGGCCGCCGACATGGCGCGCAGCGCGATGCGGACGGCCGAGACAGATCTGGCCGTCTCTGTCACGGGAGTGGCGGGGCCGGACGGCGGGACGAAAGAGTGTCCGGTCGGACTCGTTTTTATCGGCTGCTGCTTTCGCGGGAAGACGGCGGTAGAACGCCACCTGTTTTCCGGGGACCGCAGCGCGGTGCGCGGTGCGGCATGTGAGGCGGCGCTTTCGCTGCTGAAACGAACCATAGAGGAGGGGATTGCATGCGGATTATAGCGGGAACGGCCAGGAGCCTTCCACTGAAAAGCGTTCCGGGGACACAGACGCGCCCCACAACGGACCGCATCAAAGAGACGCTGTTTAATATGCTGCAGGAGGATATCCCGGGCTGTGCATTTCTGGACCTGTTTGCGGGAAGCGGACAGATCGGGCTTGAGGCGTTAAGCCGCGGCGCAGACCGGGCGGTCTTTGCGGACAGCGGGAAAAAGGCGGCGGCCTGTATTGCAGACAATATCCGATTTACGAAGTTTGAGGATCGGGCCAAGCTTATCGCGGCAGATGCCGTAAGCGCGCTGCACATCCTTGAGGGAGGAGCGCCGTTTGACATAATCTTTATGGACCCTCCTTATGGCATGGGAATGGAGCAGGAGGTGCTCGCGTATCTGTCGGGCTCGTCCCTTGCGGGAACGCACACGCAGATTATCGTAGAAGCTGCGCGGGATACGGAGTTTTCTTATCTCGAGAAGTACGGTTTTGCGCTGGTACGGCTTAAAACCTATAAAACAAATGTGCATGCGTTTATTCGCAGAAAATAATTTGCAGATACCGCACCTGCGGCCGGCGCACATGTGCGCATCCGGGCCCGCGGGCAAAGAGAAAGGTATGGTTTTTTATGAAGAGAGCGATTTACCCGGGAAGCTTTGATCCTCTGACACTCGGACATATCGATATGATTGAGCGTTCCGCCAAAATTGTCGATGAGCTGGTGGTCGGCGTACTCAATAACAGCGCAAAAAATTCGTTGTTTTCTCTTGAGGAACGTGTTAGTATGATAAAAGAGATGACAGGCTCTATGCCGAATGTCACGGTGGCTTCTTTCGACGGGCTGCTGGTGGATTACATGAAAGAGATCGATGCGACAATCATTGTCCGGGGACTGCGCGCCGTGACGGATTTTGAGTACGAGCTTCAGATTGCCCAGACGAACCATGTGCAGAGTGCCAATGTGGAAACTATTTTTCTGACGACCAACCTGAAATATTCCTACTTAAGCTCTACGATTGTAAAAGAATTTGCATCTTACGGCGGCGACATATCAAATTTTGTTCCGGCATGTTTTATTGACAGAATTTATGCGAAATATCATATTTCAAAATGAGGAGTGTACATATGGCAAGCAGAATAGAACAGATTATAGAAGAGATCGAGGAGTACATTGACAACTGTAAACCGCAGACCTTTTCGGCCTCAAATATTATCGTGAACCGTGAACAGATGGAAGAGCTGCTCAACGAACTCCGCGTAAAAACACCGGAAGAAATCAAGCGTTACCAGAAGATTATCAGCAATAAAGAGGCGATTTTGGCCGATGCACAGTCCAAGGCGGATGCGATCATTGCCCAGGCCCAGGTAAAAACGGACGAGCTTGTCAGCGAGCACCAGATTATGCAGCAAGCCTACGCCCAGGCGAATGAGGTCATCGTGGTGGCGACAAAGCAGGCGCAGGAGATTCTCGACAACGCGACCAACGAGGCGAACGGAATCCGCATGGGCGCAATGCAGTATACGGACGATATTCTGCGCAACTTAGAAAACACCATATCCCATTCCATGGATGCGGCCAAGAGCCGGCATGATTCCTATCTGAGCTCGCTGCAGAGCTTTTTGGATGTCGTGTCGACAAACCGCGCAGAGCTGAATCCGGTTCCGGACGAACCGCCGAGAGCCGCCGTCCAGCAGGAGGAGGCAGGGCTTCCCAAGGTGGAAATCACCTCGGATATGCTGGGCTGATTCGTCCGGGAGCGCCGCTAACCGGGGAATGTGCTTATGTATGTCACAAGGACGGCCAGTGCAGCGGAAATCAGGGTAAATACCCCCTTTAAGAGACAGTAACGCCGCATAGACAGCCCGGTATCCCGCACCATGGAACTTGTCTGGGCGATGCCGGAGAGACCTCCGAACGCCGTGAAGGCCATCGCAAGGATGTATTTTGTCCGGGGCGGACAGGGAAAGGCCGACAGAAACGAGATACCGTTCGTCAGCTCGGCGGCGCCCGTGACAAAAAGTCTGCTTCCGACGGGCAGCGGCAGCTTCTGCAGAAGCTGTGCCATCATACCAAACAGCATAATATACCCTCCGAGTCTCACCAGGGTATCAAAACCGTTCATAATGCCGGCATCTATGATTTTGAAATTCATTTGAGATCCTGATGCCGGCATCTTTATGCGGCTGGCTGCAGCGTCATTTCTTCGGAGGAGAAATGCTCCCGCAAGCAGAGGCGGGCCGTACAGGATCAGATAGCTTACCGCAATCAGCTCCGGCATCGCCAGCTGCTGGCACAGGATATAGCTGCTGACAAAAATCGGGCTGATATTGTTGCTGATGACAAAGAGCACGTCGGCTTCCTCGGCGGAGATTAAATTGTTTTTCAGCAGCTCCGCACAGTTTTTGCTCCCCATCGGAAACCCAAACAGAAAGCCGGAAATCAGCACAAACGCGCCGCTTCCGCTGACCCGGAAAAGCGGCCTAAGCAGCGGTGTCAAAATGCGGGTAAAGTACTGCAGGTAATTCGAGTAAATCAGTATGTTCGAGAGGATCGCAAAGGGAAGCAGCGTCGGAAGCACTTTTTCATACCAGAGCATAAGGCCCCCGGCCGCAGCGCCCACGGCTTCCTTCGGAAACAGCAGCACATAACCGATAAATACGACAAAACATAAGAATATTAATTTCTTTTTCATACTAAACTATATGAATAACAGGAGGTTCCTATGAGTAAGTTAGAAGCATTAAAAGAATTAAACCTCGCATCCGCGAGAGTGTTTGACTATTTTGAAGAAATCTGCGCGATTCCTCACGGTTCGCGCGATACCGGGCGAATCAGCGATTATCTGGCGGATTTCGCGCGGGCGCATCACCTTGAATACCGTCAGGACGAGGCGGGCAATGTGATTATAATAAAGGAGGCCTCTGCGGGCTATGAAAACGCAGAGCCTTTGATTCTTCAGGGACATATGGATATGGTCTGCGAGAAAGAGAGCGGCTGTACCGTCGATTTTGCCGAGGATGGGCTTGATATCTATGTGGACGGTGATTTCATAAAAGCGCGCGGCACGACGTTGGGCGGAGACGACGGAATCGCGGTGGCATACGCGCTTGCCATTCTGGATTCTTCTGTGATTGCGCATCCGAGGCTTGAGGTGGTGCTCACCGTGGACGAGGAAATCGGCATGCTCGGCGCGGAGGCGATTGATCTGTCAATGCTCAAAGGGCACAAGCTTTTAAACATCGACTCGGATGTGGAGGGGCATTTTCTGACGAGCTGTGCGGGCGGGATGACCGTCGAGACCATAATCCCGACAGACCGCAGGACGCAGCATGGTCTTGCCGTCACGGTTACGGTGACGGGACTTGCGGGCGGCCACTCCGGAAGCGAAATCGACAAGGAGCACGGCAATGCCAATATTCTGCTGGGCCGTCTGCTCAAATATCTTGCGGACCGCATGGATATCGGAATCGTGTCGCTGGCCGGGGGATTAAAGGACAATGCAATCCCGCGTGAGGCGTGTGCCGAGCTTTTAATCCCGGCAGAGGAGCGCGCAGCGTTTACCGACTGCGTAAACGAGCTTTCCGAAATTCTGAAAAAAGAATATGCCGCCTCGGATGCCGGCGTCCGGATCGATATCGAGACGGGAGAGGAGAAGGAAGCGCAGGTTCTCTCGTTCGGCGCGATGACGAAAGTTATTTTTTATCTGAGAAATGTGCCGGACGGAGTGCAGCACATGAGCCGTGTGATGCCCGGACTGGTGGAAACTTCGCTGAATCTCGGAATCCTCTCGTTAAAGGAGGACGGTCTGTATGTCACGACTTCCGTGCGCAGCAGCGTTTCCTCCCGCAAAGAAGAGCTTCGCGGCCGGCTTGCGTATCTTGCGGAATTTCTGGGCGGAGAAATAGCGGTGAACGGGGATTATCCGGCATGGGAGTATCGGGCGGATTCCGAGCTCCGCGCCTCCATCAGCCGGATTTACCGCGAACTTTTTGACGAGGAGCCGGTGTTTGAAGCGATTCATGCGGGGTTGGAATGCGGGATTCTTTCCGGTAAAATCGCGGATCTCGACTGCGTCTCTTTCGGGCCGAATAATTATGACATTCATACGCCCAAAGAGCGCTTGAGTATCTCCTCTGCGGAGAAGATTTGGAAGCTGTTGATTGAATTTTTGAAAAGAAGCAGATAAAATATATGCATTTAAAACAATTTCGGATTCTACTGCTGTTCCTTGCGGTGCTGATTTTTGACGTATGTCTCCTGCAGCATATCGAGGAAAAAACACGTCAGATGAATTGTTTTTCGTATGAGACGGCGCTGGAACATTTCCGGAATCACCGGATTTCCGAGGAAACCCTCGCAAAATTTATGCAGGCCTCGGAGGGCGGAATGGAACATTTTGCCGGGCTTATGACGATGTACTTTGCCGAGGAGGGACTGGAGACGGATGTGAAATTGCTGGAACAGGATATGACTTACGCCATGGAATACCATGGCGATGAGTTCCGCCGCCTGCGCGGGGCCGTGCTCGCCGTGTGGCAGGATTTAAAGCGCTTTCCGGTGGGCAGAGTGCAGACGAAAGACGCCGGGAAGACCGACGGCGCGGCCAAGGCAGGCGGCACGGACTTTGTGACGTTTGCCGACAGCTGGATGCAGAGCCGCACCTTCGGCGGAGAGCGCGGCCATGAGGGAACCGATATCATGGCAGAAATCAATCAGCGCGGGATTTATCCGATCTACAGCATGACGGACGGCGTGGTGGAAAACATCGGCTGGCTGAAGCTGGGCGGATACCGCATCGGGATACGGAGCGATTCGGGGGCCTACTTTTATTACGCGCATCTTGCGGAGTATGCAAGGGAATTTGAGATCGGGGAGCGCGTGACGGCCGGAACGCATCTCGGCTATATGGGAGATACCGGCTACAGTGAGGTGCCCGGAACGACCGGGATGTTTGACGTACATCTGCATCTCGGTATTTACTTAAACGACGGCAGCGGAACGGAGTACAGCGTCAACTCCTATCCGATGCTGCGGTACTTATGGAAACAGGAGACAGACGGTGATACGACTGGATAAATTTCTTTCGGAGGCTGGTGTCGGAACCAGAAGCGAGGTCAAAAAACAGATACGCGCAGGGCTTGTGACGGTGAACGGGAGACCCGTGCGTGCGCCGGAGCAGAAAGTTTCTCCGGAGAGGGATACGGTGTGCGTGCGCGCGGAAAAGATAACCTACACGGAATTTGAATATTATCTGTTTCACAAGCCGGCGGGCTGCGTCAGCGCGACGGAGGATGCCGGCCACCGGACGGTCATGGATTACCTGACCGATACGGCGCGGCGGGATCTGTTCCCGGTCGGGCGTCTTGATATCGATACGGAGGGACTTCTGCTTGTGACAAATGACGGGGCGCTGGCCCATGCGCTTTTAAGTCCGGCGCGTCATGTGAGCAAAACTTACTATGCAAAAGTGTCCGGAAATGTCAGTCAGGCAGATGTCAACCTTTTTGAAAAAGGGGTTGACATTGGGGAGAAGGCGCCGACAAGGCCGTCCGTCCTTGAAATTTTGCGGGAGGGCGAAGAGTCGGAGATTCTTCTGACGATATATGAGGGGAAATTTCACCAGGTCAAGCGGATGTTTCAGGCGGTCGGAAAAGAAGTCGTCTATTTAAAACGGATATCGATGGGACCGCTGCGCCTGCCGGAGGATCTGCCGGCGGGTGCGTACCGCCCGCTGACCGCGGAGGAGCTTGCGGCGCTGAAAAAACACGACAGAAGTGAGGAAATTTATGAGTAACGGATTTTTACCGGTTTGCAAAGCGGATATGGAAGCGGCAGGAATTGCACAGCTCGATTTTGTGTATGTCTGCGGCGATGCCTATGTGGATCACCCCTCGTTCGGACATGCCATCATCTCAAGGCTGCTTGAGGCCCACGGCTATAAGGTCGGGATTATCGCCCAGCCCGATTGGCGCGACAGGGACTCGATTCGGATTCTGGGCGAGCCGCGGCTCGGTTTTCTTGTGACCGGAGGGAATATGGACTCCATGGTAAACCATTACACGGTGTCCAAAAAACGCCGCGCCGCAGACGCCTATACGCCTGGCGGAGTCATCGGAAAACGCCCGGATTATGCGACCGTTGTCTACTGCAATCTGATTCGCCAGAGCTATAAGACGACGCCGATTATCATCGGCGGTATCGAGGCAAGCCTGCGGCGCCTGGCGCACTACGATTACTGGTCGGATAAATTAAAGCGGTCCATTCTTCTCGATTCCGGCGCGGATCTGATCTCGTACGGCATGGGAGAACACAGTATTGTGGAGATCGCGGATGCGTTAAACAGCGGTCTTTCGGTGTCGGACATCACCTTTATCGACGGGACCGTGTATAAGACAAGAAACCGCGGGGACATCTACGACGCCGTCGAACTGCCGCACTACAAGGCGCTCTGCGCCGACAGGCGGCAGTACGCGAAAAGCTTTTACACGCAGTACTGCAACACGGACCCGTTTACCGGGAAGCGATTGTTTGAGACTTATGACGACAAACTGTTTGTGGTGCAGAATCCCCCCGCAAAGCCCCTGACCGAGAGTGAGATGGACCAGGTGTATGCGCTGCCCTATCAGCGGGCCTGTCATCCGAGCTATGAAGCAAAGGGCGGCGTGCCTGCGATTTCGGAAGTGAAATTTTCACTGGTGAGCAACCGCGGCTGCTACGGCGGCTGCAGTTTTTGTGCGCTGACGTTTCATCAGGGACGCATCATCCAGACGAGAAGCCATGCGTCGATTCTTGCCGAGGCAGAAAAAATGGTCTGGGAGCCTGATTTTAAAGGCTATATCCACGATGTCGGCGGCCCCACCGCAAATTTCCGCGCGCCGGCCTGCGGCAAGCAGCTGAAAAAGGGAGCCTGCGTGAACCGGCAGTGTCTGTTTCCGACGCCCTGCAAAAATCTCAAGACAGATCATTCGGATTACCTTGCGCTTCTTCGAAAGCTGCGGGAACTTCCCAATGTAAAAAAGGTATTCATCCGATCGGGAATCCGCTTTGACTATCTGATTTACGATAAAGACCCCGCGTTTCTGCGGGAGCTGTGCGAGCACCATGTCAGCGGACAGTTAAAGGTGGCGCCCGAGCACATCTCGAATGCGGTGCTGACGCGGATGGGAAAGCCCTGCGTGGAGGTGTACAGAAGATTTGTGCAGGCGTATGAAGCCATGAACAAAAAGCTCGGCAAGGAGCAGTATCTCGTGCCTTATCTGATGTCCTCGCACCCGGGCTCCACCTTAAAGGAAGCCGTGGAGCTTGCGGAATATCTGCGGGATTTGGGCTATATGCCCCAGCAGGTTCAGGATTTCTATCCGACGCCCTCCACGATATCCACCTGCATGTATTACACCGGACTTGACCCGCGGACGATGGAGCCGGTCTATGTCGCTACCAACCCGCACGAAAAGGCGATGCAGCGCGCGCTGATTCAGTACCGCAATCCGAAAAATTATGCGCTGGTCGAGGAAGCGCTGACAAAGGCGGGAAGAGAGGACCTGATCGGCTACGACAGAAAATGTCTGATACGTCCGCGTCACAGGGCGGACAGAACGGCCGCACAGCCGCAGAAGAAGGTCCCGAAAAAGAAAACGATCCGGAATGTACACCGGAAAAAGACGGCAAAAAAACAATAACGGCGGGAGAAGTTATGCGTGAATTTTATATCAACGGCAATGAGAAAGGACAGCGCTTTGACAAGTACCTTAAGAAACTGCTTTCGGGGGCGCCGAACGGTTTTCTTTACAAAATGCTTCGGAAAAAGAATATTGTTCTGAACGGGAAGCGCGCAGACGGCACGGAGAAGCTGTGTGCAGGCGATCACGTGAAGCTTTTTTTGTCCGATGAGACTTTCGAAAAGTTTTCCGGCGCGGATGCGGCACAGTCCGAATTTTCCCGTCTGCGGGATTTAAGACCCCAAGTCCCGCTTAAGGTGATTTTTGAGGATGCGGATGTGATTGTCATAGACAAGCCTGCCGGTATGCTCTCGCAGAAGGCTGTGCCTTCGGATATCTCTGCCAATGAATATATTCTGCACACACTGATTGCCCGGGGCGAACTGACGGAGGAGATGCTGCGGACGTTTCGTCCCTCGGTGTGCAACCGCTTAGACCGCAATACGTCCGGGCTTCTGATTGCCGGAAAAACGTTAAAAGGGCTGCAGGAGACGTCGGAGGCCTTAAAAAGCCGCAGTATACAGAAGTATTACCGCTGTCTCGTAAAAGGGGAAGTGAAGGAGTGCAGTCATATCGACGGCTGGCTCGCGAAGGACGTGCAGACAAACCGGGTGACGGTTCTGCCGGAAGCGGCGGAAAATGCAGTGCGTATCGAGACGGAATACCGGCCCGTCCGCACTGAAAACGGATATTCGGAACTTGAGGTTCATTTGATTACGGGGCGCTCCCATCAGATACGCGCTCACTTAGCTTCGGTCGGACACCCGATTTTAGGAGACTTCAAGTACGGGGATTCAATATTAAACAGAAGGTTAAAGCAGAAGCTTCAGGTAGATTCTCAGATGCTTCACGCTTACCGCATTGTATTTGCGGACGGCAGAGAGATCACAGCCCCCTGCGGGGAAGAATTCGAGCGGGTATGGCGCTATTTTGTGGCGTTGATGTGACGTTTAATGGCCTCGAAACTTTCGACGCTGACGTCATGTTCGATCTTGCAGGCGTCCTCCGCGGCAACCCGGGGGTCAACGCCGAGCATGACGAGCCAGTTCGAGAGAATCGTGTGCCGCTCATATATGCGTTCCGCAACCTCAAGTCCGGCCCCGGTGAGGTGAATGTATCCCTCAGGGCTTACGGTGATATAACCGTTCTCGCGCAGGTGCTTCATGGCAACGCTGACGCTCGGCTTCTTAAAATTCATTTCATTTGCAATGTCGACAGAGCGGACATTTCCCAGTCTGTGATTTAATATAAGAATTGTTTCGAGGTAATTCTCGGTCGATTCGTTCAATACCATCTTAAGCAGTCCCTCCCTGTTTTTAACAGTATAGCACAGGCATATCGGTTTGACAAAGGGTTCTTTTTCGATATAATAGAGACAATCAGAGGTGAAATGAGATGGCAACATGGAATTCGAGAGGGCTCCGGGGTTCTGCCTTAGAGGAGTATATCAACCGCAGCAACGAGAAATATTTAGAGAGCGGACTGGCGTTAATACAGAAGGTGCCGACGCCGATCACGCCGATTACAATCGACAAGGAGACGAGGCACATCACGCTCGCCTATTTTGACCAGAAGAGCACGGTCGACTATATCGGGGCAGTGCAGGGAATCCCGGTCTGCTTTGACGCGAAGGAATGCAGCACGGATACCTTCCCGCTGCAGAATATCCACGCCCATCAGGTCGCCTTTATGGAAAATTTCGAAAAGCAGGGCGGCGTGGCGTTCTTTTTGATCAGCTACACGGGCCGGGATCTTTTTTATTACCTCCGCTTTGAGAAGCTCAAGGCTTTTTGGGAGCGGGCCGAGGCGGGCGGACGCAAAAGCTTTCGCTTTGAGGAGCTGGAAACAGATTTTTTTCTCGGGAGAGGAAGGGGGGTTTTAATTCCGTATCTGGAAGCGCTGCAGAAGGATTTACAGATAAGGGATTGACTTTTTTTGCCCAATCTCCTATACTGAATAAAGTTTCATTTGGCAGTATACTACCACATTACCATGCTAAAGTGATGCGTATACGGAAAACGCCGAAATACATGCAAAGGGACAGGGAGCGATTATGAATCAAAGATTGCTGCACACACCGGAGGGTGTGAGGGATATTTACAACGAGGAATGCGAAAAAAAGCTGCTTCTTCAGGATAACCTGTATCGGAGGCTGCGCCGGTACGGCTATCATCCGATTCAGACGCCTTCCTTTGAATTTTTTGATATATTCGGAACGGAAATCGGATCCACGCCCTCAAAGGATCTGTACAAATTTTTTGACAGGGAGGGAAATACGCTGGTGCTGCGCCCGGATATGACGCCCTCCATCGCCCGTTCGGCGGCGAAATATTTCGGGGACGAGGATATGCCGGTGCGTCTGTGCTACCTCGGCAACACCTATATCAACAACAGCAGCTATCAGGGAAGACTCAAGGAGAATACGCAGCTCGGCGCGGAGCTCATCGGCGATTCCACATCGGATGCGGATGCCGAGATGATTGCCATGGCTGTTGCATGCTTAAAGGAGGCCGGGCTCACACAGTTTCAGATCAGCATCGGCCACGCGGACTTTTTCGGCGGACTGATGGAGGCGGCAGGCCTCTCCGAAGAGCAGGAGGAAGAGCTGCGGAATTTGCTGTCGAACAAGAATTTTTTCGGTGTGGAGGAATTTGTCTCGACCCTCGGCTTAAACGAGAACTTAACGCGGCTTTTCGGCATGCTCGGGGTCCTCGATGCAAATGAGGATGAACTTTCGGCCGCAAAGCGTTACGCGGCCGCGTACCCGCGGATTCTGCGGGCGATCGGGGGACTTGAAGAGCTTCAGAAAATACTTGAAGTCTATGAGATTTCCCGTTATGTCTCTTTTGAGCTCGGAATTATCAGCAACTACCGGTACTATACCGGCGTTATTTTTCAGTGCTACACCTTCGGAAGCGGCGAGCCGATCGCAAAAGGCGGGCGCTATGACGAGCTGCTGACGCACTTCGGCAAGAAATGTGCCTCCATCGGCTTTGCGATTGTCGTGGATCAGCTTTTGGCGGCTCTTTCCCACCAGAAAATCGAACTTAAGCGGAAGCATGAGACCGAGCTGGCGGTCTATGTGCCCGGCGCCAGGGCGGAGGCGATCCGCTGGGCATGTGCCCTGCGGGCGGACGGCCGCGGCGCCGAGCTGATTCTTTTTGATCATACAAAGACGAGGGATGACTATATCGCCTATGCAGCGCGCAATCATATTGCTGCCGTGCACTTTTTGCAGGAGGAGAACAGCAGGACCGTGAGACTTACGGAGAACGGAGACATGTGATGGAAGAGATGAGATATCTTACCTTTGCGTTGGGCAAGGGAAGGCTTGCAGATAAGACCCTTGAAATGTTCGAGCGGATCGGAATCACCTGTGAGGAGATGAAGGACAAAAAAACCCGCAGACTTATCTTTGTCAATGAAGCGTTAAAGCTTCGGTTTTTCCTTGCCAAGGGACCGGACGTGCCGACTTACGTGGAGTACGGCGCGGCGGATATCGGCGTCGTGGGAAAAGACACGATTCTGGAAGAAGGCCGCAATATCTATGAGGTACTTGATCTGCAGTTCGGCAAATGCCGGATGTGCATCTGCGGTCCGGAAAGTGCGGCGGAATTGCTGCAGCACCATGAGCTGATTCGCGTTGCCACCAAATATCCGCATATTGCAAAGGATTATTTTTACAACAAGAAGCATCAGACCGTAGAGATTATCAAGTTAAACGGCTCGATCGAGCTCGCCCCGATTGTGGGGCTTTCCGAGGTCATCTGCGACATTGTGGAGACAGGTTCCACGCTGCGCGAGAACGGGCTTTCCGTGCTCGAGGAGGTGTGCCCGCTGTCTGCGCGGATGGTTGTCAATCAGGTGAGCATGAAGATGGAGCAGGAGCGCATCACGAAGTTAATCTCCGACTTAAAGAAGATTGTTAACCAATAAACAGAGGAGGATAACAATGAGAATCTTAACCCTGACAAAGGAAACTCAGACCAATATTCTGGAAAATCTGTTAAAGCGCAGCCCGAATTCCTACGGCGCATACGAGGAGCGCGTCGCCGCGATTATCGAGCGGGTGCGCGCCGAGCGGGATGCGGCGGTATATGCCTACACAAAGCAGTTTGACGGCGCCGAAATTACGGCGGACAATATAAAAGTCACGGAGGAAGAGTTTGAGGAGGCCTACCGGCTTGTGGACCCGAAGCTTTTGGAGGTGATTCGAAAAGCACTTGAAAATATTAAGGCTTACCATGAGAAGCAGCGGCAAAATTCCTGGTTTACTTCCGAGGATTCCGGTATTATGCTGGGCCAGAAAGTAACGCCGCTGGAAACCGTCGGCGTCTATGTGCCGGGCGGAAAGGCGGTCTATCCGTCCTCGGTGCTGATGAACGTCGTTCCCGCGAAGGTGGCCGGAGTCGATACCGTGATTATGACGACGCCGCCGGATAAAAGCGGAGCGGTCTACCCCTCGACGCTGGTCGCGGCGAGAGAGGCCGGCGTGGATGTCGTCTATAAAGCGGGCGGCGCGCAGGCGGTCGCGGCGATGGCGTTCGGCACCGAGAGCATCCCGAAGGTGGACAAGATTGTGGGGCCGGGCAACATTTATGTGGCGCTCGCGAAAAAGGCGGTGTTCGGCCATGTCAGTATCGACTCTATCGCCGGGCCGAGCGAGATCCTAGTGCTCGCCGACGAGAGCGCGAATCCCCGTTTTGTGGCGGCGGATCTGCTGTCCCAGGCAGAGCATGACGAGATGGCATCCGCCATTTTAATTACGACGAGCGAGACGCTTGCAAAGGAAGTTGCGGCCGAAGCCGACCGGTTTGCCGCAAAGCTTTCCCGCCGGGCCATCATTGAAAAGTCGCTTGAGAATTACGGGTATATCCTTGTCGCGGAGACGATGGAGGACGCCGTTGCCGCCGCGAATGCGATCGCCTCGGAGCACCTCGAAATCGTGACCCGAAATCCGTTTGAAGTCATGACGAAAATCCGCAATGCGGGAGCGATTTTCCTCGGCGAATACTCCTCGGAGCCGCTCGGCGATTATTTTGCCGGGCCGAACCATGTTCTCCCGACAAACGGTACTGCAAAGTTCTTCTCGCCGCTCGGTGTGGATGATTTTGTCAAGAAGTCGAGCATTATCAGCTACTCGAGAGAGGCGCTCGCGCCGGTGTACCGGGATATCATGCAGTTTGCGGAGTGCGAAGAGCTGACGGCGCACGCCAATTCTATCCGTGTGCGCTTTGAGACGGAATGACTTTGCTTTTTCTGTCGTTTCGTACTATAATAGATTTGTGGAAATGAGGGAACAACTATGCAAAGAACAGCAAAGACGGTGCGCAGGACAAAAGAGACCGATATCACGGCAAGTCTGCTGCTCGACGGGAGCGGCACGGGCGATATCAGTACCGGAATCGGATTTTTTGATCATATGCTGGAAGGGTTTGCGCGGCATGGATTTTTTGACCTGACGCTGCAGGTAAAGGGTGATCTTCATGTGGACGGTCACCATACCGTTGAGGATACCGGGATCGTGCTCGGAACGGCGATCCGCGAGGCATTGGGGGACAAGCGGGGGATCCGCCGTTATGGAAGCTGTCTGCTGCCGATGGACGAGACGCTTGCGCGCTGTGCCATAGATCTGTCGGGGAGACCGTATCTTTGCTTTTCTGCCGATTTTACCGCGGACCGTGTCGGAGACATGGACACGGAGCTGTTTGGGGAGTTTTTTTATGCGGTCTCTTACAGTGCAGGGATGAATCTGCACCTTAAGGTACTTGAACCCGGCAACAACCATCACATGGCCGAGGCCATGTTTAAGGCATTTGCACGGGCGCTTGACGAGGCATCGGCGCCGGATTTGCGGGTGACGGACGTCCTCTCCACAAAAGGAAGACTTGAATAGGAAGGTTTTGTTTTATGGAGCAAAAAAATGTAGTTGCGACGATCTACCTGAAGAACGGGAATGCCGTGAAGGGGATTGATAACTTCGAGCCTATGACGGATAACGTGATCGAGCTTGCGCGTATGTACAATGACAGCGGTATCGATAAGATTATCATTTTTGATTTATCCGACGATGATGAGGAGCACGAAAAAAATATTCTGACCATCAAAAATATCAACCGCAATATCGAGATTAAAGTCTGTGCGGGCGGCAACATTAATCGGTTAGAGGACATTAAGAAGTTCATCTACGCCGGCTGCCTGCAGGTAATTGTAAACGGGGCAAAACTCGCAAGCATGGACCTTGCGGAGGAGGCCAGTAAACGCTTCGGCAAAGAGCGGATTCTTGTCTCCGTGGAAAACGTGGATTTTCTGTTTAAATATAAAGACAGACTCAACGAGAATTTTCATGAACTTCTTGTACTCAACCCGAAGCTGTTTGAGGCAGTGGAAAATATTACGTCGCTGCCGTATGTGCTGTACTATGAAGAATGCGATTATGAGCAGCTGGTGCAGGTGCTCCGCAGAGGGAATACCAGAGGAATTGCCGGCACTTTTATCAACCATCCGAAAACCGACATCATGAAGCTCAAGTCCCGTCTCGCCTCCGCCGGAATCAAGATGGACAATTTTGCACCCGCACTTGAGTGGGAGGCATTAAAGAAAAATTCCGACGGCATGGTTCCTGTCATTGTGCAGGATTACCGGACAGACGAGGTGCTGATGCTGGCCTACATGAACGAGGAGGCCTTTTGCACCACGATCAATATCGGCAAAATGACCTACTACAGCAGAAGCCGAAAGGAACTCTGGACAAAGGGGGCTACCTCCGGGCACATCCAGTATGTGAAATCCCTGACGGCCGACTGTGATTACGATACGATTCTCGCGAAGGTCTCCCAGGTGGGCGTGGCATGCCACACCGGGAATCCCAGCTGTTTTTTCCATGAGATCGTGAAGAAAGAATACATGGAGAAAAATCCGCTGAAGGTACTCGAAGACGTCTATGCGATTATTCAGGACCGCAGGGAACATCCGAAGGAGGGCTCCTACACAAATTATCTGTTCGACAAGGGAATTGATAAGATTTTAAAAAAGCTGGGCGAAGAAGCGACGGAGATTGTAATTGCCGCAAAGAATCCGGATCCCGAGGAGCTGAAATACGAAATTTCCGACTTCCTCTATCACGTGATGGTTCTGATGGCAGAAAAGGGGGTTACCTGGGAAGAGATCACACAGGAGTTATCCCAGAGATAGCATGCATAATCAGAATAGAAACATAAAAGAGATTTTATTTGGAAGAGAACCCGGTGCAGGGCGCAGGATCTATATGGACATCCTGCGTCTTCTTGCAACGGTTTTTGTAATTTGCGGGCACACTGTGGCTCTCGCAAGAGAATTCTATTGTCCGGGCACCGCCGCGTTTCAGATTCTTGAGTTTGTCACATGGCTTTTTACCTTGAGCAATCTGCTGTTTATCATGATCAGCGGATCCCTGCTTTTGCCCGTGAGAGGGGAGCGGCCGCTGACGTTTTTCCGGAAGCGTTTTGCGAAAATTCTGCTTCCGCTCGTCGTTTATTATCTGCTTTATATTTTTGCGAAACAGGGGATCACGCCGTTTTATCCGGCGAATCTGCCCGCGCTCCTGCGGCGGATTCTGCTCGGGCCGCCGGTGGAAGCCCCCCATTTCTGGCTGGTATACACGATTTTCTGGCTCTATGTGCTGACTCCGTTTTTGCGGTATCTGCTGCAGAATATCCCGGATTCCGTGATGAACGGCGTTATGGCGGCGCTTCTTTTGCTTGCGGCTGCAGACACATATGCGCCGCTGTTTTCGGTGTCTCTTCCCGTTTCGGGAATTGCGGACAGTTTTGTGATCGTTTTTGTCTTCGGATATTATCTGACCGAGCGCAGCGGTCGGACTGCGGAGCGGCTTACGCTTATCGCCGGCATCTGCTCCGTGCTTGCGACGGGGACGATTATCTTTACGCAGGGCGGCTATGACGATTATATATACAACAATGCGCCCACAGCCGTTTTTGCGGCCGGTGCAATCGTGGTTCTCACAAAAAGGCTGGCAGAAGGGCGGGTCACGGAATCGCTGTTTACCCGCCTGATCGGAAAATACAGTTTTTCGATTCTGATGATTCACTGGGGGGTACTTCACGTGGCGGTAAAGAAGATTCTGCGGGTGGATGTCACATCCGGGGGAGTGATCGGAGGCTGTCTTGTGATGAGTGTCCTCACGCTTGTGCTGTCTGCCGCGGGGGCCGTCCTTGTGGACAATACGCTTGTGGCCGCGATCCGTCTGGTGTTTTCCGAAATCAGTCAGGGAATTGCGCGTCTTTTCCCCTCCCGAAACAGAAAAAGCTAGTATGTTGCACATCGTTTTTTCATATATTTTTCCAGAAGAAGAAAACGCGAAGCGGTGTTTCGGAGGTGACGGAATGGGAATTACGATGGAGCAGAATGTACAGAGACGCAGAGAATATGTGGAAAAGGTGCGCAATTCTTTTGAAAAAGATACGGTTTTGCCCGCCGAAGAGTCGGAAGAGCCCGCTTTTTCTTTTGCAAAGCTGTCGTTTCTGATTGCACTGATTTTGTTCGGAGCTTTTTATCTGTGGCAGGAGTCCGGAGAGGAGTGGTACGGTTATCGGCCCGCAGATGTGGTCGTGATGATTGAAGAAAATTTATTTGATACAAACCTGCTCGATTATGTTATGATAAAAAACGAGACTTAATACGGAAGAAAGGATTGTGTTTTGATGACAAAGCCAGCGTTATCCGATGAGATACTGATGAAGGTGGAAAAGCCTGCCCGGTACATCGGAAATGAATTAAACAGTATCAAAAAAGATAAAAATACCGTGGATATCCGTTTTGCAATGTGCTTTCCCGATGTGTACGAAATCGGAATGTCGCATCTGGGTATTCAGATTCTCTATGACATGTTCAACAAACGCGACGATGTCTGGTGTGAGCGCGTGTATTCCCCCTGGCCGGATCTGCATGCCATTATGAAGGAGCAGTCGATACCGCTGTTCGGGCTTGAATCTCAGGAGCCGGTGCGCGATATGGATTTTCTCGGGATCACACTCCAGTACGAGATGTGCTACACCAATGTCTTGCAGATACTGGACTTAAGCGGGATTCCGCTGCTCGCCGAAGCGCGTGCAGACGGCTGTCCGATTGTGATCGGAGGCGGCCCCTGCACCTATAATCCGGAACCGATTGCGGCGTTTTTTGACCTCTTTTATATGGGGGAGGGGGAGATTACCTATGACGCCCTTTTTGATTTGTACAAGACGATGCGCGCCGCGGGGAAAAGCCGCGGGGAGTTTCTGCGGGAAGCCGTAAAGCTGCCGGGAATCTATGTTCCCGCTCTCTATGCGGTGACTTACAAAGAGGACGGGACCATCGAGCGCTTTGCACCGCTGTATGAGGACGTGCCTGCGATCGTGACCAAGCAGCTGGTCCTCGATATGACAGAAGCCGTCTATCCGGAGAAGCCGGTCGTGCCCTTTCTCAAGGCGACTCAGGACCGCGTCGTACTGGAAATTCAGCGCGGCTGTATCCGGGGCTGCCGTTTCTGCCAGGCCGGAATGGTCTACCGCCCGGTGCGCGAAAAAAATGTGGAGCGGCTCAAAGACCTTGCCAGACAGATGATTGCCGCAACGGGACATGAGGAGATTTCTTTAAGCTCTTTAAGCTCTTCGGATTACGGTGAACTGGAAGAGCTGGTGAATTTTCTGATAGAAGAGTTTCACGGGAAAGGAGTCAATATCTCCCTTCCCTCTCTGCGCATTGACGCCTTTTCGCTGGATGTGATGAGCAAGGTGCAGGACATCCGAAAGAGCAGCCTCACCTTTGCCCCGGAGGCCGGTTCCCAGCGGCTTCGCGATGTCATCAACAAGGGACTGACCGAGGAGGTTATCTTAGACGGCGCCGAGATGGCTTTTTGCGGCGGCTGGAATAAGGTAAAGTTTTACTTTATGCTCGGACTTCCGACGGAGACGCAGGAGGATATGCGCGCCATCGCGCAGCTTGCCAATGAGACCGCGGCCCGCTATTATGACACCGTGCCGAAGGAACGGCGGAACGGCAAATGCCAGATTACGATCTCGACTTCCTTTTTTGTGCCAAAGCCCTTTACCCCGTTCCAGTGGGCGCGGATGTACCCGCCCGAGGACTATATCGGACGCGCAAAAGTGGTAAATGATGCGGTTAAGGAACAGCTGAACCGTAAAAGCATCCGCTATAACTGGCATGAAGCGGATGTGACGGTGCTCGAGGGGGTTCTTGCCCGGGGAGACCGCAGAGTCGGACAGGCCATCTTAAAGGTCTATGAAGCGGGCGGCATCTTTGATGCGTGGTCCGAATTCTTTGATTACCAAAGGTGGCTCGACGCGTTTGATAAGGCCGGCATTGACCCGGATTTCTACACCATGCGGGAGCGTCCCGCGGACGAAATCTTCCCGTGGGATTTTATCGACACCGGTGTGTCAAAGGAATTTCTGCGGAGAGAGTGGGACAATGCGATGGCGGAGTCGGTGACGCCGAATTGCAGAGCGCGGTGCGCGGGCTGCGGCGTCAAAAAATTTGGCGGAGGTGTCTGCTATGAAGATAAGAATTAAGTTCCGAAAATTCGGTGTGATGAAGTTTGTCGGGCATCTGGATCTCATGCGTTATTTTCAGAAGGCCGTCCGGCGGGCCGGCATCGAGATCTGTTATTCCGAGGGATTTTCCCCGCATCAGATTATGTCTTTTGCGGCGCCGCTCGGCGTCGGGCTTACCAGCGACGGGGAATACTTTGATATCGAAGTTCACGGTATCAAATCGACCGAAGAAACGCTTGCGGCGCTCAATGACGTTATGGTGGACGGCGTGGAAATC
Organism: uncultured Roseburia sp.; assembly: GCA_910577925.1. Classification (GTDB taxonomy): domain Bacteria; phylum Bacillota; class Clostridia; order Lachnospirales; family Lachnospiraceae; genus Roseburia. The sequence continues at coordinate 54,969 of CAJTOI010000001.1, forward strand.
ACCGGCTGCCGGATTCTGCCGGATTCCGCCAAAACCGCGATGTCCGTCGTGGCTGCGGCAGACTATGAGCTGTACGTTAAGGAGGGCTATACGCCTCCGGCTTCGGCCGCGGATTTTTCTGAGGGCATACGGGAGCATTTTTACGGAGCGGATTCGTTTCTTATTACGAAACAGACGAAAAAGAGCGAAAAACAGATGGATTTAAAGCGGCTGGTCTATGTTTTCGAGGTGGAGGAGCGGGCGCATACGCTCTGTTTTTCTCTGATGACACGCACCGGAAGCACGGATAATTTAAAGCCCGAGTCAGCACTGGAAGCGCTTTTCGGAAAGATGGGACTGGCATATTGCCCCGAGGCCGTCCAGATTCACAGGAAGGATATCTACGCGCTCAAAGATCCCGGTTCTGCGGACGGCACGCTGACTGCATCGGATTTTATTTCGCTCCAGGATATGGGGGAACAGATCTGAGATGAACCGCTATGTAATTACAAGAGAACAGATAAACGGGCAGGAGTATCAGGTTTCGGCCCTTTACGACGAAGCGAAGCATATGGTTGAGGTGTCTTTGGCAAAGGAAGGATGTGCCTCGCTTCTTGGGAATATTTACATCGGCCGCGTGGAGCATGTGCTCGGCAATCTGAATGCGGCCTTTGTAAAAATTTCACCCGAGCAGCGCTGCTACCTCTCGCTCGATGACTTAAAGGCCCCTGTCTTTACCAGGAAACTCTCAAAGAAAAAAGCGCTTGCGGAGGGCGAAGAGCTTCTGGTGCAGGTGACGCGGGAAGCCATAAAAACAAAAGAGCCTGCGGTCACTGCGGATTTAAGCCTTTCGGGCACCTATGCGGTTGTGTCAACCGGAAACAAAAAATGCGGCGTTTCCGCAAAGCTTCCCAAGGAACGGCGGAAACATTTTACGGAGCTTCTCGGTCAGACGGCAGACGGCAGATACGGCATCGTTGTGCGCACAAATGCGGGCAATGCATCCGACGAGGCGGTGCTTGCCGAGATTGCCGACCTGCAGAGGCAGTGCGACGGGCTGCTTGCCGCCGCAAAGCATAAGGACTGCTTTGGCCTGCTCTATGAAAAACCGCCGCTTTTCCTCAGGGAATTAGACAATCTGCGCACGGATTCCTTAGAACAGATTGTCACGGACGACAGGCAGGTATTTGAACAGGTCTGCGCCCACTATCACATTCCGCAGGAAGCGCTTGTGACAAAGGGATGCGTTCCTGCGCCGGTCGATACGGCAGCGGCGGGAGAGCAGCTTCAGATACGTTTTTACCGGGATGACGCCGTCTCGCTGTCGACGCTCTACAGCGTAAAGAGTCACTTGAAGGATGCGTTAAGGGAACGCGTGTGGTTCCGGCGCCTATCTGATCATTCAGCCGACGGAGGCTCTGACCGTCATCGATGTGAACACCGGAAAAAATGTGGCAAAACGGGATGTGCAGGAGCATTTTCTGCGCGTAAACAAGGAGGCCGCAGAGGAGATTGCAAGACAGCTGCGTCTGCGCAACCTCTCTGGCATCATCATCGTGGATTTTATCAATCTGACAGACCGGAGCGCACAGGATGCGCTTTTGTCCCAGTTCCGTGCAGCGTTAAAGCGTGACCCCGTTCCGGTACGGCTTGCCGGCATGACAAAGCTCGGGCTTGTGGAGCTGACCCGAAAAAAGGGAAAGCAGTCGCTTGCGGAGTCGCTGCGGGCACAGGAAAATTCCCCGTAGATTTCGGGAGAAGAAAATAAAAAACAGTTGACGGGACAGGTTCCGTATGCTAGAATAACGAAGTATGCCGCACAGTGAGGTATCAAAGTCTGTTTTGCTCTGCACGACAGCACCGCAACTGGCGAGTAATGATAAATAGGAGGTGCCATATGTACGCAATTATTGCAACAGGCGGAAAACAGTACAAAGTATCCGAAGGCGATATCATTACCATTGAAAAACTTGGTGTGGAAGCCGGTGAGAAAGTGACCTTTGATCAGGTTCTGGCCGTATCCGACAACGGAATCAAGGTAGGTTCCGACGTGGAGAACGCATCGGTAGAGGCTTCTGTCGTGAGAGAGGGCAGAGGGAAAAAGGTTATCGTTTACAAGTACAAGAGAAAGACCGGCTATCATAAGAAAAACGGTCACAGACAGGCGTTTACCCAGGTTAAGATCGAAAAGATTCACGCGTAATCCGCTGTTTGAGACACTGCTTGTTATGACAGCGATCACGTTTTTCAGAGACCATGACGAAAAGTATCTCGGATTTACCTGTCTCGGCCATACCGGGTATGCCGACGAGGGCGAGGATATCGTCTGTGCGGGGGTTTCCGCACTGGTGATTAACACGGTGAATGCGCTCGCAGCGTTTACGGAGGAGCAATTCGAGACGGAAGCGGAGGTTCCCGGCGAACTTGCGGTTCGTTTTGCGGCTCCGGCCGGTCACGATGCGCAGCTGCTTATACAATCGCTTGTTTTGGGCCTGCAGGGAATACAGGATACGTATGGAAATGATTATGTAATGTTAAAGTTTAAGGAGGTGTAGGACATGTTGAATATGAACCTTCAGTTTTTCGCTCATAAAAAAGGAGTCGGTTCTACCAAGAACGGCCGTGATTCCGAGTCGAAGAGATTAGGTGCAAAAAGAGCAGACGGACAGTTTGTAAAAGCTGGAAATATTTTATACAGACAGCGCGGAACAAAGATTCATCCGGGTACCAATGTAGGGATCGGAGGCGATGATACGTTATTCGCTTTAACGGATGGCGTCTTGAGATTTGAGAGAAAAGGAAGAGACAAGAAGCAGGCTTCCGTATATCCGGTAGCTGAATAAGTTTACTGTAGACCCGGCATTTTCGTCGGGTCTATTTTTTCATGAAGCGGTCCGCACGGCAGGAGAACTGCCGTCAGGCGGGAGCAGGCCGCTGTGCAGTATCTGTGAGGTAGAAAATAATGTTTGCAGACAGAGCGACAATTATCATAAAATCAGGAAAAGGCGGCGACGGACATGTCAGCTTCCGCCGGGAAAAATATGTGCCGGACGGCGGCCCGGACGGCGGCGACGGCGGAAAAGGCGGCGACGTTATCTTTGAGGTGGACGACGGTTTGAACACACTGACCGATTACCGCCACAGGCGAAAGTTTGCGGCCCGTCCCGGCGAGGAGGGCGGAAAGCGGAACTGCCACGGGAAAAACGGGGAGGATATTATTCTCAAAGTTCCGGCGGGAACCGTGATCAAAGACGCCGAATCAGGAAAGGTCATCGCAGACATGTCAGGCGAAAACCGCAGACAGACCATTCTCTGCGGCGGAAGAGGGGGTCTCGGCAACCAGCATTTTGCGACCTCTACGATGCAGGCGCCGAAGTACGCACAGCCCGGCGGCGAGTCGGTGGAACTTGAGATAAAGCTTGAACTTAAGGTTATCGCGGATGTAGGCCTTGTAGGTTTCCCGAATGTCGGGAAATCGACGCTGCTGTCCCGCGTGACAAACGCCAGGCCCAAAATCGCCAATTATCATTTTACCACACTGCAGCCGAATCTCGGCGTCGTGGACTTAGACGGCGCAAAGGGATTTGTCATCGCGGATATCCCCGGACTGATTGAGGGTGCCTCGGAGGGAGTGGGACTTGGACTGGAGTTTCTGCGGCATATTGAGCGGACGAAGGTTATGATCCATGTGGTAGATGCCGCCGGGACGGAGGGGCGGGATCCGATTGCCGATATCAAAGCCATCAACCGGGAACTGAAAGCTTATGATGCGGCGCTGCTTCAAAAGCCGCAGGTGATCGCCGCCAATAAAATGGACGCCGTCTACGGAGATGAAAATGAGATTATCAAAGCGCTGCGGGACGAGTTTGAGAAAGAAGGCATCCGCGTCTTTCCGATTTCCGGCGTCAGCGGCCAGGGCATCCGTGAACTGTTATACCATGTGGATTCTCTGCTCGAGACTTGCAGCAAAGAACCGGTAGTCTATGAGCAGGAATTTGACCCTGCGGTACGTCTCTTTAAGGACGAGCCCTACACGATTACGCGGGCCGACGATGCCGCGTTTGTCGTGGAAGGTCCGAAAATCGACAAGATGCTCGGTTACACCAACATCGATTCGGAAAAGGGATTTCTGTTTTTCCAGAAATTTTTAAGAGAGCAGGGGATCTTAAAGGAACTCGAAAAAATGGGGATTCAAGACGGCGATACTGTTCGCATGTACGGCAATGAATTTGATTATTATAAGTAGGTGAAGAACTATGTGAAATCGCGGCTCTTCACCGGAATGGAGATATCACTATGAGTTTAACTAGCAAGCAGCGCGCCTATCTCGGAAGTCAGGCAAACGCTTTGGATGCGATCTTTCAGATCGGAAAGTCAAGCCTGACCCCGGAGCTTATCGGTGCATTGGACGAAGCCATCGAAAAGCGCGAGCTGATAAAAGTGTCCGTGCTCAAAAACTGTGCGGATGACCCGCGGGAAATTGCCGGCATCATCGCCGAACGCACGCGCTCGGAGGTCGTAAAGGTCATCGGGAAAAAGATCATCCTGTTTCGGCAGGCAAAGAAAAACACAAAATACGAGCTTCCCGGAAAGGTGTGACAGGTCATATGGAGGATATGTTACAGGGACGCCGTATCGGCATTTTGGGCGGCTCCTTTGACCCGATTCATCAGGGACACATCAATATCGCGTTAAATGCCAGAAAAGAGTTTTCGCTCGATGAAGTATGGTTTGTTCCGGCAGGCCATTCTCCGAACAAAGACGAGCGCCGTATGGCCCCTGCAGGGGACAGGGCCCGAATGGTCGAGCTGGCGCTTGCAGACTATCCGTTCTTTCGTCTGTCACGTATTGAACTGGACGCGGAGGAGACAAGCTACACCTGCCGCACACTGGCGAAGCTGAATGCGCATCATCCCGGAAATCGCTTTTATTTTATTATGGGCGCGGATTCTCTGGATTACTTTGAACAATGGTTTCATCCGGAGCTTATCTGTGAGTATGCGGTGATTCTTGTCGCGGTTCGGGACGAACTCGACATTGCGCAGATCAACGCGAAAATCCGGTACGTCAAACAGCTCTTTCCGGCAGAAATTTATCCGGTCCGGGGCGGGCGCACCGAAATATCTTCCACCGAATTGCGGAGACGTATTTCGGAACAGACAGCTCCCGGGACGGCCCAGCCGGATCCGTGTCTGCCGGAACGCGTATGGCGCTATATTCGTGAACGGGAACTTTATGGGAGCAAAGCATATGGAACGGAATGAGATCAGAAAACGTTTAAAAAAAGTATTGGATAAGGGACGTTACGAGCACACAAAAGGTGTGATGTATACGGCCGCAAGCCTCGCGATGGCGTATGAGTATCCGATTGAGGATGCAATGCTGGCCGGCTTGCTGCATGACTGCGCAAAATGCATTCCAAACGACGAAAAAATTTCGCTCTGCAAAAAGAACGGCATTGCCATAACCGCGGTCGAACACGAAAGTCCCTATTTGCTACATGCAAAACTCGGCGCCTTCCTCGCAGAGACAAAATACGATGTGAAAAATCCCGAGATACTGCATGCAATAGAGGTTCACACCACCGGGGAAGCCGACATGAGCCTTTTGGACAAGATTATTTATATTGCCGACTATATTGAGCCCGGGAGGGATAAAGCGCCCAATTTGGCTGCCGTGCGGCGGCTGGCGTTTCAGGACATAGACGCATGTATGGCGCAGATACTTGACGACTGCCTGCAGTACAATCGTATGCGCGGCAATTCGATTGATGCGGCCTCGCAGATTGCCTATGAATATTACAGACAATTTCAAAAATGACGGAGAGAGTGGAGGAAATTATGACATCAGCAGAATACTGTAAAACAGCGGTTGCCGCTTTGGAAGACCGAAAAGCGGAAGATGTAACCATTATCGATATCCGCGAGGTATCAACGGTCGCAGATTATTTTATTATTGCAAACGGAACAAATCAGAATCAGATTCAGGCGATGCGCGATGCCTGCGACGAGGCGTTGCACAAGGCAGGGCTGCCTGCCCGTCAGGTGGAGGGAAATTCAAATTCCACCTGGATTCTGATGGATTACAACGATATTATCATTCACATTTTTTCAAAGGAAGACCGGCTGTTTTATGATTTGGAACGAATCTGGAGAGACGGTAAAGTTGTGACGATAGACGAACTGTAAAGCGGCTGACGCAGATGAACGGCCGAATTGCAGTCGGAAAAGGGAGTCAGTTTTCGCGCCTTGCAAGGGACGAGAACTGACTTTTTCCGACTGTGTAAACCGTTGTCCGCCGAGCGTGTGACTGTCATGAAAAAAATCGAAACACGCCGAATACTTTTCCAAGAATCGTACAGTCGTCTACGATAATCGGATCCATCGTATCGTTTTCCGGCTGAAGACGCACATGACCGTCCTCCCGATAAAAAGTCTTAACCGTCGCGGAATCGTCTACCAGCGCGACCACCATATCACCGTTGCGCGCATCCGCACAGCATTCCACAAGAATCTTATCTCCGTCGCAAATCCCGGCGTTAATCATGCTTTCCCCTTTGACATTCAGAATAAAGGTGTCGTTGTTCGGCATAAACTCCAGCGGAATCGGAAAATAGTTCTCGATATTTTCAACCGCCAAAAGCGGCTGGCCTGCAGCAACATTGCCGATGATCGGAACGTTTGCGACCTCGCGGCGCGTCAGATTAAAACTGTCGTCGATAATCTCAATCGCGCGGGGCTTTGTGGGGTCTCTTCTGATATAACCGTTCTTCTCAAGTGTTTCTAAATGAGAATGAACGGAAGAGGTAGACTTCAAATCCACGGCCTCACAGATCTCACGGACAGCGGGAGGATAACCCTTGTTTAAAATTTCCTGCTTAATGTATTCCAGTATCTCTCTCTGTTTTTCGCTGATTTTACCATATGCCATGAATCCAATACCTCCTAAACTGATAATCGAACACTGTATTTTACCTCTATAAGTGTAGCATAGATTTTTACAAAATGCAAACATATATTCCGAAAATTTGTTCGATTTTCTATTGACAAACATCTGTTCTAATAATAAGATAATGTCATAAACAAATGTTCGCAACAAATGTTCGCCAAAAGAAAAACAGGAGGTCCTCATGAAAAGCAGAAGTGTAGTAATAAGAAATGTCAAAATGATCTGTATTTCGGTTTTGACGGCAGCCGCGCTGATTATCATCTGTTCGATGCTTTCCGGCACCATAAGAGCACAGGCAGCCCCCACGGAGCCGTCATACAAATATTACACAAGCATCCGTATCCAAAAGGGAGATACGCTTTGGAGCATTGCCGGTTCTTATATGACAGTCGAGTACGAAGACATCGACGCATATATCCGTGAAATCTGTGCCCTCAACCATATTGAAGACTCCGAAATCCATTACGGGCAGTATATTACGGTTCCCTATTATTCGAGCGATTATCTGCAGTAAGTTGCCGCTTTCGGAGTAAAGGCCGGACAGTTGTTTTTTCATGGAAAATAGGCTATAATAATTCCATATTGTATTTTTTTGCAGCATATTTGGGGGATAAGCTTTTCGGATACTGCATCCGGCTCTGTGCGGAGGATATGAAAGTTCTATGATTAAACTTATTTATGTAATATTTATGAACCTGTTTCGTGCGCCATACGTGATTCTGCGGATGCGCAGAGAGGCCGACCATCCGGAGCAGTATTCCGAGGAAGCGCGCTATGAGCTTGCACGCCATGTCATCCGTCTTATGAAATTGACCGGCGGCGTCCGCACCAAGGCTTCCGGAACCGAAAATCTGCCGGAAGAGGGCGGCTATATGATGTATCCGAATCATCAGGGGAAATATGATGCACTCGGAATTATTCACACGCACAGAAAGCCCTGTTCTTTGGTGATGGATAAGGCAAAGTCAAATACGATCCTGGTGCGGGAGTTTGTGGATTTACTGCAGGGAAAGCGTCTCGACAAAAAAGATGTCAGACAGGCGCTTACGATTATTAATGAGGTTTCGGAGGAAGTAAAAAAGGGGAAGCGCTACATTCTGTTTCCGGAAGGCGGGTACGAGTTTAACAACCGCAACCATGTCTGTGATTTTAAGGCCGGCAGCTTCAAAATTGCGCTGAAAACGCATGCGCCGATCATTCCGGTGGCTTTGTACGATTCCTACAGAGTATTCAACAGCTTCTCGCTTGGTCCTGTCACGACACAGGTACACTATCTGAAACCAATTTTGTTCGAGGAATACGGAAAAATGCGGACACAGGAGATCGCCGCTCTGGTAAAGAAGCGGATTCAGGAGAAGATAAACGAAATTATCGGAGCCGAAAATTCCGGGAACTGACACCGGAGAAAGGCTGACGTGAGATGATATTACCCGCGTATGCGGGAAACAGATATGGAGGTGAATTTGATGGAGCAAATGTCATTGTTTGACAGCCGTCCGAGCAATGCTCCGCTTGCCAGCCGTCTCAGGCCGGAACAGCTGAGCGAATTTGTCGGTCAGACTCATCTGCTGGGAGAGGGGATGATTCTTCGGCAGCTGATCGAGCGGGATCAGATTTCCTCCATGATTTTTTGGGGGCCGCCCGGTGTCGGAAAAACAACGCTTGCCAGTATCATTGCGAACAGAACAAAGGCTGATTTCATCAATTTCAGTGCGGTTACAAGCGGCATCAAAGAAATTAAAGATGTGATGGCTCAGGCGGAAAGCAGCCGGAAAATGGGAATCCGCACGGTCATGTTTGTCGACGAGATCCACCGTTTTAACAAAGCCCAGCAGGATGCCTTTTTGCCGTTTGTTGAAAAGGGCAGTATCCTGCTTATCGGTGCAACGACAGAAAATCCTTCTTTTGAGATTAACGCCGCACTTTTATCCCGCTGTAAGGTTTTTGTGCTCAAAGCACTCAATGACGAGGATTTGACGCGGTTACTGCAAAACGCAATCCGCAGTCCCAAGGGCTTTGGGACACAGCCCGTCCACATCACGCAAGCGCAGCTGCGGGCGATTGCGCAGTCGGCCTCCGGTGACGCGCGTACCGCGCTGAATACGCTGGAAATGGTTGTGTTAAACGGAAGCATCCGCTCTGACGGTTCCATTGCCGTGAGTGATGAGGAATTGTCCCAATGTATCAACAGAAAGTCCCTGCTCTACGATAAAAACGGCGAAGAACACTACAACATCATTTCGGCACTCCACAAATCGATGCGCAATTCCGATCCGGACGCTGCGGTCTACTGGATGCAGCGCATGCTTGAAGGCGGAGAGAACCCGCTTTATATTGCGCGCCGTCTGATTCGCTTTGCAAGCGAAGATGTGGGGATGGCCGATGCGAATGCGCTCCAGATCGCGGTAGCAGCTTATCAGGCCTGTCATTTTAACGGAATGCCGGAATGTGACGTAAATCTTGCCCAGGCAGTCGTCTATCTCTCGATGGCGCCGAAATCAAACGCTCTTTATCGGGCGTGTGAAGCGGCCAAATCAGATATCCGCACGCGCGAGCCCGCACCGGTTCCGCTTCAAATCTGCAATGCGCCCACACAGCTGATGAAAGACTTAGACTACGGTAAGGGATATGAATATGCACACGACTATGAAAATAAACTGACAAAGATGCAGTGTCTTCCGGATGCTTTAAAGGACCGAACGTATTATTGTCCGACCACACAGGGAGCGGAGGCCGGAATCAAAGAAGCACTTGCCGAGATCAAAGCATACAAAAAGAGTATGCTTTAATCCCGGGAAAGCACTTTATTGGTTGACGCTTCCCCTGTAAACAACGGGAGGCATGGTCGGATATGAACGAATCTATATATCCCGCAGTTTTACATGCTTTGCAGCGCTGCGCCGTCTGTCTTCATCGATGGCTGCATAGTGTTTTCGGGTTGTATTGACGTCTTTATGTCCCAAAACATCGGCTACCAGATAGATATCCCCCGTTTCCCGGTAGAGGGAGGTTCCGTAGGTACTACGGAGCTTGTGGGGGGTGATATGCTTGAGGTTGGTAATTAATTTCGAATATTTTTTTACCAGATTTTCCACGGAACGGACATTTAGCCGTCGATTTTGCAACGATAAAAAGAGCGCATTGATGCTTCCGTCCTCGGCCGTGATTTTCTGCCGCTCTTCCATATAATTCATCAGCGCGGTCCGAACTTCATCTCCGAAATATACAACTACCTCCGCGCCGCCTTTTCGATGTATTTTAATGCCGTTATTGCGGAAATCAACATCCCCTATATCCAGTCCCACACATTCCGAGACACGGATTCCCGTTCCCAGCAGCAGCGTCATAAGCGCCAGATCTCTTTTTTTTGTCTTTTCGTGATACATTTGCTGGCGTGCAGTCAGACTTTCTCCGGATTCCACCTCATCCAGCAGCCGGGCCACTTCATCAATGTCAAGGCGCACAATATTCTTTTCGTGAATTTTCGGCATGTCAACCTTAACTGCCGGATTATTCCGAATCAGCTCATTCTTGTAGAAATAGCGGTAGAAGGAGCGGAGAGAAGCAAGCTTCCGTTTGATGCCACGCTCATCGTTTGTGTGCTCGGTTCCGTCCTTTTCATAATATTTCAGGTGGAAGAGGTATTCCTCAATGTCCATCGGTGTGATTTCGTCCAGAACAGACAGCGGTATCTCACGCAGTTCCATCTGGCTGCATATGGGGTTTTCCCGATGCAGATAGTCAAAAAAACAGCCGATATCGTAGGCATATGCGATGCGGGTGCGGGAAGAGGTTGTGGGCTCGATACCGATAAAAAACTGTTTGCAGAACGGCGGTAAGTCGCTTAACATTTTCCGCAGCCGGAGCTCGTTTTTTATATTTACATTCTCGTAATATGCTTTTTCTTTCATTCTTTCCCTCATTTCTGCGCTGGTTTCTGCGCGTTCCAAACAGTCGGAAACATTGTCTGTCGTTGTTTTATTGTGTAATCTGCGGCCATCCGGTTATATTTCCGTGTATGATTGCATGAAATAAGCGTTTTTTAACGCCGGGAGTCTCCCTGTTCATCTGTCCCAGCAGATTTTTCACATATTCCCGTCTGGTTGTCCCGTCAACCGGGCAGGGATTTTTTACAACCGGAAGCCGATATTTATTCTGAAACCCTTTAATCTCGGCTTCCGAAGCGTAGAGCAACGGGCGGATTACCGTCAGACCCGTATGCTCTAAGCGTGTTACCGGCGGAAATGCATAGAAGCGCCCCTCATAGATTAAGGATAGAAACGCCGTCTCTATGATGTCATCCATATGGTGCGCGTACGCAACTTTGCTGCAGCCAAGCGCAAGAGCGGCATCATTGAGTGCACCTTTCCGCATTTTCGCACAGAGCGGGCACGGCGAGGCCCCTTCGGGGATCTTGTGGTTCACGATCGAAGCAATTTCCGTAGGTACAATCCGGCAGGACACTTCCAGCTTTTCGCACAGCGACAAAATCGGATGCAAATCAAACCCGTTGTAGCCAAGATCAACCGTGACGGCCTGCAGTTCAAACTCCCTGGGATAAAATTCTCTTAACCGGGAAAGCGCGCAGAGCAGTGCAAGCGAATCTTTCCCTCCGGATATGCCGACTGCGATTCTGTCACCGGCCTCAATCATCCGGTAGTCGTCAACTGCCTGTCTTGTATAACTTAATAATTTTTGAAGCTTCATAATGAGAAATTTCCTTCCGGGATAGTTGAAAAATACCTGTCATATCACGTATAATAAATATCGTTCGCAGCAATCATTTCTGCCGAAACAAACAACAGACGGAGGGTTCTCATGAAATTTGTAATTCAGCGCGTAACACATGCTTCCTGCACCGTGGACGAAAAGATCACCGGTCAAATCGATCAGGGTTTTCTGGTTCTCATCGGTATTTCCGATTCGGATACCAGAGAGATTGCCGATAAAATGATAAAAAAATTGATAGGCTTACGCATATTTGAAGATTCCGAGGGAAAAACAAATCTGTCCCTGTATGATGTGGGCGGCAGCCTTTTATTGATTTCTCAATTTACCCTGTATGCCGACTGTAAAAAAGGCAATCGACCGTCTTTTATCCGTGCGGGAAAACCGGATATGGCAAACAATATGTACGAATATATCCTGGAACGCTGCAAAACAGAAATTCCGGTTGTCGAGCGCGGAATTTTCGGTGCCAATATGAAAATCTCCTTATTAAACGACGGACCGTTTACGGTTATCCTTGATTCGGATGAAATCTGTTAAAACCAATCGCCGCTTTGAGTTAAATTATAGCACAAAGCCGCCGCTTTGTGAAACGAAACTGTGTATTATTTGCACATCGGAATCGGCAGGAAGAGTGCTTTGAAGGTTATTTTATTTATTCGCAAAACACAAGTTTAACGAATAGTTAGACCGATTTCAAAACGAATCACTCACTTTTACATGCAAATCTTTTCCCGGCAGCCATGCGTCGTCACTATCGACAACGTTATTATTTTCTGAAAAATTCCCTTCAGCATACGCCGATCAGATGCCTGCAAAAGAAAAACTTCCGGAATTATCAGATAACGACAAACAATATAGTTACGAAAATTCCATACTTTACACTTTGTAGAGCAATCCTTTACGCTACAGAGCTATACCGTCAACAGGAATATGCGTTTGTGACAACTCTGGACGTTATCGCCCCGTCTTGTCAGTTCCGACCGAATATACTTGCTGGTCGCCGGAAATGCACCGGCGCGGGTCTCGTCCCCGCATTTAATTCCCGGCACGCCTGGATATCGCCGAGGGACTCCGACCTTTGGGCGTGAAAAGGGCCTGCCTTATCAGCAAGCCCATTAACACAACTAATTTATTCAGCTTTTTCTTCACTTTCATTCTCCGCCTTAAGACCTGCAGAATGTTTACGAATCTCTTTATTCATTTCCCTGACTTCTTCTATGCTCTGACATTTTTACAGGTTCAACCTGCGCAACCATTGACAAGGTTTTCCTTTCTCCTGGCATACCGACATATGAGTAAATCATAAAGCGTGTCTGTTTCGCCCAGAGAAAATCGACCAGGAGCCAGCGTAAGTGCGATAAATAACGGATTCTATTTTACGGCATCCATAATTTCACGGAATTTCAGTATCATATCTACGCAGCCGTCAACTCCGAGTTTTCCGGCATCCAGAGTCAGATGATAAGCGGACGAGTCTCCCCAGCGCTTGCTGGTATAATAATTATAATAGCTGGCGCGTTGCTTATCATTTTTTATAATCATGTCCTTTGCCTTGTTCTCGGTTATATTCGCCCGTTTGCTGACAAGCTTGATGCGTTTTTCCATATCCGCATGAATAAAAATATTTATACAGTCCGGATTGTCCGACAGCGCGTAATCGGCACACCGCCCTACAATCACACAGGATTCATGATCTGCAATCTTTTTGATGGTGTCAAACTGCGCAAGAAAAACCTTATGATTCAAAGGCATATCGAGAAACGGTGAGGACGAATAGCCGTTCATGGAATACGTGTCCATGACCAGAGAATACAAAAAGCTGCTTGTCGGCTTTTCATCGTGATTTTCAAATATCTCCTCACAAAAGCCGCTCTCCTTTGCCGCCCGCTGCAGTAATTCCTTGTCATAGAGCGGAATGCCCAGCCGGTTGGCCAGTTTCTCTCCTACGTCTTTTCCTCCGCTGCCGAATTCACGGCCGATTGTGTAAACTTTATTTCCCATAAATATTCCGCCTTTCAAAATTTCTTTAAAAATATTATAATACACATGCCGAAAAAGTAAAAGAATTATTTGAAATTAGTGTAAATCGCGCAGTATTTTCTCAAAATATTCCGGCAGGGGCGCTGTGACTTCCATATACGCGCGGGTGCGCGGATGGATAAATCCGATCAGCAGCGCGTGAAGCGTCTGTCCCTGCAGCCGGTAGGGGCTTTTTCCGCTTGAATACAGCGTGTCCCCAAGGAGCGGATGCCCGATGCTCGCCATATGTACGCGGATTTGATGCGTACGCCCGGTTTCCAGTTCAAACTCCATATACGTATAGCGCAAAAAGCGCTCCAGCACCCGGTAGTGAGTGACCGCGTGCCTGCCGTTCGTCTCGTTTATTGCCATTTTTTTCCGTTCTACCGGGTGACGGCCGATACTCGCTTCAATCGTCCCCGTATCGGCCCCTACGACGCCGCAGACGATTCCCCGATAGCGTCTGCAGACCGAATGCTCCTTAATCTGCTCCGCGATAAAGAGATGGCTTTCATCGTTTTTGCAGACAATCAGAGAGCCGGTAGTATCCATATCGATGCGGTGAACGATTCCGGGACGGACTTCGCCGTTAATTCCTGAAAGACTGTCTTTGCAGTGGTACATCACGGCATTTACCAGGGTGCCGGACGCATGTCCCGCAGAGGGATGAACCACCATTCCCTTCGGCTTATTGACAACCAGCAGATCCTCGTCCTCATAGAGGATATCCAGCGGGATATCTTCGGGCAGAATCGGCGTTTCTGCGGGATCGGGAAACGCAACACGTATCACGTCCCCTGCATTCAGCCGATAATTTGCTTTCTGCGGCACGGCATTTACCGTCACCTGCCCGTCTTTGATCAACTTCTGAAAAAAAGAGCGGGACTGCGCACCGCTCTCGGACAAAAGCAGGGAGAGGTATTTGTCAAGCCGCTCTCCCTCGTTTTCTGTTCCCGCTTCAAAATTTTCTATCCTCATCGAATCACTCCCAGTCACTTTGAAAATGTCAGCACACGCTCAAAATCTTCCTCTTTGTAATAAAAAAGGCCAAGCGCAATCAATAAAAACGCTGCGATTACCACATAGATATCCGCCATGTTAAAAATCGGAAAATCTATCAGCACAAAATAAAAAAAGTCTACCACATACCCTGCTTTTACCCGGTCAATAAAATTTCCGACGGCACCCGCAAAAAACAGGACCGCAACCAGATTTAACGGCCGATAACGGGGCTCATCCGGAATCTGCCGGAGATAAAAATAAATAATCAGCACAAGCAGTACCGTCGTTATGACGATAAAAAACGTCTGCCGGTTCTGCAGAAGACCGAACGCCGCACCATGATTTTCCAGGTAATGCAGCTCAAAAACATCTTTCCAGACGGGAATGGAATCCTGATTTTTCAAATGGAGCACGGCGAGCCGCTTCGTCAGCCAGTCGATAAAAATCAAAAACGCGGATACCGCCGCACCGACAAGCACCTTTTTTGCCGTCGCATTTCCGTTATTCATGAGCGTCCTCCATTCCACAGACATAGCGGATTCCCGAAAGCAGCTGTTCGTCCGTAAAATCTCTGTATATATAGGAAGTTCCGATTTTGTCCAGCAAAATAAACTTCACGTTTACGCCAACCATTTTTTTGTCCGATTTCGATGCGGCAAGCACTTCCTCGGGCGAGAAACCCGAAACTCTCGTCTGAAAGCCGAACTTTGTCAGGTCACTTTCGATGCGCGCAAACGCCTCTGCGGGCAGCCGTCCGTATACTGCGGAGAGGTACGCAGCGGTCACCATTCCGATTCCCACGCATTCCCCGTGATACAGCCTGAAATCCGAAAGCTTCTCAATCGCGTGGCCGATGGTATGTCCGAAATTTAGCAGCGCCCGCTCCCCCTTTTCCGTCGGGTCCTGCTCTACGACATCCCGCTTAATCCGGCAGCTGCCTGCGACGGTGTGCGCAAGCGCCGCGGGGGCAAGCGCTTTGATCTCGTCTGCATGCGCCGTCATCCATTCATAATAGGCGATATCTTTAATCAGACCGTGCTTTAACACCTCTCCCATCCCCGAGACAATCTGCTTTTCGGGAAGCGATCTTAATACCGAAAGGTTCATATAGACAAGCTTCGGCTGATAAAAGGCTCCGACCATATTTTTGTACTGCATGAAATCCACACCGGTCTTCCCGCCCACGCTGCTGTCAACCTGCGCGAGAAGCGTCGTGGGAATCTGAATAAAATCAATGCCCCGCAGATAGGTAGCCGCCGTGAAACCGGTCAGATCGCCGACGACACCGCCGCCTAACGCCACCAGAAGATCTCTGCGGTCAAAATGACTGATAATCAGCTCTTCGTACAGACGGCCGACCGTATCCAGGTTCTTATTTGCTTCCCCTGCAGGAAATGTGTGAACTCTCACCGTGTCAAATGCGGCAGAGAGAAGCCCTGCGACCTCCTGTGCGTACAGCGGTCCGACATTGGAATCGGTGACGACACAGATTTTCTGCTCCCTGCGGTAGCCAAGCGCCGCAAGTTTCTGCACAAGCGCCGAAAAACTGTCTGTGATCTCAATCTCATATGCGTGTACGCCGTCTTTTGCTACGCAAATTGTTTCTGCCATGTATCTTCGCACTCCTTCCGACAAATCAAATCGATGTTCCCGTATATTGCTTATAAGTGATCTTTATGCGTCCTTTTCCGGTTTTGCCCAAGCAGCCTTCAAAGACAAAACGGCCATGGCCCCGCACCGAGACGATTTCCTCCTCACGGCAGACATAGGACGGATTTTCTGTGATTTTCCCGTTTATAAAAACTTTATCCTGACGAATCAAATCCTGTGCCTTGCTGCGCGAGAGCCGATATACACAGGCAATCACCGAATCGAGCCGGTTTGAAGTGACAATGCCGTTGTGCTCCTCCAGATTCGGACGCACCGCAATCCCGGCCGCATCCGCGCGCGAAAGCCGTACGTCGGTATGACGAATCCTGTTTAAATGTTCCGCAAAATAGTCCGCCATGCGCGCTTCGCACAACAGCCATGCCTCCCCTTCTCCCACAAGGATGTCTCCGATTTTGGAGCGCTCCACGCCCAGCTGCATCACTGCTCCCAGGATATCGCGGTGTTCCAGCTTCTCTGCAAACTTCGGGGAAACGGGCGAAATATGCAGAACCGCAATCGGATACTCCCACTCGTAGGAAAGAGCATCAGGGATAAATGCAACCATCTGACGCTCTGCAAAAGGCACGCCTCCGAAGCTCTCTGTGCGTGTCTCAAAGAGACGTTCGGACTGGCGGTAAATATTCTGTTCATTTAAATTAAGGAAATCGCTGAATACAACGATTCCCTTTCTGTTCGCCTGACATGACAAATCGGTCAATTTTTTCCTGCAAAGTTCCTGTTCATTCATGATTAAAACTCGGTCTGAATCCCTCTTCCCTGAAATGTGTCTGCTAAATTAAGAAAATCTCCGGATATATCTACCGTAGCCGGAGTAATGATAAATATGTAATTGGATATTTTCTGAAGATTTCCGCTGATTGCAAAGCAGGAACCGGAAGTAAAATCGATGATCCGCTGTGCAATCTCCATGTCGAGTCCTTCCATATTAAGGACTACGGCATGGTTATTTAGCAGCGTCTCCGTGATCTCCCTTGCATCTTCGACGGAAGTAGGCTTAATCACACAAAGTTCCATACCGGTGCCGGATTGCTTCTTGACGGAACGTATCGGAGTCACTTTGGAGCTTGACTTCGCCGCTTTCTCCGCAAACCTGTCATCTGCCTCCGGCTCCTCCCGCTTCTCTCTCCGGGAAGAACTGCGGCTTTTTACCGGTTCATCCTCGTAATCGTCCTCATAATCATAATCTTCATTGTAGAAGTCCTCATCGTCATCCGGATCCAAATGCATGATGCTCAAAAATTTATCTAAAACGCCCATATTTCACTCCTGTATTACTCGTTACTTTTCTTATAACTGCGTTCGCCAAAGATGCCTGTACCGACACGCACCATTGTGGCTCCCTCTTCAATCGCCACCTCATAGTCTCCGGTCATACCCATAGACAATACTTCCATAGATACATTATCTATGTTTTTATTTGTTATGTCAACAGATAATTGTTTTATTTTCCGAAAATACGGACGATTCTCCTCCGCGTCCACAACATAGGGTGCAATCGTCATCAATCCTTTGATGCGCAGATTTTCAAGCGCTGCAATCTCCTCCACGAGAAGCATTGCATCCTCCGCGGATGCGCCGAATTTGGATCTCTCACCGGCAATATTGACCTCGACGAGAATCGGGACGATAATCCCGCGTTTTTTTGCCTGAATGTTGATCTCCTCGGCCAGACGGTACGTGTCCACCGAGTGAATCAGCGCTGCCTGATCAATAATATATTTTACTTTATTCCGCTGCAGATGACCGATCATGTGCCACCTGATATCCGCGGGAAGCTTAGGAATTTTGTCGCACATTTCCTGCGCCTTATTCTCACCGAAATCGCGCACCCCGGTATCATACGCCTCCGTCAGCATCTCAACCGGCTTTGTCTTGCTCACGGCAATCAGCATCACATCCGCCCTCTCCCTGCCTGCGCGCACGCAGGCAGCCGCTATTTTTGTCTCAACCGTATTCAAATTTTCTTTTATCATCGTTTTCCATCCTCCGTTTTTTACTGAATCAATTCATTTTCATGGATCTTCGTACCGTCAAGGGCAATGTGGTCATACAGAGCAATGCCGTAGGTAGTGCCGGTGCGCACAATCGTATACTCTTCATTCTGATATAAGATATCAATCTGTTTAAATACGGCGTAGCCTTTATTGATATTGTAGACCCCGCGCAGAACTGCCGTATTCCGTCCCACCGTATAAGTTGCGCTCGAATCCGGCTTTAAGAGAACATCGTCCCCGGACACGTCCTCGCCGTCGATATAATAAAGCTCCTCCGTCTCATAGTAAATGGTGGGCGTGACAAACTCCGTAATCTTTTTCCCGTCCGAGTCGGTTCGTTCGACCAGAAGTCCTTTCTGGTTGGAATCTCCGCCCTTCACAAAATATTCGACGGGAACCGTATAAAATTCTTTTTCCGTAATGGCGGAATTGGGAATTTTAAGCCCGGTCTCCTCATTTAACAGCAGCTCCACTTCCACATAGCGCTCTTTTGCATAGCGTATCATCGCGCTGCGCAGAGACAGCACCAGATAATTCGCTCCGTCCTTCTCTTTCAGTGTATAATTGGCGTAGGTCGTTTTGCCGTCCTGCAGAAAGCGCAGGCGCAGGACATTGTCCGCGGCAAGTCTGTTCACCGTCTCACCGCTTACGGGAATGACAATACTCCACATTTCACTGCGCACCAGCTTATAAATCGGATCCTTTGCCTCTATGGTGTGGTTGTTTCTTGTGTTGATTTTCGCGTAAGCAGATTCGTCAAACATTTCCGCGGTAATGTCGTCTAACGTCACATCCTCATAGCCGTCGGCGTAGTAGACGACCACGCCGTCCTCCTTTGCATAGACGCGGTGAAAGGAATTGCCCTGTTCCGCGCCGTCGGCATAGTCCTGAATGCTGTTTAACGCGTTTAAATTTAAAATTTCTTCCAGCGTGGAGTCCAGATCCTCCTTAAAAGCATACACCTGATAGAAGTTCTTTGAATCGTAGGACAGCTGAAAATCCGAAATCCCTGCCGCGATCTCGTCCAAATGTTCCGCAGACAGCATCGATACGTCCGCGCTTGCCTCGGACAGACGCTTTGACACGTCCCCGTTTTCATCGACGGAACAGATCAGATTGCCGCATCCGACCTTTGACGCCTCTTTGACATAGTAATTTAATGTGCCGGAACGATCCGCATAATAGACCTGCTCGTCCCGCAGAATCAGTCCGCGGTAGATATTGTTTTCCGCCATGGTTCCCTGCTCTACCTCATAGACCGAAATATGCTCTGTCGTCACATAGGTATATACATTGAACACCAGATAAATAAAAATAATTATAAAAATAACGATACCGATATTTATATTAAATGGTTTACGATATCTGACAATCTTGCGGTTATCGCTCAAAATCCTTGTCCTCTCTTATTTCTCTTGCGGGCAGAGACCCGAAAAATCGTTGTTTTGTATAATTTTTATTTTTACGCAGATACTACAAAAAAAAGGAGGCAATAACGCTATGAATACAAATTGGTTAGACTACACGTTACTGACACTTGTCATTATAGGCGCAATCAACTGGGGACTGATCGGGTTTTTCCGCTTCGATCTGGTCGCATTTATCTTCGGAGATATGTCCTGGTTCTCCCGCATTGTCTATGCAATCGTCGGGATCGGCGGCCTTTATCTCATCAGCCTTTTCGGTCGGATCCGCTCTGTCAGCCAGTCTTAAATCTGCACATAAAAAGTGCTGTAACGCTGCGTTACAGCACTTTCACTTGATGTAAAATATTACAGGGAAATGACTATTTTTGCCTTTGCAGAATCAGGAAGCGCTGACTCATTTCTTGAAACACTCAAAATAAATTTTACATTATATTTTTCACTGATTACATCCAGTTTCTGAATCGCATGACATATCTCCTCATCGGTCTCAAGGGACGCGATTGTCAGAAAACTGTCCAGATACATCTCCTCCAAATCATTGTCCTGCGATACGACGCCGCAGACAAAGCCGAGGAACTCGTCACAGTTGTCAATCGGATAATCGGTTACATTGATCAGACGAACCTTGTTATTCAATTCGTACATATGCTTCTGACTCTTGTCCAGATAAACGATATTGCCAGATGCAGCCGTCACAGCCGAATTTACTCTGCTCAGCAGCTCTTTCGTCTTTCCTTTTCCTTTTTCTCCTGCAATAATTTCTATCATGGTCATCTCCTCCTAGTTCCTACTGTTTTGCATTTTATTCGTTAAATTGAATAAAAACAGTTGTTTATATAAAACAATTATAGTATACATGCATATGAAATACAATAGAATTTTTTAGAATCAGACCTTCTTTAATTTGCATAGCCCTGCAGTATCTCATTCATCAGCAAATACAGATTGGATCTTCCGTCCGCTTTAAACACGATCGAGATAATCGGTTCGCCTTTTGCATTGTAGGAATACAGGACAAGACAATAGCCGGCATCCCCCGTGGTGCCCGTCTTGCCGCCGACTACGGTAAATCCCTCGGGAGCCGTCTGGTTCCCCGCGAGATATTGGTTTGTATTCTCCCAGGTATGCTCGACGGGATTGCCCTCCGCGTCGGTGTATGCGGTATCATAGGATTTTGTCGAGATAAGCTGAACAAATGCTTCGTTTTTAATTGCTTCGTTAAAAAGCAGGTACATATCATAGACCGAGGTATAGTGATTCTCGTCCGGCAGACCGTTCGGATTCACAAAATGGGACTGTGTCGCCCCGAGATTTACGGCCTCCTGGTTCATAAGCTCCGCAAACGCTTCCACGCTGCCCGACATGTGCTCGGCGATGGCAATCGCCGCATCGTTTCCGCTGCGCAGCATCAGCCCGTAGAGCAAATCCCGCATCGTGATCCTGTCGCCCGCTTTCACGCCGCAGACGGAAGAATCCGCCTCCTGATCGGCTGCATTCTCGCTGACCGTCACCGTTTCGTCGAGATCGGCCGCATATTTGAGGACGATATAGGCCGTCAGCACTTTTGTGGTGCTTGCAGGATAAAGCTTCGTATATAGATTTTTTGCGTAGACGACCTCACCGGTCGCAACATTAAACGCGGCTGCACCGCCTGCCACATAAGAATCCGTATCCCCCGTTCCGATTGCGACATCGTCCGCCACGCACAGACCGTCGGAGAAAAATGTTTTTTCTTCGGCATTTTTAGAGGCGGCCAGGCCCACGCCGGCTGTCGTCTCATAGATATCATAAGGCCTGGACAGTTCCTCGACACCGAAGCCGCAGCCGGCCTGAAAAACCAGAACAGCCCCCATAAGGACCGCACACAGCTTATTTGTACATTTCACGCCACTCTAAGTCTCCTCTGTCTAATGATTTGATCAGCAGTTCCGCGGTTGCAAGGTTGGTTGCAAGGGGAATGTTATGGGTATCGCAAATCCGGATGACATTGTGCACGTCGGGCTCATGCGATTTCGGCGTGAGCGGATCCCGCAGAAAAATTACAAGGTCGATTTCATTGTGCTCTATCTGCGCCCCGAGCTGCTGTGCGCCGCCCAAATGTCCGGCAAGATACTTGTGAATATTTAAGTTTGTGACCTCTTCAATCAGCCGGCCGGTAGTCCCGGTAGCGAACAGTTCGTTTTTACAGAGAATCCCCCGATATGCAATACAGAAATTCTGCATTAATTTTTTCTTGGAATCATGTGCAATCAGACCTATATTCATGATGTCAAAAACCTCCCCATTAATATTTTTTCGGCTGCAGACCGACATTTAATACCAGCCCGATACCGATATACAGCGACCAGATAGATGTAAGGCCATAACTCACAAAAGGCAGCGTGACGCCCGTATTCGGCATCATTCCCGTTGCCACACCGATATTTACGATACTCTGAAAACCAATCAATGCCGCCATGCCGGAACAGATCAGTCTGCCCGCCGCATCCTTTGCTTTTCTAGCAATAAATATACACTCAATCGTAATGAAAAGCAAGAGCAGAATAATCACGACGGAGCCGACAAAGCCCAGTTCCTCGCCCGCTACCGCAAAAATAAAATCGTTCTGGGGCTCTAAGATAAATTTGCCGTTTTTGACGGAAGTCGGATCGGTATTGTTTAGGCCTTTCCCCCACAAAAGCCCCGAACCGATCGCCATAATCGAATTTTGCTGCTGGTAGGCGATATCCGGATAATCCTCCGGATAAAGCCATGCCATAATACGTCCGATCTGATAAGGGCGGATAAACGGAACCTTATCCTGAATAATCAGCGTCATCAGCACCAGAAATGTGGGCACACAGGTCACCAGAACACCGGTGACCAGTTTATAGCTGATTCCCGCCACAAAAAGCATCGCCGCAAAAATAAGCGTCGTCACGATCGTCGTGGAAAGATTCGGCTGTGCCAGAATCAGGCCAAGCGGTATTCCAACCAGCGCAAAAGAACCGAACAGAACGCCCGCACTGTTAATCTTTTCCTCATGTTTCATAAAATAATACGCAAAAAACAGGATCAGAAGAATCTTTACCAGCTCTGAGGGCTGAAACCGAAAGCCGCCGATCTGGAACCAGCGCTGGGCGCCCTTGCTGTCATCACCTGCCACCATGACAAGAACGAGCATCCCCACGCCGGCCAGATAGATTAACCAGGAAAATTTCAGAATGAAATTGTAGTCGATCACGGACACAACCAGCATGAGGGCTATGCCCGAAATCATTCCGATCATCTGCTTTTTCATGTCAGAGGGACTGGCGCTTCCCACCAGCAAAACTCCGAGCGCATTTAACGCCATCACGAATATAATCAATATGAATTTGTAATTCTTTAGTTTGTATTGTTTCAGCATCGCCAATATCCATTTCTATTCCGCACGTCTCGTATAATCGCGCAGGACAATTTTTATCTCCATATTCTCCGGCTCTATATCCACATATTTTGTGATGACTTCGCCGATTTCGTGACGGATCTGGGACATCGTGTCCTCATCCAGGCGTTTCTTGTCTGCGTCGATCATCAGACGCAGACGCTCTTTTGCAACATTTTTGGATTCTGCGGCCTGTTTCCGCCTTATTCTATGACACATCTCACACCCGCTTTCCGGCCGTGCTCGGGGTAAACCATTTTGCAAAAAAGCTCACACGCCTTGTGTAATCCGGAATCTCCAGTGATTCCCCGACAATTCTCCTCGCCACATTCTGATAGCACTGCTCCGCCGCAGTATGCTTTCCCATCACCGGTTCCCCGTGATTCTGACTGACAATCACATTTTCGTCCTCAAGAATCACCCCCAACAGTTCCGTTTCAAGAAGTTCGC
The DNA here is from genome assembly GCA_910577925.1 of uncultured Roseburia sp. Lineage (GTDB taxonomy): Bacteria > Bacillota > Clostridia > Lachnospirales > Lachnospiraceae > Roseburia. Next base: position 78,596 of record CAJTOI010000001.1, read on the forward strand.
GTATATCCGGCAAATCAAGCATATTGCCGTCCTTTACCATCTGTTTCCGAAAACAGTTTACGAGCACCCGGATATCCTTGCAGCTGCCGTGCTTTAAGAGATTGAGCACACAATCCGCATCGTGAATTGCCGCTATCTGCGGTGTTGTGACGACAATAATCCGATCCGCGTCAAATGTGGCGAGATAAAACCCCTCGTCGATACCGGCCGGCGAATCGATCAGGATGTAGTCAAACTCTTCCCGCAGATCCGCGAGCAGCTGCTTCATCTGATTCTCTCCAAGTACGTTTCCGGAAGGTTTTACGCAGGAAGACGGAATAATCCAGAGATTCGGATACCGCTTGTCCCGAATCAGCGCCTGCCGCATGCGGCATTTTCCGCTTAAAATATCCACCAGATTGTAGAGAATCCGGTTTTCGAGTCCCATCACCACATCCAAGTTCCTCAAGCCGATATCGGTGTCCACCAATACCACCTTTTTATCTAACAGTGAAAGCCCGACTCCGACGTTTGCCGTTGTGGTTGTCTTGCCAACGCCGCCTTTTCCTGAGGTAAAAGTAATTACTTCACCCATTTTGGAAGCCTCCTGTTATTTAATATGTTTCAGTCTGCCGTAAGCGGACTGATATTAATAATCCCGTCACAGAGCAAAGCAATCTTTGCCTGTGAGGGTTTATTACGCTTTGAAAAAAGACCTGTTTTCTCTGACGGAATCGCGGCTCCGTAGATCCCTGCAATATTATACTGCTCCGGGGCAAACCGAAGCGCCGCGATAAAAGATTCGCTTCGTCCCTCAAGTCCTGCGTATGCCCTGCCCGCAAGCGTACCGAGCACAACGATATCGGCTCCGGAAATCACCGTGGCCCCGGGCGCCACATCGCCTACAATGACAATGCCTTCTTTCGCCGTCAGCTCTTCCCCGGCGGCAATCGTGCCGTAATAAAAGGTTCCGTCGGCCCGCTTCGCCGTTTCCGCTGCAAACTTCGCGGCATTCTCCTGCTCCTCCATTTTGCGCCGAATCACTGCATCCCGCAGTTCATCCGCCTCTATGATGCAGGGAATCTTTATGTCCGTGTGCTCGGTTATGGCATCCACAATCTGATATTTTTCCTCGTCTAAGAGTTCCCTCCCCTCAAAGGATATCGCGAAAGAAGCTTTCGCAAAAAATTTTTCCGACTCTTTGAACCGGTTTACAATTTCCGAAAGAAGCTCCGGAAAGGAAAGCTCCGGGGAGAGCACCAGATTAATGCCGCATTTGCTGCTCTTGATCATCACTGTCTGTCCCATGAAAAACCTCCGTCAATCACTAAACTCATTGGAGGAAGAATCTACCTCCGCTGCCCGTCCGCTCAGCAACTCATCCGTACTTTCCACACCAAAATAGTAAGAAAATACATTTCTTGAGACTTCGGCCGCATTGTGGGACGTGTATCCGTATGCAATACGGGTGGCAATGGAAATCTCCGGGTTGCTGTAAGGGGCATAACCCACAAAAAGCGCATGGTTCGCACGTTTCGGATTCTGCTGTGCCGTACCGGTCTTTCCGGCGGCCTCAATCGGGAACCCGTTAAACTCTTTTGTGTTTTCCACCACCATACGCATGCCGGTATGAATGGCATTCCATCCGGAAGCATCTAAGACATCTACGGTATTTCGTATCTCCGGCGTATAAGTTTTTAAGACATTCCCCTCCGCGTCCTCGACACGGTTTAACAGGGTGTATCTGTATACGGTTCCACTGTTTGCGACAGCGGTGACATAGCGTGCAAGCTGAACCGTGGTATAACGGTTGTTACTCTGTCCGATCGCTGCCATAACGGGGAAATCATCTGCAATCCGCGGTTCCGCCTCCTCGATCTCGATTCCGGTTTTCTCGTCAAATCCGAACATTTCCGCGTATTTCTGAATCTTTGAGACGCCGAGCGGCGCATTGTAGCTGGTCGCATAATTGTTGGTGCTCAGACGGTATCCGACCTCATAGAAGAAATAGTTGCAGGAATCCCGAAGCGCCTCCGCCATATTGATACTGCCGTGTGAAGAGGGATGAATCCAACATTTCGGCCGGTTGCTGATATTTTCGTACTCTCCTAAATCCGTAATCTGTTCCGCTGTAGTGACCACGCCTTCCGTCAATCCCGCCGTGGCGATCACCATCTTAAATGTGGAACCGGGAGCCATACCCTGCTGAGTCGCGTTGTTGTACTGGGGCAGGGACTTATCCGTCTGCAGACTGCTGAAGTACTCCGCATCCACCGTATTTGCCAGCTTATTGCTGTCATAGCCCGGATAGGTCACAAGCGCAAGAAGCTCTCCCGTCTTCACGTCGGTGACGACGCAGGAGCCGGAACAGGGATCAAGCGCCAGCTGTGCCGGCGTAATCTGCAGATTTTTGATTTTTTGTTTCAGAAACGACACGGCGGTGACGGAATTATCGGTGAGTCCTCTGATTTCGTTCTCGTCATAGGGCAGCACGGCCTGGTCAAACAGAATCAGACACAGCTCTCTGCCGCCGATCAGTCCTCTTTCGATCAGATACTTGTAAATCAGCTTTCCAAACTCGCTCTCCCCCATCAGATCATCCAGCACATAAGTGCAGAGCGCATCATATATCTCGGTGGAATCCGAATATTTTTCTTCTACCGTAAATTTTGTGATATCAATCCAGTTCTGGGAAATCGCATGTCCGAGATAATCTTTCGGGCTGACATTGCCCTGAGACCACTCCTGATACACCTCGTCTGAGGCGTCGATTTTTTCTTCCACAAGAATATCTTCCTCTTTCAGCCGGGTAATCACATAGTTGAAATAGTCCTGATATTCCTCATCCAACGCGGCAAACGCCGTAGCCCCATCACTTGTCAGGTGATCCGAAAGCTGCCCTCTGACACTGCCGCGGCGCCCTTCGAAGATCTGCTGTACCGCCTGCTCGTTCGATGATGCGTCTTCTGCCGAAAAATGCTCGAAATCAATCACGTTATTGTTAATCAGCGCAAAGTACACATCGGTAATCGGAATCGGAATATCGGATGCGGAGTTGTCTATATTGGAGTACACGATACCTGCGATCTCCTGCTCGAGCAGGTTATAAACCGCAATCTGCAGATCACTGTCAATCGACAGGTAGACATCATTGCCGGAGCTTGGCTCCTCGCGCTCAATCACCTCTACCGCCTTTCCCATATAGTCCACATAAAGCTTTTCGTACCCCTTTTTCCCTTTCAGGTAGCTGTCCATATACTGCTCGATACCGCCTTTGCCGACAATATCGTTTAGGGTGTAGCTGTCATCCTCGGCGGAGAGCTTTTCGTATTCCTCCGAGGAAATCTTGCCGGTGTAGCCCAGAATGGAAACAAAATATTTGCTGTTGTTGTATCTGCGGATGGTGTCTTCCAAAATTTCCACGCCCTGCAGCTCCTGGGAATGCTCGCTGATATAGGCGACGGACTCTTCCGAGACGTTTGTCGCGATTGTGGCGGCAATGTACTTCTGATAGGCATTTTGCGCCATGGCAAATCGAATCACCGTGATCTTGTATGCCATCTCGCCGTCATACAAATCCGTATCGACGCCGTAGCTTGTCTCTGTCAGATATTCCATCACCGTATCGGCATCGGCCTCCGCCGGATTATATCCCAGCTTTTTGTCGTATTTCAGGTCCGTGTAGGCGGACGCGCCGTAGACATCCGCAAGAAAGCGCTTAAAGGAAGTTCCCGTCACGTTAAAAGAAAAACTGCCGTCCTTATCCCGGCTGATTTTAAAATCGTTTACAATCGCATCCCCGTTTTTCTCGAGCGCCGTGATAATCTGCGCAAGCTCCGCATTCAGCGCCGTATTTTTGGCGGAAGAACTGCTGTAGGTCCCGTTGTCCTCAATCGTGACGGAATAGGCCAGCTCATTGTAGGCCAAAAGCTTGCCGTTCCTGTCGTAAATGTTGCCGCGCGTACTGTTTAACGTGCGCTCTTTCACAATTTTCAGCGTATAGTTGTCCTGATAGGTTTTTCCGTTGATAATCTGCAGATAAAAGACCCGTCCGATCAGCGCCAAAAAAAGCGCTGTCATGACGACACTTGCAACCGCAAGGCGTGATTTTATAAACAGTCGGAAATATTCTTTTATTTTTTCAAACAAACTTTGTAGCACTCCTTTTTTCGATCACCTCAAGCCGCTGGTTGATATTCAGGATAACCGCGTACAGGAATATCGTGACCGCCATGGTGTAAACGAGCTCCGGCACCATAATATGAAGCAGGTAAAACCGGATATCAAAACGGTTTCGGAACAGAAACAGGAAAAAATAAATCAGCAGATTGCAGGCGATATCGCTTCCCGCAATCAGAAGCATCGGGAGTTTGATATCTTCCGGATAGAACATCTTGCGGAAACGCCCGTTCAGATATCCGATATACATGTACAAAAGCGCATACATGCCGACAATTCTGCCGCCAAAGATATCCAGCAGCAATCCGCAGAAGAATCCGATCAGCATCCCTTCTTTTTTTCCCCGCATAAAACCGAACGCCGAAACCACGATAATCAGAAGATTCGGCGAGATCGATGCAAATGCCAGGCTTTGAAACAGTGTGGACTGTAGCAGATAGCATACTGCAATGATAATACTCAAAACTATTTTTCGTCTCATAAATTCCCTGCCGTCACTCCTTTGTCTGCTGCTTTTTATTTCGTATCACAAGAACCTCCTGAATATGTTCGAAGTCTACCGCCGGGGTAATCGTGCCTGATTTCGTCAGATTGTTGGAATCCATCTCGATGCTGCTGATATAGCCGATGAGGATGCCCTGCTGATATTTGTCCGAGATATAGGAAGTCACCACCGGGTCGCCGACCGCAACCTCGCTGTCCGAATCGTTTAAATCGGAAAATTCGATTACCATGTGCTCGCTCATGCTCTGCAGGCTTCCGCTGACCACCAGATTGTCCGAAGTGGTCGTCAGCATGCCGCTGACCTTGTTTGTATCGTTGATAATCGAACTGATTGTGGCATAATTCGGCCCCACGTCCGTGACGATTCCGACCAGTCCGCTGCCTGCAATCACATTCATATCCACCTCAATGCCGTCGTTGCTCCCCTTGTCAATCGTAAAATTGGAAAACCAGTTCCCGCTGCCTTTTCCGATGACATTGGCCGCAATCTTCTCATAACTCGGGTATTTCTGGTCGAGTTCAAACAACTCTCTGAGATTTTCCAATTCGTACTGCTCAAGCGTCAACGTGTTAAGCTCCGTCGTCAGCTCGTCTACCTTGCGTTTCAGTTCCTCATTCTCTTTCATAACGTCATTCAGCTGTTTTAGACTGTCCGATTTCTCCGAAATCCAGCCCCCGACCGCGTTGATTCCACGCTGCATCGGGATAAACACATAACCGGCCGCCGAATTTAACGGTCCGCCGCTGATATTTAAGGTGAAGCTCAAAAGCATGGCCAGCACACAAAAACAGGTCAGAAACAGCAGAATATATTTCGTCGGCAGTACAAATTTGGGTTTTCGTTTCATAATATCCTCTAAATCAAAATATTGCTCTTCATACTGAACGGAAGATTTTTAAATTTGCTGTCCGATACGATCTTAATCAGACCGCGCACCACGCACTCCTCCGGATTTTCGCAGGTGTTGATTTCGATGCCCGTCACTTCCTTAAACAGCTGATCCAGATCATGGATTTTTGAACCGCCGCCTGTGATATAAATGCCGGAATGCACGATATCTTTCGCAAGCTCGGGCGGCGTCTTCTCGAGAATCATCTTAATCGCATTGCAGATGGTCCCGAGGTGATCTTTGATGGCCTCATACACCACCGCGGCAGACATTTCGATCTCCACCGGCAGACCGCTGACCACATCGCGGCCCACTACGCCCATTGTCTCTGTCTTGCCCGGAACGCCGGAGCCGAGACGCTCTTTCATGGCCTGTGCCGTCTTCTGTCCGATTACAAGGTTGTATTTGCGCTTCACATACGTGATAATCGACTCGTCGATTTTGTTGCCGCCGTAGTGCAGCAGATCACTGAGCACCAGTCCGCCGAGAGAAATCACCGATATCTCGGTGGTATCCGCCCCGATATCCACAATCATAATGCCGGTGGGCTCGCTAACGTCGAGGCCGAAACCGACAGCATCCGCGATCGGCTTCTCGCAGAGCAGTACGCTCTTCGGCTTTAATTTGCTCTTATAGAAAATATCGGAAAACGCCTTTTTCTCCACTTTGGTGATATTCGTCGGAACCGCGACAATATACTCCGCTCCGCGCAGCTTTCCCTTTACATTCTTCTCAAGGTAAATCTGCAGCATATTCTGCAGGTTGTTGAGATCCGCAATCACCCCGCCGTTTACCGGGAACGTCACCTGGATATCCTCGGGCGCTTTTTCATACATGGCGTAGGCAGAATCGCCGTAGGCGTAAATCTGGTCTTTGTTGACCAATGCGATTGTATTCTTTTCGTTTAAAATCTTTCCGGTTGCTTTGCAATAAATTTTCATATTGCAGGTGCCGAGGTCAATCCCATACACGTTATTCGTCATCACTTTCTCCCTCACCAATTATTCTTTTGTTCTCACTGTAACTATAGTAAACCTGATCCCCGATAATAATGTGGTCAATCAGCGGTATTCCGAGCAGCCTGCCGCCGTCTGCGATCCGTGCGGTGGCAAGATCATCCGCGGCCGACGGCTGCGGATATCCGCTGGGATGATTGTGCAGCAGCACAATCTGCACCGCGCCGTACTGCAGGGCCGCCGCAAAGATTTCCCGGGCCGGGACAAACGTGCTTGTGGCGCTGCCCGTGGACAGGCAGATCGTGTCGATCAGATGGCACTTGATGTCAAACAGCATCACCCAGAGGACTTCCCGGGCTGCATGGCGCATCCGCTCCATACAGTACTCCGCGATGGAACGCGGGTTATTCAGACACACTCTGCTTCGGTACTTTGCCATGGCGATACGCCTCGACAGTTCCGCGATACATTTCAGCTGAATGGCTTTCACCTCACCGATTCCGTTAATCTGCTGCATATCCCGATACGACACCGAATATAGATTTAACAGGCTCCTGTCATCGAGATTCAGAAAATCCTGTGCGACTTCGATGGATTTGCGGCCGTTTGTCCCGGTGCGGATAATCACTGCCAGAAGTTCCGCATCACTCAGGACCTCCGGCCCCGACATGCGGAATTTCTCGTAGGGTTTCTCCGAATCGGGCAGTTCTTTTACGGTAACAGTTTGTCTCATATTGCTTCCTTTCTGCCTCAGGATATGAATCCCCCGAAGCATCTCTCCCCGAAAGCTTTGAAACATTGCAAAAGTATTCACATTATTCTACCACAACAAACCATGATTCACAAGATTTCGTTCCTTAAGTTTTTGTAAAGATTTCAAAATGCCGAGTTTCGCGTGGTACCAGGTCAGACCGCCCTGGAAATACACCGCATAGGGCGGCTTTAGGGGGCCGTCCGCGCTCAGTTCAATGGAAGAGCCCTGCACGAAAGCTCCCGCCGCCATAATCACATCGCTGTCATACCCCGGCATCGCCCACGGCTCCGGCGTCACGTAGCTGTCCACCGGCGCCGCGGCCTGAATCCCCTCGCAGAACGCGATCAGTGCGTCCGGATTCTGGAATACCACCGCCTGAATGATGTCGTGCCGGCTCTCCGAGCCGTCCGGCACCACCGCAAAGCCCAGCCGCTCATAGATATTTGCCGCAAATACGGCTCCTTTTAACGCGCCTGCCGTAACGGTCGGCGCCAGAAACAGTCCCTGATAAAAGGACTGCATGATGCCGAGGGACGCGCCGACCTCCTTTCCGAGTCCGGGGGAAGTCAGCCGGAAGGCCGCGTTTTCGACACACTCCTTTTTCCCGACAATATAGCCGCCGATGGGGGCAAGCCCGCCGCCGGGATTTTTAATCAGCGAGCCGACAATCATATCGGCTCCGACCTCAAGCGGCTCCCTCTCTTCCACAAACTCGCCGTAGCAGTTGTCGACCATACAGATCACATCCGGCTTTATGCCTTTGATATACGAAATCAGTTCTCCGATTCGTTTGACGGACAGTGTCTTTCTCGCCGCATAGCCCTTGGAGCGCTGAATCGTCACCAGCCTTGTCCGCGCGTTCAATGCGTTTTTGATGCCCTCATAGTCAAATTCGCCGTCGGCGAGCAGGTCGACCTGCCGGTAGGTGACGCCGTATTCCGCCAGGGAGCCCCGGGACGGCCGGATGCCGATTACCTCCTCTAACGTGTCATAAGGTTTACCTACCGGGGAAAGAAGCTCGTCCCCCGGGCGCAGATTGGACATTAACGCGAGCGCGAGCGCATGGGTCCCGCAGGTAATCTGCGGGCGCACAAGCGCGTCTTCTCCGCAGAAGCAGGAAGCATACACTTTTTCCAGCGTATCGCGTCCGAGATCGTTGTAGCCGTAGCCGGAACTGCCGCCAAAGCACTCTGCGCTGACTCTGTTGTCCTGCATGGCCTTTATGACTTTGAGCTGGTTATACTCGGCCCGCGCGTCAATCTCTGCAAAGCGTTCCCGCAGTTCATGCTCAATTTTTTCTCCGAATTGATATACTTCCTCGGAAATTCCGAGCGTTTCATACTGTTCTTTCATCAAACGATTCATTCCTTTATCCTTCCGAATCCGTTCCGCAGGGAACGTTTTATAGTATGCGCGTATCCCGCAGAATCGAAATCATATCTTCGATGATTTTGTCATCGCGGTGTGCGTACTCTCTCTTATCCAGCCAGATTACGTCCCGTTCTCTGTGAAACCACGTAAGCTGGCGCTTCGCAAAATGGCGCGTATCCCGCTTCACCGCATATACGGCCTCCTCAAGCGTACAGCTGCCGTTTAAGTATGCAAGGATTTCTTTGTAGCCGAGCCCCTGCATCGAAACCATATGTTCGTCACAACCCATCTCTTTTAAACGGCGTACCTCCCCCACAAGCCCTTTTTCGATCATGTCGTCCACCCGCGCATTGATGCGCTTATAGAGTGTTTCCCTGTCATCCGACAGCACAAAATACGCAAAATGATAAGGGGATGCTTTCGTGCGCTCGCGTTCGTTGTGCACGGAGATCTTTTCACCGGTGAGGCGGTAATATTCCAGCGCACGGATGACTCTCTTTTTGTTGTTGGCGTGAATCGCAGACGCCGATTCAGGATCGACTTCCCGCAGCAGCCCGTGAAGGTATTCGCTCCCGCGCTCCGCCGCAAGCCGCTCTAACCCGCTGCGGTATTCGGGGTCGCAGTCCTGCTCTGCAAAATCAATGTCATAGAGCAGCGCCTGAATATAAAACCCGGTGCCTCCCACAACGAGCGGTATCTTTCCCTTTGCCCATATCTGCTCCGCATATTTTTTTGCCGCCTCGGCAAAACGCGCCACATGAAATTCCTCGAAGGGCGAAAGCTCGTCAATCAGATAGTGGGGCACTCCCTGCATTTCCTCCCGGGTGATTTTCGCGGAGCCGATATCCATATGCCGGTAAACCTGCATCGAATCCGCGGAGATAATCTCGCCGTTTATTTTTTTTGCAAGTGCGACGGAAAGCGCGCTTTTTCCGACTGCGGTCGGGCCGGTCAGAATCACCATTGGTCGTTGTTTCATGCTAAATTATCCTTTTAAATTTCTTTTCGATTTCGTATTTCGTCATGGATATGACAGTCGGTCTTCCGTGCGGACAGTGATAGGGATTTTCCAGCGACAGAAGCTCGCCGATCAGCGCCTCTGCTTCCGGCTGCCCGAGATGCATGTTCCCCTTGACTGCCGCCTTGCACGACATCGACGCCACTTTCTCTAAGATCGCTTCCGGCGCATCGCGTCCGCCGATATCGGAAAAATCGTCCAGCAGCTCGAGAAGCATGCTCTTTACATCCACCGCCTCAAAATCTGCAGGAACCGCATTTACGGCAAATTCCTTGCCGCCGAACGGCTCGATTTCATACCCGAAGGCCGCAATCTGTTCCCCGAACCGCCCGAGCGCCTCCTGCTCCTGTGCGTTTAGTGTCAGTATCACCGGCGGGCTGATATTCTGCGACACAAAGCGTTTCTCCCGGACTCTCGCCATCGTCCGCTCGTAGAGCACTTTCTCATGGGCCGCGTGCTGGTCGATGAGAAACAGCTTGTCCCCGTATTCCACCAGCCAGTACGTCTCAAAAAGCTGCCCGATGATCCGATGGCGTTTCGCGGCGTCCTCTGTCAGAAAACCGGCCGCATGTTCGGAGAGCGTCTGCTGCTCATAAACGGGTCTCGGCGTCTCTTCGCGGGGGTGGGCCGCCGGTTTCGGCTGATAATTGCCGGTCTCACGCAGCGTGTCTGTCCGGGAAGCGCCGATTTCCTGCGCGGACGCCCTCCCCGGCCTGCACCCGCCGGGATTTTCCGACGTTTTGCGCAGCAGCTTTTCGAATACGGCAAGATTCTCCGGCGTCGATGCCTTCTTTTCCGGCGTCTGCGGTTCCCTTTTCTGATTTATTTCCGGCGTCTGCGGTTCCTTTTTCTGATTTATTTCCGGCGTCTGCGGTTCCTTCTCCCGCTTTGCGTCCGGCGTCTGCGGCGCCTGCCCTGCGGTCTGCGGTGTCTGCTCCCGCTGCGGATACTTGCGCTCGTAGGGGCTGTCCGCCGCAACCCGGCTGCGCAGCGCTTCCATGCGGCGCGTCTCAAACGGCTCCGGCACAGAGGCAGATGCCGCCTTTTTCGTTTCTTTTTTCTCTTCGATCGGCACTTCCGGGATAAGTTCCCTGCCGCTTAAGGCGTCCCGCACCGTCTGACAGAGGCTGCGGTATATTTCTTCGCCGCCGGAAAAACGCAGTTCCATTTTTGTGGGGTGTACGTTCACATCAAGTTTTTCCGTGTCCACAGTAAAATAAAGCACGCAGAAAGGGTACTGATGCTGCATCAGAAATCCCTTATACGCCTCTTCCACCGCTTTTGAGAGCAGCGCGCTTTTGATGTAGCGCCCGTTGACAAAGTAGCTTTCAAAATTGCGGTTTCCACGGGATATCACCGGTTTTCCGATAAACCCTTTCACCGAGAAAAGCGCCGTCTGTGCGGACACCGGCAAAATGGCCGCCGTGATATCCCTGCCGTAAATATGGTAAATGATATCCTTTTCTTCAGAGTTTCCCGAGGTATGCATTTTGGTCTGCCCGCTGCTGATAAATTTAAACGACACGTCCGGATGGGATAAGGCAAGGCGCTCCATCAGGTCGCTGATATAGTTTCCCTCGGTAACCGTGCTCTTTAAAAACTTCTTCCTGGCCGGCGTGTTGTAGAACAGATTCCGCACGATGAACGTGGTTCCGTCCGGCGCTCCGATTTCCTCGTTTGCGAGTTCCTTAGAGCCTTCGATTACATATCTGGTTCCGGTCAGCTCGCGTCCGGTCTTTGTGATCAGCTCTACCTGCGACACCGCGGCGATACTCGAGAGGGCCTCGCCCCGAAACCCGAGCGATCTCACGCACAGCAGATCTTCGACACTTTTAATCTTGCTCGTGGAATGACGCAGAAACGCAAGCGGCACCTGCGCTCTGTCAATTCCGCACCCGTTGTCGGTAATGCGGATAAACGAGGTTCCGCCCTCCTTGATCTCGACGGTGACCGCGGTGGCTTTCGCGTCAATTGCATTCTCCACAAGCTCCTTTACCACCGAGGCCGGGCGTTCCACCACCTCGCCGGCAGCAATCTTATCAATTGTCTCCTGATTCAGCAGCGTAATCTGCGGCATGCTTTTCTCTCCTTATGCAAAAATCTCTTCTTCCCGGCAAAAAACGCCGTTTTTGCGTTTTACCAGCGGTTCTTTACTTTATTCTGCAGCTCGTATAATTTATTGAGCGCCTCGATCGGCGTCAGATTTCCGACATCCACGCTGCGCAGCTCCTCGATAATGTCATCGTCTTTTACCGTGTCAAACAGCGACATCTGTGTCAGATCCACCTCGTCGAGGCGTTCCTTTTTCCGACGGGTTCCGGAATCCACCGGAATTTTGCGCGTGACACCGGTGATATCGTTCGCAATCAGCTCCTCCACAATCTCTTTGGCGCGTTCAATTACACTGTCCGGCACACCGGCCAGCTTTGCGACCTGAATCCCGTAGCTCTTGTCCGCACCGCCCTTTACGATTTTGCGCAGGAATACGATATCATCCCCCTTCTCCTTGACCGCGATGCAGTAATTGTTGACGTTGGAAAGTTTTCCTTCAAGCTCGGTCAGCTCGTGATAATGGGTGGCAAAAAGCGTCTTGGCTCCGAGCAGTTTGGGATTGCTGATATGCTCCACCACCGCCCAGGCGATGCTCAGCCCGTCAAAGGTGCTGGTTCCCCGGCCGATCTCGTCGAGCACCAGCAGGGAATCCGGCGTGGCGTTTCGAAGAATATTGGCGACCTCGTTCATCTCCACCATAAATGTGCTCTGGCCGCTCGCAAGGTCATCCGAGGCTCCTACGCGGGTAAAGATGCGGTCCACAATGCCGATTTTGGCCGAAGCCGCCGGCACAAAGCTTCCGATCTGCGCAAGCAGTACGATCAGCGCCGTCTGGCGCATGTAGGTGGATTTTCCTGCCATATTCGGCCCAGTGATAATCGAAATCCGGCTGTTCGCATTGTCGAGATAGGTATCGTTGTCGATAAACATATCATTCGGAATCATTTTTTCCACGACCGGATGACGGCCGCCTTTGATATCAATGACACCGTTTTCATTGATGACCGGTCTGCAGTAATTGTTCTGCTCCGCGACAAGCGCAAGCGATGCAAACACATCGATTCCCGCTACCGCCTTGGCCGTCTTCTGGATGCGCACGACCTCGGCGGCAATTTTATCCCGCACGCCGCAGAAAAGCTCGTACTCGAGAAGCACCAGCTTATCCTCCGCACCTAAAATCATATCCTCAAGTTCTTTTAATTCGGGCGTGATGTACCGCTCCGCATTCGCGAGCGTCTGCTTGCGCGTAAAATAGTCCGGCACAAGATTTTTGTAGGAGTTTGTCACCTCAAGATAGTAGCCGAAAATTTTATTGTACTTGATTTTCAGATTGCGGATTCCCGTTTTCTCCCGCTCTTTCGCCTCTAACTCTGCAAGCCACGTCTTCCCTTCCGCTTTCGCGTGCCGGTACTGGTCGGCCTCCTCGTTGTAGCCGTCTTTGATCAGCCCGCCGTCTCGGACGGAAAGCGGCGGCTCCTCCACGATGGAACTGTCAATCAGCGCATGAAGGTCCTCTAACGTATCCGTCTCGCTCTTTAGTTCGTTTAACAGCTCACAGTCAAATTCCTCAAGCAGGGTGCGGATTGCAGGCAGCATGCCGAGGGAATTGCGAAACGCGATCAGGTCTCTCGGATTTGCGGTCTTATATGTAACGCGGGTAATCAGCCGCTCCAGGTCGTAGATGGGATTTAAGTATTCCCGCAGCTCTTCCCTTGTGATCACGTGTCTGTTTATCTCCGCGATGGCGTCCTGCCTCTTCTCGATCGCTGCCCGCTCAATCAGCGGCTGCTCCACATAGGAGCGCAGCAGCCTTGCCCCCATCGCTGTCTTTGTCTTGTCAAGCACCCAGAGCAGTGAGCCGCGCTTCTGTTTTTCGCGCAGGGTTTCGACCAGTTCGAGATTGCGTCTCGTGGAGCTGTCGATCACCATGTATTTTCCGGTGGAATAGGGGTGGATCGCGGAAATATGCTCCAGATTGTTTTTCTGTGTCTCGTAGAGATAGCGAAGCAGGGCTCCGGCCGCAATCACGCCGCAGTCATAATCGGAAAGCCCGAGGGCCGCGACGCTTTTTACACGAAAATGCTCTTTTAATGTTTTTTCTGCAAGTTCATCTCCAAAATACCAGCTCTCGAGCGCATATATTGTAATTTGCAGTCGATGACGCATGTCTTCCACGTCGACGCCGCTCATATAAAAGCTTTCATTGCATATAATTTCGGACGGACCGAATTTATTGATTTCGTCGACCAGCTTTCGCTCGGAGTCCACCTCCGTCACATAATAATCGCCGGTGGACACATCGACGATGGAAAGTCCGTATTTATCCGCCAGGTACACAATACTCATCAGGTAGTTGTTTTTTGATTCGTCAAGCGCCTGCATGTCGAGATTGGTGCCCGGCGTGACGATCCGTATGACTTCACGCTTTACCAGCCCTCTTGCAAGCTTCGGGTCTTCTACCTGCTCGCAGATAGCAACCTTGTGCCCGTTGCTTACCAGCTTGTTCAGATATCCCTCCAGGGCATGAAAGGGAACGCCGCACATCGGCGCGCGCTCCTCCATCCCGCAGTTTTTTCCTGTCAATGTCAGTTCGAGTTCTTTCGAGACAACTTCCGCATCTTCAAAAAACATCTCGTAAAAATCGCCGAGACGGTAAAACAGAATGCAGTCGCTGTACTCTTTTTTTGTCTGCAGATATTGCTGCATCATTGGTGTATATTCAGCCACTTTTCTTTCCTCAATTTCTCTCTGATACAATTTGTTCCGCCACACGCAGGCCGTCCATCGCAGCGGACGTGATACCGCCCGCGTAGCCGGCGCCCTCTCCGCACGGATAAATCCCCCGCACAAAAGCCTCGCATGCGGCATTCCGGGGAATCCGCACCGGGGAGCTCGTACGGCTTTCCACTCCCGATAAAACGGCATCCGCGCGGTCAAAGCCGGATAATCGCTGCCCGAAGACATGCATGCCGGCGACAAACGCCTCCTCTGCTTCCGCGGGGAGAAGCCCCCGCAGATTCGCAAAGCAGACCGCGCCCTTTGCGGCGCTCTCAAATGCCCCGTAGCCTTCGGAGACACGATTCGCGCAGTAGTCGCCGAACAGCTGCTGCGGAATCCGTCCGCCTCCGAGCCGGTACGCCGCCTCCTCTAGGCGCTCCTGAAACCGGACGCCCGCAAGCGCGTCCTCGGCGCCGAAATCCGCGGGCGTCACCGACACGATAATCGCACTGTTTGCGTTTTTGCCGCTTCTACCGGAATAGCTCATACCGTTGACTGCCAGCCGTCCGTCCTCGGAGGAAGCGTTTACCACATATCCGCCCGGACACATGCAAAACGAGTATACGCCGCGGGATGGCGCCGCGGCAGACGCCGGCTTTGCCGACGCATCTAACGGCAACTTTGCCGGCATGTTTGCCGTGACTTTATAGGCCGCCGCAGGGAGCAGATCCGCATAGGTCTCCCCGTACTGCAGCCGGTTTATAGCATCCTGCGGATGTTCCACCCGGAAGCCCACGGCAAAAGACTTTGCCTCCATGCCGAGCGTTTCCTTTGCGTGGAGCATCCGAAACGTGTCTCTGGCGCTGTGTCCGACGGCCAGCACCAGACGATCGGTCTCAATCCACCGCTCATGATTGATTTCCGCCGCCGAAATTCTGCCGTCCTTTACGGCATAATCCGTCATGCGGCTCTCAAAGCAAAAACATGCTCCGGCTTCCTCCATAAAAAGACGCATATTTCGGATCACATCGGAGAGCACGTCCGTGCCGACATGCGGCTTATTCTCGTACAGAATCTGTTCCGGCGCGCCGAATTTCACGAAAGTCTCAAGCACAAAGCGGTTCCGGCCCGCAGGATCTTTCACAAGCGTATTCAGCTTGCCGTCGGAAAAGGTTCCCGCGCCGCCCTCCCCGAACTGTACATTCGAGGCGGTATCTAATATGCCCGTTTCCCAGAACCGCGCCACGTCTCTGGCGCGCTCTTCCACTCTGCGGCCGCGCTCGAGCACCACCGGCGGACATCCCGCCTGCGTCAGCGCATAGGCGCAGAAAAGCCCCGCCGGGCCGGCTCCGACTACCACCGGACGCTGTCCGCCGGGCCGAGTCGACGGTTTTGGCAGACAATATCGTTCTTCTTGAATTAACATAATATTTTTATCGTCAACCTGCTTGAGGATTTTCGCTTCCCCCTCAGCCTGCACGTCCACGGAATACACATACCAAAGCTGCGGTTTCTTTCTCGCGTCAATCGATTTTTTTACAAGCCGGTAGCCGAGAAGGCGGCTTTCCTTTATTTTTAAAAGCTTACAAATCTGCCGTACAAGCTGCTGCTCGGTGTGCAAAACAGGCAGCTTCATCTGCCGAATCCGAATCATAACGTTCTTTCTCCCGCTTTTATTTCCAACGCTTTCGCGCCGGCATGTCTTCCCGCCACATAGCCGCTCGACCACGCCCACTGCAGGTTATAGCCGCCGCAGGTTCCGTCGATATCGATGACTTCCCCGGCGAAATACACGCCGCGGACCAGCTTCGATTCGAGTGTGCGGCTGTCAATCTCTGCGGTATCGACACCTCCGGCACACACCTGCGCCGCCTCAAAGCCCTTGCTTCCGACAATATCCACACGAAAATTCCGAATGGTACCGCAGAGCGTTCCAAGCTGCTTTTTTTCGACGGTTCCCGCCTGCGCGTGCAGCCCGATCCCGGATTCTTTGAGCAGCACGGCGGAGAGCTTCCGGTTAAAAAGCCCGATCAGCGCCTCCGACGCACTTTTCCCGCGCGCGTTTTCGCCGAACCGTTTCTCTAAGAGTGCGGACAGCACCGCCTCATCCATATTAGGCGCAAAATTAATGCGGGCGCACACCCGCCTGTTCTGCCGCAGCGCTCTTACCGCAAAGCGGCTGAGCTGAAATACCGGAATGCCGGAAATGCCGTATTCGGTCAGCTGCAGCTCTCCGCATTCCGAGCAGATCCGGGCATCGTCAACGTATAATTCCATGCACATCTCTGCACGGATTCCTGCAAGTTCCTTGAAAAATGCCTGTTTCCCCTTCAGCTGCACCAGCGCGGGCACAATATCTATAAAATGATGTCCGAGTTTTTCAATATGTTGAAATGCCGTTCCGTCGCTTCCTGTCTTCGGCGACGCCAAAAGTCCTGTCGCAAAAAGAATCGTTTTGGTCAAAATCTCGTCTTTTTCGAGTCGAATCCGAAAGCCGCGGCCTGTCTTTTCCACCGATTGAAGCTCACAGGAAGTATAAATATCCACCTTCCGGTAATCCGCCTCCATCCGAAGCACATCAAGTACGGAGGATGCCTGCCCGCTGGCAGGATAATAGTAACCGTTCCGCTCCTTCGGATAAATGCCGAGCTCCTCAAAAAAGGCAAGCGTCTCCGCAAGTCCGAACTGTTCGAAAACGGGCAAGACAAAAGCAGGGTTCTCTCCCCGGTAATAGGAGATTCCCTGCAAGGCATTGGTATAGTTGCATTTTCCGTTTCCGGTTGCGAGAAGCTTTTTCCCGACCCGGTCCATATGCTCTACAATTATCGTTCCGGCACCGCAAGACGCAGCCGAAATACCGGCCACAAGCCCAGCTGCACCCCCGCCGATCACGGTCACATCTGTCTGTATCATAATTGCCCTCCGGCATCGCTCTGGTGTCATGTCAGTGAGACGAATGGCTCACGTCAGTGAGACTATTCTATCACACCCAAAGCAAACAAGCAAGCCGCCGGATACAGACTCAGCTTGTATAGCTTTCCAGAAAATCATAGAGTTCTCTGTCATCGCGGATAAAAATATGATTTTTTATGGTTTCCTGCTCCTGCTGGCTCAGATGTTCGAGCCGGATATTTGTTTCCAGGTAAACCGTGCTTCCGTCCGATTCGTACACAACGAGAAATCCGTCTTTTTCCCCTATCACATAGCGCGCATTTTCCCGCAGTGCCATACTCTCCGCCACTTCCCACTGCTCGGTCACCTCGACGGGGTCCGCTTCCAGCTGAGGTTCGGTAGAAAAGCGCTCGATATCCGGGGTATCCGACGACCCGGCAGTCCATACCGCAAGCATCGCACCGCCCAGTACCATCGCCATAAAAAAGCAAATACCTATCGTTCTTCTCATGATTTCCTCCGTTTTACGATAAGTATCTGCCTTTTTTCTGTTTTTATACAAGAATCTTTACATCAGATGCATACGCCGCGCGACGGAAACGAGCAGCTTTCCTTTCGGGAAACGCAGAAGTTCTTTTTCCGTGACTCCACGGAACATAAGCAGCAATATAAAATAAGTGACGATTCCCGCAAGAATCGAGACGATTGTGGCTGCCGCATTGATGCGGATCAGATACATCACCAGCCGGTATACAAGAAATACAACGACTCCCATACCCGCGGAGGCGATGGCCGGCACAACAAACGTGCGCTTTACCTCCTGTCGGTAGCCGCTGTATCTGCGCAGGGAACGCCCGTTTAAGATGCACATAATCAGTCCGAATGCCGCGTTCGCAATCACCACCGCATAGATATTCCAATCCAGAAACCACATCAATCCCACCAACACCAATAGATGCAGCACCAGCGCCGCGAGCGCATTGCGGATCGGCTCCTTCATCCGATTAATTCCCTGCAGCAGCCCGTTTGACAGCGTGGACAGCGAGGAAAACAGGATGGTGACCGAACCGAGCTGCAGCATAAGCGCTGCCGTATCCGAGGAATCCCGAAACAGCAGCTGCATAATCGGCCCGGCCAAAACGCCCATACCGACCGCAGATGGAAATGCAATCACCATGATAAAGCGGATGGCAAGAGAAATCTGCATGCGCACTTCTTTGCGCTTCCCGCCGGTGAACGCCGCCGAAACCGCGGGCACCGAGGAGGCCGCAAGCGCGGAGGCAATCGCAATCGGAACATTGATAAGCACCTGATATTTTCCGGTGTAAATACCGTTTAAGATCCCGTACTCACTGCTCTGATACCCCTGCAGTACCGCAATATTCTTATAGACTGCCTGGTCAAGCAGCGCATTGCAGTTATAGATTGTGGTGGAGAGCAGCACCGGCACAATCGTCAGGAGCAGCACACGGAAAATTGCCCCGTAGGAATCCACATTTTCCTTGCGCTCTTTCTTCATTTTCTTTTTATAACGTTTGAGGTAAACGGCCATGACAAACGCCGAAAAGAGAAACGCCACCAGCGCTCCGACTCCGGTACCGATCGTGCCTCCGGCCGCACCGTAGGCCGAGGCGTAATTTTCGGCATCGCCCAGAATCGCACCGACCTTCGCCCCGTAGGAAAACAGCACATACGCGGCCCAGATACTGACAACCGCATTTGCAAGCTGCTCTAAAATCTGCGATACCGCACTCGGCATCATCGTGCCCAGTCCCTGAAAAAAGCCGCGCATCACGCCGAGAACCGCTACGATTACCAGCACCGGTATCAGCGTTTGAACCGCAAAAATACTCAGCGGCGTCCGCATGATTGTCTCTGTGATATATTCCGCGCCGAAAAAGAGAATCAGCGCCGCTGCCGTTCCCGAAACCAGCGCGAAAATCAGCGCGCACTTTAAAATACGGTAGACATTTCTGCGTCTGCCCTGGGAGCTGTTTGCCGATACCAGCTTTGAGACTGCAAGCGGCAGACTGTAGGAAGAGATAATCAGCAAAATATTGTAGATCTGAAATGCGCTTCCGTAGTAATCATTTCCGGCGTCCCCGATAATCTCCGTCATCGGAATGCGGTAGATCAGGCCAATGATACGGCTGATAATAGAGGCAATCGCAAGGATGGAACCCTGCATAAGGAAGCCCGCTCTGTTTTTTCTGCCTTTGTTGTCACTCATAAAAGTTCCTCAATTCAATCCCTGACGATGTGCATCGCCTCTAGTATTTCTTCCTGCTTCGGCTCCATAACCGCCGCATCCTCCGGCGTCATATGGTCATATCCGAACAGATGCAGCATACTGTGTACGAGCAGAAAGGCAAACTCCCGCTTTTCGCTGTGCCCGTAGGCCGCAGCCTGCTCTTTTGCGCGCTCGGCCGAAAGTACAATATCTCCCAGCATGACCTCTCCGCTGTCCGGATTAAAATTATCCCCGTAATCGGCCTCCAGGCCGTCAAACACTCCCGCCCGCTCATAAGACAGCAGCGGAAACGACAGCACGTCGGTGGGTGCGTCAAGATCCCGGTAACTGCGGTTTATCTCGCGGATTCCCTCATTGTCGGTCACTGTGAGCGTGATTTCCGCCTCATAGGGAAAATTTTCATGCTCCGCGACAAAAGAAATCACCTCCGCCGCAACGCGTTCCCAGTCAAAGTCAAAGGCTGCCTTGGCCTCTTTTTCTATGTTCAGACTCATTTTTAATCCTCCGTATGCTCCCATTCGACATCCGCCCTACAGCAGAGTTTCTTTATTTACCAGATATTCGCGGATTTTCAAAAACATATTCATACTCAGACCGGACTTATCGTACAGCCCCTGCGCCGAAAAATCGTTCAGTGTCTGGTAAATTACCATATCCTGATTCCATTCCGAAGACATTGTCTCCGAGTCAAAGACTTCGATTTTCTTGATCAGTCCGTCCACCATATGTACGATTGCGGACTCGAGATCCGAGGGCAGCGCCGCCGTCCCGTTGTACTCACTGATAATCCGTATGATAACTTCCGGGAAGCACTCCCGCTGCGCGATCCGCACACCGTTCTCCCCGATCGCCTCCCCCTCTAAAATGCCGATACGATAATAAAAGCCGGCTGCGGCACAGATACACGCGTCCGCCCCTACCAGCTTTGCACATGCCGAGGCCACTCTCGAAACGCGTCTGGCATGGTTGTAATCTACTTTGGAAAAATTCCGAAGCTCCCGGCACAGCGGATAATTCTCCTCGAGAATGTCCTCGAGGATATCCACGATCTCATGCTCCTTTACAAGCGCAATCCGCCGGTAAAAAAACAGCAGAACCGCGGCCGAAATCACGCCCTCCGCAACACCGAAAAAAAACGGCTCCGGCTTTACCTCCCGGTACGCCAGATAATAGAAGCTCCCCGGCAGCATGGCGCATACGGCCAGCGCGCTGACGGCGTACCAGACATCTTTCAACTTCCTGTGCTCCATTCCCTCCGCGAGCATACAGCCGAGAAGCGCAAAAAAGACATACAGCACACACTCCCACAGATTGCTCTCCGCGGCGAGACAGAGCAAGAGATTTAAAAACACGCCCGCATAGAGCCCGATGACGGGTGAGCCGGCCCCCGCGATAATGACAGGGACGAGAAACACCGGCTTTCCGAATTCCGGCAGAAAGGAGGATACGAAAATCAGCCCGCAGGAGACGGTATACCCCTTTAAAATCCTGCGGAACGATGTCTCACGGTTGCCTGCAATATTTTTCTGCAGGCGGTGGTATTCCAAAACATACCAGAACAGCAGAAAAAATATGGTATCAACGAGCAAAAGCAGCACGATCTCGTCGAGGTACCGCCCATGAAATGCCGCCGTGAAAACGGTGGTAAAAATTGTCATGGCAAACAACAGTGCCATATTCCGAAAACGTTTTGCCACCAACCGATCCTTCATCGCACTCTCTTCTCCTGTCTTTTTCGCTTCGGTCCCGTTTCCCTGGCGCTCTTTTTCTCGTAATCCTCATACGCCTGCACGATCTTCTGCACAACCGGATGGCGCACCACATCCTTACTTGTCAGTTCACAGATTCCGATTTCCTCCACACGGCGCAGCACCCGAAGCGCCACATCGAGTCCCGACTGTGTCCCCGGCGCCAGATCTTTCTGGGTCGCGTCGCCGGTGATCACCGCTTTGGAGCCGAAGCCGATGCGCGTCAGAAACATTTTCATCTGCGCCGGTGTCGTATTCTGCGCCTCATCCAAAATAATAAATGCATTGTCCAGCGTGCGGCCGCGCATGTAGGCAAGCGGCGCCACCTCGATCAGCCCTTTTTCCATATTTTTCTGGAAGCTCTCCGCACCCATAATCTGGTAGAGGGCATCATAGAGCGGCCGCAGGTAGGGGTCAACCTTGCTCTGGAGATCCCCCGGGAGGAACCCGAGCTTCTCCCCCGCCTCAATCGCGGGTCTCGTCAGGATAATCCGTCCCACCTCCTCATTCTTAAAGGCGGTAATGGCCATCGCCATCGCAAGGTACGTCTTTCCCGTCCCGGCCGGTCCCATGCCGAAAACAATCATCTTCTCCCGGATGGCATCCACATACGCTTTCTGTCCCAGCGTCTTCGGCTTTACCGGTTTCCCGTTGATCGTATGGCAGATACAGTCTCTGTCAATCTCAACGAGCGCCGATTCGCGCTCCTCCTCGACAAGCGCGAGCGCATAATTGACATTCTGCTCCGTGATCACGTTCCCCCGCCGGGAAAGTTCAATCAGCTGTAAAAATACGTTGGATGCTTTTTTGACTCTTGATTCTTCGCCGATGATTTTCATGTTCTCCTCACGGAGAACCACGGTAATATTTAATGTGCGTTCAATTTTTTTTATATAGGTATCAAACTGGCCGAACACATTCGCCGTGTGCTCCGCCGGAATATTTAAAGAAACTTCAGTCAGACTCATCTGTTGTTGCATTCTCCTCGTCAGTAATCGTTGTGATATCCGTGGGTGTCTTTGCGACAATCGATTCATAGGCGTCAATCGTGCCCGTCACCACGTATGTCCCGTTCTTTTTCTCTATCATAACATTTTTTCTTATAATTTGAATACCTTTTTCTTCCAAATCTTCCAAAAACTGCGCAAGATTTTCCGCGGCATGGATCTTTGCCTGGTTTTTATCGTATGTTTTTTCTGTTTTTACGACCTCTGTGCAGGTGAACTTTACCAGAAAAACAGGAAGGTAAAAATTGTCTGTCACATGCAGCTGACTTGATTCCGAGGTCACGCTGTACTCCTCATACCCGTTTTTGACAAACGGATTTTTGATGCAGGTCTCTCCCACGATCAGCTGATAGTCCACAAAACTCTGCCCGGTCGGCACGCTCTCGACATAAGTTTCGTCAAACACATCCCGATAGGTATACGAAACCTGTGCGACGATATCCGCATCGGCGCCGTGATAGAGCACCTCAGCTACCTCACCGTCGTCGTTTTCGATTTCAATGCGTCCGCTTACCAGCAGATCTCCCTTTTTCACCTCCGCGCCGACCGCTGCCGCAGGCGTGCCGGTCCGGGTGATCATCTGCGTTATTATGCCGTCTTTTGCCGCGACAATATCGTAGACGGTGTCATCTTTTTTCTCGTACTGCTCCGCCGGAAGAAGATTTTCCTGGATATCTACGGTCATCTTCGTCCCGAAAATCTGAATCGAAGTCCATATCACTTCGTCATATCTGGTGCGCAGCGCCTCCTCTAAGTCCTCACAGGAAATTTTTCGAATCGGCGAGCCGAAAGAGGCGTCTTCCTCCGACAGAAAATCGAGCACTGTCTCCTCCGACAGATACGAGTTCCCGTTAATCTCGATATTCCAGATAAATCCGGAGAGATACTTGAGCAGCACCGCGCAGATCAGAATACCGCATGCAAACAGCTTGCGGCCGCGGTAGCGGAACAGGACAAACGGCAGTCCGTATCGCTTTATGACGCGGATTCTCGTTTTTGTTTTGCGCAGAATCGGTTTGAGTCTCCGAAAGCCCGCCACGCTGATACAGAAAAAATATCCGTCTTTGTCGGGTTTTAAATTCCAGATTAAAATATCATGATTTCCGCATAGGTTCAGGAAACGTTCCGGTGCATATCCAGTCAATTCTGCATATACATATCCCTGAACATATTTTATCAGTGAAAACATCCGATGCGTTTAATTCTCGTACAGAATATCGGTAATCGTTCCCGTAATTTTCATCTCTTCATTCGTATAGTAATCAATTGCAAGATGTGCACCGGATATCAAAATCCTGCAATTTTTTGTCTGAACCCGAATAAAGGAATCCTCATATTCCAGGATTCCCTTATAGTTTGCAATCAGGATCTCCTGATTGCCTGTAACAGTCAGTATTGCCGCCCCCAGCATCAGATCTTTCGGGAGCTCCAGACTGCTTATCATTTTTTCACGCAGGGACTCCTTCCGCTGCCCGGAGGGTTCCCTGCGCCGCATGGAAACATCGTTTTCTAAGGATAACCTGCTATTTCTTTTCATATATAACTATATGAAATTTACGGCAATCTTATTCAGGGAATATGTATTTGCGGACCACCGGTTCCGGTTCCCTGCGCTCTGTTTGAATCTCGTAGGCATTTTTGATTTTCTGCCGCGCGGCTTCTATTTTTGCGGCATCGTTTCCGTAGATAACTGCAAGTGTCTCTTCCTCTTTTACAAAATCACCGTTCTTTTTCTTTAGGATAATCCCGACCGAGAGGTCTATGACGCTCTCCTTTGTCTCGCGTCCTCCGCCTAAGGTCATGCAGGCGATTCCGATGTCCTCCGCCAAAATGCGGCGCACATAACCCGTCTCATCGCTTTTGACCTCACAGGTCTGCCCCGCAACGGGCAGCAGAGATTTATCAAACACATACGACGCGTCTCCGCCCTGTGCCGCCACAAATTCCGCCAGCTTCTTTTTCGCCGATCCGTCCGCAATCACACGCTCCATCGCTGCTTTTGCCTCCGCCTCGTCCTTGGCTCTGCCCGCCAAAATCAGCATCTGTGCGCCCAGCGCAAACACGACTTCGGTAAAATCTTTAGGCCCGTGTCCCTCCAGGGTATCAATCGCCTCAAGCACCTCGAGTGAATTTCCCACAGCATAGCCCAAAGGCTGATCCATGTCCGTGATCACGGCAACTGTCTTTTTGCCTGCCAGCGTGCCGATGGAAACCATCTCCTCTGCGAGCGCAGCCGAGTCGGAAAACGCTTTCATAAAAGCGCCGTTCCCTGTCTTGACATCAAGCACAATCGCATCGCTCCCCGATGCCAGCTTTTTGCTCATAATCGAGCTTGCAATCAGAGACATCTGGTCTACCGTGGCCGTCACGTCCCGCAGCGCGTACAGCTTTTTGTCCGCCGGAGCGAGGCTCGCCGTCTGCCCGGCGATGGCGATACCGATCTCGTTTACGTTTTTCACGAAAGCTTCCTCCGAGAGCTCCGTGGTAAAGCCCGGAAAGCATTCGAGCTTATCGATGGTGCCGCCCGTATGCCCGAGTCCTCTGCCGGACATTTTTGCAACCGGCGCGCCGAGTGCAGCCACAATCGGCGTGAGCGCCAGCGACGTCTTGTCTCCGACGCCGCCGGTGCTGTGCTTATCGACCTTGATTCCGGCGATGCGGGACAAATCGATCACGTCGCCGCTGTCGCGCATCGCAAGTGTCAGATCCACCGTCTCGCGTTTGCTCATTCCGCGAAAACAGATCGCCATCGTCATCGCCGCCATCTGATAATCCGGGACGGAGCCGTCGGAAAACCCGGCGATCATATAACGGATTTCCTCCGTCGTAAGCTCCGCTCCTTTTTTCTTTTTTGCAATCAAATCATACATTCTCATAGGTAATCGTTCCTTTCCTTTGTATCATTTTCTTCCTCGCTTTACAAATGCCTGATTATGCCTTTTTATCGAACAGCGACGTATTGCTGTCTTTGGCCATATTCATGAACGTATTTTTATCATTATGCGGGAACAGCAATTCCATATACAGATCCCCCAGCAGACGTTTTACCCGCTCATTGTCAAGCTTAATATCCGGAAAATCATTCATTTCCAGACGCTTTAGTCGTTCCAATACATCCTCGATTCCCTGCCATTTGGAGGTTTCCGGCGCCGACTCGTCATGCAGGACTTCCGGAACAGCCGGTTCCATGACCGGTTTTGCTTCAGGAATGTTATACACAACATTTTTACATGTTTTTGCAAAACAATCGGGATCATACGCTGCCAGATAACGCATATCGTCCATCGTCAGCGGCTTTTTGTGATGTATTTTCAGATAGATATTTACCAGCCCCGTATCTTTTCCCATAGCCATCCCTCCTGACATGTCTGCAGGTCACTATTATACAACAGTCTTTTGGCCCATTACAATTCCTTTTGCATCCGTTCCGTGACCTGTGTATTAATTCCGGCTCTGCCTGACACGTTCCTATATCACTACATTCTCTTTTCTAAACAGTGAGCCGTTATAATCCACGTTATCTGCCCGATCGCGATAACGCCTATCATTGAAAAACACACAACCTTACTAACATACCCCATAAAGATAAGGGCAAATAATACAATTACGAATAAAGTAGTCGATACCTTGTAAGCATACGCCAGAGAAGCATTTGTAATCGCAATATTTCTTTCGTCATTTTCTAATATCTGCATTTCTTTTGTCGGTTTGCTAAATATATCACTCCCCATCAAAATGAATAAAACTCCTATCAGCGTTGTGCCGTAGACAACTAAATCCGGGCGAGGTACGGGGAGTAATTGATGTACTCCTAAACCATAGGTGAATAACCCACCCAAAAGAATTACAATTCCGATGAAAAATTCTGCTTTTTGCATGTTTCGTTTCATTTGGCTTCCTCCTCATATATAAAAATTTCTTCGATACGCATATCAAAGTACTGTGCAATCTTAAATGCTAATACAATAGAAGGGTTGTAGCGTCCGTTTTCTAAAGAGCCTATTGTTTGTCGAGATACTTCAAGAACAGACGCTAACTCTTCTTGTTTAATGCCTCTTTGTTTTCGTAATTCTTCCAAACGATTTCTCACAGCATAGTCCTTTCTTGATTTTACGGAAAGTTTCCTTTCCTTCTCTAAGATTAGGATAACACCGCCGGCAGGAAATATCAAGCAGACTTTCCATATTCCTGTATCTCGCCGGTGGCATCATTCAGCAGATAAACCGCACGTTCATTTTTCATTCTGTAACAAATGACATGATAAAGCTGTCCGTCTCTGACCGTCAGACCGTCATAGTAAATAAAATCTCCCTCCCATGCAGTTGTCTGATTTTCACGGTCCGTTTCTTCATCCGGATTCTCCTCTGTTCCCGGAACAGTATAATAATAATCCGGCAATTCCACTCCTTTCAGCCGTTCATACCCTGTTTTCTGCCATGCCGCATAAGGCAAATCTGTTTTCTCCCCATTTCCCGCCATGGCATTCATGAAGTGATCCAAAGCCTCCTCGGCGGTTATGTCTGTATCCTGCCTGTCATCATATATGGAATAAGAAGCATCATACAAATTCACTTGCGGAAACGCCTTGTGAAAAGGAGACTCGGAATCTGCAAGATCCACCCGGACCATGCAAAAACCGTCTATGGCAACGACATATGCAAACCATGCATCACGTTCCATATCCGTTACGGATACCTCATAACCTTCGGCAAAACGGCTGTCTCCCACACAGATACTCTTTGTCTGCTCCAGTTTTCCATTCCGGTAACAATAAATCTGCGTTTCTGTCATACCGGTACTGCTTCCCCAGCCTTCCTTCAGCATCAGGTAACCATCTCCCATAAAAATACCGAAATAAGGATCTCCCCGCATTCCGCCGGCGTCTGCGCCTTTTACATAAGGCACGTCGGTAATTTCCTGCATGGAGCCGTCTTCTTGCTGTATCAGCACATACAGACGCCGGGTATCCGCATACGTTTCGTCAAACGTTTCATCCCCAAATGTCCCGTCTATCACAAAGGCGATATCTTTTCTGCCGTCTCGATTCAAGTCCCCTTCCGCATAATCAATACATGTATATTCCGCAGTATCAGGATGCTGCTTTTCGATCCATGCTTCGCCGTATTCTGTTTTCTCATCCATAGTCTCGCAGCTTTTCCAGGAAAGCAGCGGCACCTCCCACACAGGCTGTAAATCGGTACAGGGATTTCCGAATACCGATGCAAACATCAGTTCCTTTTTTCCGGCCAAGGGCGACAAATCGGAAATCCTGTTATTCGAAAGGCCTGCCTGATTCAAATGTGTCAGACCGCCGAGCGCAGAAATATCGCTGATCTCATTTCCGTCCAAAGCCAAATCAAACAGATTTGTCAGACCTTCCAGCGGCGAAATATCCCTTACATGATTTTCCGCAAGTCCCAGCCGTTCCAATTTGGTAAGCCCTGTTAGCGGAGCCAAGTCTGTTATAGAATTATGATTCAGGTTTATCCCCCGGAGTTCCGTTAATCCACTTAAAAAACGGATATCCCGGATTCCGCAGTTCTGTAATCCCAGATCCTGCAGTCTGGTCAGCTTTCCCACAGTTTCCATATTCCGGGCCTCGGAATTGCCGCTGAGCGCTAACTCCACCAGTCCCTTCAGATTTTCCAGCACGGTAAGATCTTCGACTTTTGTCTCATACAGTGACAATCGTTCCAACTGTGTCATATCTTTCAGAAATGCCATCTCTTTGATCCGGCAGTTTGGCAGATACAGTTCCGAAATATGTTTCATTTCTGCCAGAAAAGAAAGATCCAGCTCTTCCTTGGTATGATTCTCTATGCAGAGTGTTTCCAGCCTGGAAAGCCCGGCAATTGGAGTGAAATCCGCAGCTGCGGAATTGTCCCAGGCATCCAGATCAATCGCCAGACTTTTCAGATTCGGCAGATAAGACAAATCCTCCAGCGAGTGCAGCAAACAGTCGCCGGCAGGCTTCTTTAATATCAATTCTTCACATTGATTCAGTTTGCGCAGGATCATTTCCTCCGTATCTTCGCTATTGATCTTTGCCTCATGCCATACGCAATCCCGAAATCCCTCATCTCTGATCAGACGGGCCAGTATCTGTTCTGCACTGTTTTCCTCATACTCTTTTCCGTTTTCCTCTGTTGCTTCCGGAACAAATGCAAAATTTTCCGAGACCGCCGTATCCGGCGCGTCCCCAGACTCCGGTCCTGCCTCTTGGACGGGAGTTTTCTGACCGCATCCGGACAGAAACAAACCACAAAGCAATACCGGCATTACAATCTTTTGCATAGTTCTTCTGGTAAGATGTCTGTTCATGCATGATCCCTTTCTGCAAACACAATTACTCTGCTTTTGTATCTTTTGGGGCTATGATTTTGAAGAAACCCCATTGAAGCCTGTCTCTTCAATGGGGTTTCTGCGATGCCCTGTTTTTAAATGATATGATACTCCAAATAAAGTTTCTGACGATAACCATTATCCGCCTTTATTCTGGCAATATCATCAAAACGCTTATCTTCTATCCATTCTCTATTCTTCTTAGCCTCTTTTACAGCTTCTTCCAGCCTCTCCACATAATACCGGCTTCTCTTAGGAAGTTCCTTGGTATGGCTTACCTGCATTTCTATGTCATAAACAATTTCTTTCTCATCCTTTACATACACATCCAGTATATCCCATAGCCTTGCTATCTTCTATATCCTATTATACACAGTCTTCCGGCCAATTACAATACGAACGAAACTTCCTGCTTATCCCTTCCGTTTGAAATTAAAATTGAAGCGGACACACAAATATAATATAATAATTTTATGAAGATTACGATTCTATGTGTGGGAAAAATCAAAGAAAAATTTTACCGGGACGCGGCGGCAGAATACGAGAAGCGTCTCAGCCGTTACTGCAAGCTCGAAATTATTGAGGTCGCGGACGAGAAGACACCGGACGGCGCAAGCGATGTCGTATGCGGTCAGATCAAAGAAAAGGAAGGGGAACGCGTGCTTGGCCGGATGGAACGATATCTGCGCGAGGGTGCGTATGTCTGTGCGCTTGCGATTGACGGCAAACAGCCTGATTCCGTAGAATTCTCCCAAAAAATCGAGGCGCTCGGATGCGGCGGCACAAGTCATATCATTTTTTTAATCGGCGGATCATTGGGCATGTCGGAGACGCTGCTGAAAAAAGCCGATATGAAGCTTAGCTTTTCTAACATGACATTTCCGCATCAGCTGATGCGGGTGATTCTGCTGGAGCAGATTTACCGGGCGTACCGGATTATGAACGGACAGCCTTACCATAAGTGAGGGCGAAAGAACAGACGATTATCGGGAGCAGAACAGAAACAAAATTTGTTCCTTTTTCTATGACCCGATTTATGTTATACTGATAAAAACAGCGGGCCGATTGCCGGATTCATCCGCAATACGGCTGCCCGAAAATAAAAATGTGAGGTGACTGATTGTGAGAGAACTCGAAGAAAAAATCCTTGCCGAAGGCAGGGCCGTGAACGAAGATATTTTGAAGGTGGACAGCTTTATCAATCATCAGATTGAACCGGAACTGATGAGACGGATGGGCGAGGCGTTTGCCGGCCATTTTGCAGACAGAGGCATCACAAAGGTCGTCACCATTGAAAGCTCCGGCATTGCTCCGGCTCTGATGACGGCACTTACACTCCATGTACCCATGGTTGTTTTTAAAAAACAGCCGTCAAAGATTCTGAACGATGACCTGTATCAGACCATTGTCACCTCATATACCAAGGAAACCAGTTATGAGCTGACCCTTTCCAAGAAATTTATCTCCGAGAACGATCATGTACTTATCATCGATGACTTTCTTGCAAACGGCGAAGCCGTTACAGGCGTCCTGCGGCTGCTCAGGCAGACGCATGCCACCGTCGCGGGCTTTGGTGTTCTCATCGAGAAATCTTTCCAGCCCGGACGCGCCAAGCTCGAAGAACAGGGGATTGATGTGTATGCTTTAGCACGCATCGGCAAAATGACCGCGGGGCACATCGAGTTTCTTCCCGAAGACTAAAAAAGATACCCTTGTCCACTGAGGGTAATATTTTTCCTAACGCGAAAAACGGAAATCCAAATCATATAGGATTTCCGTTTTTTGTATCCCGGCACAGTCTCTGTCCCGTTTTAAGTGGTTCTGCCGTCAGTCCCTCGTAAAACTTGTGCGGTAGATCCCGCTGTCTAACCCGGTGCGCTCATCCACCACAAGTACCGACAGCACACTCTTTCCCTCGGGAATCTCAAGCGGCGCCTCGTATTTTGCGGAGGCCGCCGTCGGGTCGGTATTGTCCCAGGTATAATAGATACTGCAGAACGCCCCGGCCTGAATTGTCACGAGAGAACCCGGTTCTACCCTTCCCCCGTCCGGTGTCACGGTCGGATAATCCGGCGCCACAAATGCAAGCTCATAGGTCTCAAACGCCGTCTCGCTGACAATGCCTTTTTCGTTGTAACAGACGGCACGCAGCTCATAGCGCCCCTCTTCTTTAATCGTAATGCCCTCTTTCGAATCGTACAAAATTCCGTTCGTCTGATCCGGTTCGGTTCCGTCAAGCGTATAATAGATCGCAAGATCCTCAATTGAATGCAGCGTGATTTCGATATCCAGATCAAAGGTATTTCCAAGCGGAGAAATAATCGGCGGTGAGACAATATAATCCTCGAACAGTTCTAAAAGCGCAATGTCTTTGACTTTGTCAGATAATGCCACAATACTGTCATAATCTCTGCGCTCTTCATAGATCGCAATCAGTTCCCGGTAGGCCTTCTTGTTTGACGCATCAAGATCAATTACCTCCTGCAGGACCACAAGCGCAGCGTCATTCTGCCCGCCGTTTTTGTAGAGCTCCGCCATCGCCATCCGCACCGAAATATCTCCCGGCCGCAGAGCCAGCGCATTCTCATAGTAGTCAATCGCCTTCTCATAATTCTGAGAAAATGCCTCCTTCTGGGCCATATTCACCTGATACTCATAGGAATTTGCATTTTTTTTATCAATCGAAAGCTTGACGGCAATTCCGGCGCCGATTGCAGCGACCAGCAAAACACAGACAATCACAATCGGCAGCTTATTGCTTTTTTTCTTTTTTTTGTGTCCGGAAGCGGAACCTGCCTTTGCTTTCCCGTCGGTACCGGTTTTTTTGGATGTCCCGCTTTTCGGTTTTCCTCCGGCGGGAAACGCTCCCTCTGCGGCCAGCAGTGACCGCAGATAATCATCCTCAAGCACACTGTAATCCGCCTCAATTTTCGATTCATGTCCACACACCGAGCAGTAGACACATCCCTCTTTCATCTCTGCTCCACACTTCACACACTTCATATGAATCATCCTCTCCCCGCCAGTATAAACACCTCTACGACATCGTCTTTACACAATTGTACATCAGCATTGCAATTGTCATAGGTCCGACACCGCCGGGCACCGGTGTGATAGCCGATGTGAGGGGCGCAACCGCCTCATAGTCCACATCGCCGCACAGCCGGTTCTTCTCATCCCTGTGAATCCCCACATCGATCACGACTGCCCCTTCTTTGACATAATCCGCCGTGATAAACCGCGGTTTTCCGATTGCGACGATAAGAATATCCGCCTCCCTGCACAGCTGCGGCAAATCCTCCGTTTTCGAGTGGGCCACAGTCACGGTCGCGTTTTCTCTCAGCATCAGAATCGCCATCGGCTTTCCCACAATGTTGCTTCTCCCGACCACGACACAGCGCTTCCCGGCAATCGGAATCTCCGATCGCTTTAAGAGCTGTACGATACCCGCCGGTGTGCAGGATACGAATCCCGGTTCACCGATGACGAGCTTCCCCACGTTTTCGGGATGAAATCCGTCCACGTCCTTTGACGGGTCAATCGCCCTTATCACGTTATCCTCATTGATGTGTGCCGGAAGCGGCAGCTGCACAAGGATTCCGTTCACGCTTCCGTCGCCGTTTAACTTGGCAATCAGCGCCAGCAGCTCCTCCTCTGCCGTCTCCGCGGGCAGCTCGTAGGAGACGGATTTAATTCCGATATACGCGCACGCCTTTTTCTTGTTGTTGACATACACGGCCGATGCCGCATCGTCTCCCACCTGAATCACTGCAAGCGCGGCCTCTTTTCCCTCCCCGGCAAGCGCGGCCACACGCTCCTTCAATTCGTCTTTTATCTCCTGTGAAATTCGTTTTCCGTCAATTGTCTGTGTCATTTTCCCTCTCAATCCGCCGCTTTCTGCAGCTTTCGTCTCACTCAGAACAGTCCCGTAATCGTTCCGGCGTCATCCACATCGATTCCGTATGCGGCGGGTGACTTGGAAAGTCCGGGCATCGTCATAATCGCCCCGGTTACCGCCACGACAAAGCCCGCTCCCGCAGACACATAAACCTCTCTGACATTGACGCAAAAATCCTGCGGTCTTCCCAGCTTCGTCTGATCGTCCGACAGGGAATACTGGGTTTTTGCCATACAGATCGGGAAGTCCGACATGCCCATATCCGCAATCCGCTTCAATTCCTTTTTCGCCGCCGGCGAATAAGTGACACCGTCTGCCCCGTAGATTTCTCCGGCAATGGTCTCTATTTTCTCCTCAAGGCTAAGGGAATCCGCATACAGCGGCGCAAAACGGCTCTCTTTATTCTCAAGCGTCCAAAGAACCTTCTCTGCAAGCGCGATTCCTCCCTCGCCGCCTTTCTCCCAGACCTCGGAAAGTGCAAATTCACAGCCTCTCTCGAGACAGAAATTCTCTACAAAGTCCGTCTCCGCCTTTGTGTCCGTCACAAAAGAATTTAACGTCACGACGACCGGAACGCCGTATTTCTGCAGGTTCTCGATATGCTTCTCGAGATTTACGATCCCCTTCTGCAGCGCCTCCAAATTCTCCGCTCCAAGATCCGTTTTCGCCACGCCGCCGTTGTACTTTAACGCGCGGACCGTCGCCACAAGGACTACCGCGTCCGGTTTCAGACCGGCCTTGCGGCACTTGATGTCAAAAAATTTCTCCGCTCCAAGGTCCGCACCGAAGCCGGCTTCCGTAATCACGTAATCTGCCAGCTTTAACGCGGTTTTGGTTGCCCGCACGCTGTTGCAGCCGTGGGCGATATTCGCAAAGGGACCGCCGTGTACGATTGCGGGGGTGTGCTCTAAAGTCTGAATCAGATTCGGCTTTAACGCATCTTTTAACAGAGCCGCCATCGCCCCCGTCGCCTGCAGGTCATCCGCCGTCACCGGTTTTCCCTCAAAGCTGTATGCCACAATGATTCTTCCGAGGCGCTTCTTTAAATCGTGCATATCGTCCGCGAGACAGAGCACCGCCATAATCTCGGACGCGACGGTGATAACGAAATGATCCTCCCGCACCATACCGTCCATCTTGCTTCCGAGACCCACAACGATATTGCGGAGCACACGGTCATTCATATCGAGACAGCGTTTCCACACCACCTGCCGCGGGTCGATTCCGAGCTCATTTCCCTGCTGAATGTGATTGTCAAGCAGTGCGGCCAGCAGATTATTTGCGGAAGTAATCGCATGGAAATCCCCGGTAAAATGCAGATTTAAGTCCTCCATCGGCACCACCTGGGCATAACCGCCGCCCGCAGCGCCGCCCTTGATTCCGAAACACGGGCCGAGCGACGGCTCGCGCAGTGCGATTACGGCCTTTTTCCCGAGTTTTCCGAATGCCTGTCCGAGTCCGACGCTGGTCGTCGTCTTTCCCTCTCCGGCCGGCGTCGGATTGATTGCCGTCACAAGAATTAATTTCCCGTCGGGGTTGCTTCCGGCGCGCGTCATCAGCTCATCCGTCAGCTTTGCCTTGTATTTCCCGTAGAGCTCCAGATCATCCTCCCCAATGCCGAGCGATGCGGCAACCTCCCGGATCGGAAGCATCTGCGCTTCCTGTGCGATTTCAATATCTGTCTTCATACTGTGCCCTCCTTTGTCTTAAAGATTTTCTTCCTCAAATGCCTCAAATTGTTCCGGAGACATAAGTACCCGTCTCGGTTTTGTCCCCTCCTCCGGCCCGACAATTCCGGCCTCCTCAAGCTGGTCCATAATCCGCGCCGCGCGGTTAAAGCCGATTTTAAAATAGCGCTGCAGCATCCCGATAGACCCCTTTTCTTTGTCGATCAAAAGTCTGGCCGCCTCCGCAAAATAGGCGTCTCTTCCGTCTCCGGTCCCGCCGTTCCCGTCAATGCTCACCGCATTTCCGGTTGACTCTATCTGACTCATCTGTTCCTGTATCTTCTCACTGTATACGCCCTGCCCGTTCTGCTCCTTCAAAAAGGCGACGACATCCGTCACCTCTCTGTCCGAGACAAATGCGCCCTGCACGCGCAGCGGCTTTGGCACGCCCTGCGGGTGAAACAGCATATCTCCCTTTCCGAGCAGCTTTTCGGCGCCGTTCATGTCGAGAATCGTGCGGGAATCGATACCGGAAGTCACCGCAAATGCGATACGGCTCGGCATGTTTGCCTTGATCAGTCCGGTGATGACATTGACGGAGGGGCGCTGTGTCGCGATAATCAGATGAATCCCGCAGGCGCGCGCCAGCTGCGCCAGACGGCATATCGCCTCCTCCACATCCCCGGGCGCCACCATCATCAAATCCGCAAGCTCGTCCACGATAATCACGATCTGGGGAAGCTTCTCGGGCATCGGCTCTCCCTCTATCGTCGGAAGACTCTCCACTTTGTCATTGTAGCCTTTCAGATCCCGAACGCCGGTCTCGGCAAACTTCTGATAGCGGTCGGTCATCTCTGCTACCGCCCAGTGCAGCGCGCCGGCCGCTTTCTTCGGGTCGGTCACCACCGGAATCATCAGATGCGGAATCCCGTTATAGACGCTCAGCTCCACCACTTTCGGATCGATCATGATCAGCTTTACGTCTTTCGGATCGGCCTTGTAGAGAATACTCATAATAATCGTGTTGATACACACGGATTTACCGGAACCGGTCGCTCCCGCAATCAAAAGATGCGGCATTTTGGCGATATCCGCGACCGCAACTTTTCCCCCGATGTCCTTCCCGACACAGAAAGATATCCGGGACGCATGCTTTTGAAATTCGTCCGACTCCACCAGTTCGCGAAACGAGACCGTGACATTTTCCTTGTTCGGCACCTCGATTCCGACGGCCGCTTTCCCCGGAATCGGTGCTTCGATTCGGATGTCGGCCGCCGCGAGATTCAGCTTGATATCGTCCGCCAAATTCACGATTTTGCTGACCTTCACGCCCATTTCCGGCTGAAGCTCATACCTGGTTACCGCCGGCCCGCAGCTGATATTTGTAATTGTGACACTGACGCCGAAATTTTTCAGCGTCTGCTGCAGCTTTACGGCCGTTTCCTGGAGATACTTTTTGGAATCCCCGGATTTGTTTTCGCTTTTCTTGAGCAGCGTCACCGGCGGGAATACATAAGGGCGCTCCGGAATGCCGCTGTCTCGGATTTCCCCTGCGATGTCAACGCCATCCGCGTTTGCGGATGGCACGGCGCCAACGGATGGCACGGCGCCAACGGATGCCGTGGCTGCAGACGCCGGCTTCCCAGAGTTCTCAGGCATCCGCTCCGCCCCGTCGTCATACGCCTTTAAATCAGAGCTTTCAAAATGTTCCTCCCGGTAAAATGCCGCCGCATCCTCCAAAACCGGCAGAACTTCCTCCGCCACTGCGGATTCCGCGAAAATATCATGTACCGCACTTCCCAAAGATTCTGCGACAGCCTCATGCGCCGCAGCTTCCTGCGGCATAACCCCCGCCGGCTCCTCCATATAGTTTCCAGCGGTCAGCGTCACCTCACGCTCTTCCTTTATCTCCGGCAGATCGAAAAACTGCTCCGCGCTCATTTCGCTGAGTTCATCGGAAGGGCCGTCTGCCGCCTCTTCCGGCAGAATCCGCGTGTCGAGAGCCACGCCCTCCACCTTGCGGTCCATCCTGCGCAGTTCGCGCTCTTCCCGGAGCAGCTCTCGCTCCTCACGGCGCAGTTCGCGCTCTTCCCTGCGCTGCTTTGCCCGCTCCCTGTTCCGCTCGTTGCTCTGCTTTGCAGTCTCGTAAACCTTTTTACCGCCTCTTTGCATCCCCCGCAGCGCACTGCGCTCTGTGATCAGAACCAGAGCGATAATGAGCACGACTGCGTCGATCACATAGGAGCCGACGAGTCCGAAACTCGGGCACATCAGCCACGCAAGAAAACCGCCCACAAGTCCTCCGCCGAATTTGCTGTCAAAGCTGTGCCGATATGCCTCAAGCGGTGTCTGCACTTCGGCTCCGTTCTGCAGCAATTGCAGAAACATACACAGAAATGCCACAAAAAGTACGGCGGCAATCATCTTTACCGCCGCGACGGTATTTCCCTTATTCGAAACGCAAAAAAAGGTTCCGACCAGTAATACCACCGGAAAAATATACGCGATAAAACCGAAAATACCGAAAAAGAAACGGCTGACCGTATTCCCTACGGTCCCTCCGAACCCGAAATTGCTGATAAAAAGCAGGACGGAAACCGCCACCACAACCCACAGAATCACTTCCCTGGTAAAATTCTCCTGCTGACTGCCCGCTGTATGATTTGTCTGCCGCTTTGTACCTGTCTTCCGGCCGCTCTGCGTTTTCTTTCTGCCGGACGTACCCTTTTTATTACTACCCGATGCCAAAAATATTCCCTCCAAAACCAGTTCGTATCTTTCTATGCCAAATAGAAATAGCCTCCGACGGATAACGCTCCCACAAAGAGGCAGTAAATGGCAAATATTGTAAATTTTCTCTTCCGCACAACGACAAGCATTGTTTTGATACAGATATATCCCACCACCGCAGCCACAGCCATTCCGGCCGCATAACAGGCCACATCCGGCCCCGTTACTTTTAGCTGCTTTAAATCGGTAAGTTCAAGCGCCAGCGCGCCTAAAATGGCGGGAATCGACATGAGAAACGAGTATTTCACCGCAAAATTGCGCTGATAGCCGCTGATCAGACAGGCGGTAATCGTCGTTCCCGATCGGGAAAGTCCCGGCAGCG
Source organism: uncultured Roseburia sp. (assembly GCA_910577925.1). GTDB lineage: Bacteria > Bacillota > Clostridia > Lachnospirales > Lachnospiraceae > Roseburia. Next base: position 115,934 of record CAJTOI010000001.1, read on the forward strand.
TTGCAATCCCCTGCGCAATTCCGACTCCGAACGCATTGGTGTAGGTCACGCTCTTCGGGAGTTTTCCCCCGTCCGGTATCCGGTCTGCGGCAAACAGCAGTCCGGCCGTGACAATCAGACAGATGCCCGGCACAATCAGAATCTCCGCCGCCATCTCCACCACATCCTTACACAAAACACCGATTACTCCCGTCGGAATCGTCGACACGACAATCAGCATCGCAAACTTGCGGTAACCGTTATTGATCACTCTGCGATAGCTTTCCGACTCGTTTTTTATTTTATTCCGAAAAAAGATCACGACGTTTACCGCGGAATCCCGCACAACGCAGCAGCCTTCCACAATCAGACGCCAGATATCTTTATAGTAAACCACAAAAATTGCAATCAGCGTCCCGACATGAAGCAGGACGTCAAACAGTATCCCGTTTTCCGTTTCCACATCGAACAGTATCTTAAAAAGCGCCAAATGCCCGGAACTGCTGACAGGCAGAAACTCCGTCAGGCCCTGGATCAGTCCCATCAATATCGCCTGCAATAATGACATAGCTGCCTCCTTCTCTCTTTTGTACCGCTGCACACGCGCTTTCTTTTATGCCTGTGCAGGAAAGATTTACATACATGTTTTATCTTATCATATTTGCCGCGGCTTGTCATTAAAAAATCGGAGCCGTCTGTGCGCTCCGATTCCGTGTCACTTGTTTTTTCTCTGATCAATCAGACAGTGCAGCTTTAAGAAAGCCTTGTCAATGCCTCCCACCTCGTTAATCAGCCCCTCTTCGACCGCCTCGCTTCCGACCAGAATCGTTCCGAGATCTTTCGTCAGCATCCCGGTATTCATCATCAGTTTTTCTAACCGCTCCTCTCTGGCCTTCGAATGCGTTGCGATAAATTTTAAAATGCGGTTCTGCATCTGTTTAAAATAATCGTAAGTCGGCTGTGCGCCGATAATCGTTCCGTTCATGCGGACCGGGTGAATGACCATCGTGCCCGACGGAACGATAAAAGAATAGTCTGTGGAAACCGCAAGCGGCACACCGATGGAGTGACTTCCGCCGAGCACCAGAGAGACCGTCGGTTTGCTGATAGACGCCACCATTTCCGCAATCGCAAGTCCGCTCTCCACATCGCCTCCCACCGTATTGAGCAAAAGCAGCACACCGTCCGAGTCCTGATTGTCTTCTATCTCTGCCAGCTTCGGCAGAATATGTTCATATTTCGTCGTCTTTGTGGTTGCCGGGAGACAGTCATGCCCCTCAATCTCCCCGATAATCGTAAGAAGGGATATGCGGTTGTTTTCCCTGTTATTCTTTAAATCCAGCTGCCCGAATTCCTTGATATTTTCTTTTTTCTCTTCCTGTGTTTCCTGCTTCTCCTGTGTTTCCTGCTTTTCTGCCATTCGCCGATTCTCCTTTTAATTTGAATATCACAAAAAACAGGATGCATGATCTCATGCATCCTGTTATAGTATCTGTGAAATAAAATTTTCTATGCAGAAAATCGATCGATACCTGCGGCGTGTTTCTCACGCAGCTTCTGCGCAAAGCGGTTCTAACACTCCCCAAGCAGGTAACGGTAAAGTCCCTCATAGCGGAACTTTGAACTGTTCCACGAGAAATCGTTCGCCATGCCGCGGTCGATCATCTGGTTCCACTGCTTTTTCCGATCAAAGAAAATGTGTTTGGAGTAGTTGATCACCTGCAGCATCTCATCGCCGTTATAATTTGCAAACGAGAAACCGTCTCCGGTGTTTTCATACTCGTTAAACGGTTTTACGGTATCCTTTAAGCCGCCGGTCTCACGGACAATCGGGACCGTTCCGTAGCGGAAGGAAATCAGCTGCGTCAGACCGCACGGCTCAAACTGGGACGGCATCAGAAACGCATCCGCGGCCGCATACAGCTTATGCGCCAGATCATCCGAGTAACAGATATTTGCCGAAACGCGGTCGCCGTATTTCCACGCGTAGTGGCGGAACATATTCTCGTACTGCGGACTTCCGGTTCCGATGACAACCAGCTGCGTGTAATCGTCCACAATCCGGTCGATCGCGTAGTTAATCAGATCAAGACCCTTCTGGTCGGTCAGACGGGAAATCAGACCGATCATATATTTCTTCTTGTCGACGGCAAGGCCCAGTTCCTCCTGGAGCTTCGTCTTATTGATCGCTTTCTTCTTGCGGAAGCTCTCCGCATCATAATTTGCATAGATTTTCGGATCCGTCTGCGGATTGTAAACCTCATAGTCAATTCCGTTTACAATTCCCTGCATGTCGAAGTGACGCGCCGCAAGCAGGCCGTTTAACCCTTCTCCGTAATATTCGGTCTGAATCTCGTTTGCGTAGGAATCGCTTACGGTAGTGATGTAATCCGCATAGACGAGACCGCCCTTTAACATGTTGGCATCCTTTTTAAACTCCAGCTTATCCGGCGTAAACAGGCTCGAAGAAAATCCGGTCAGCCCCTGCATCGTCTTCACGTCCCACACGCCCTGGAACTTGAGATTGTGAATCGTAATCATGGATTTGATGCCCCAGTAGAAAGAATCCGCCTGAAATTCATTCTTTAAATATACCGGAACAAGACCGGTCTCCCAGTCATGGCAGTGAATCAGCTCCGGGCGGAAATCAATCGCCTTTAACATCGACAGCACCGCCTTGTCAAAGAAGACAAATTTCTCGATGTCGTACCGGATATCCCCGTAAGGCGTATCGCAGGCGAAATACTCCTGATTGTCGATGAAATAATAGGTAATGCCGTCGAGCTGGTACTTAAGCACTCCGACATATTTGTTCTGGATGTATGTACCGGCATTCATATAAAAATGCGTCACATACTCGAACTGATTGCGGAAATGCTCCGGTATGCAGGTGTAATTCGGGATTACGACCCGCACATCCCATTCCGACTTGTCGAACTCTTTCGGAAGCGCCCCGCAGACATCCGCCAGCCCTCCTGTTTTGATGAACGGAACACATTCCGACGCGGCAAAAAGTATTTTTCTCATGGAAAACCTCCTCAAAATTATATAGTATCTAACGCCTGTTTTAAATCTGCAACAATATCTGCGGCATTTTCAATTCCTACAGATAAACGCATCAAATCCGATGCGATTCCTGCCTCCGCAAGCTGTTTGTCCGTCATCTGGCGATGCGTATGGCTCGCCGGATGCAGAATGCAGGTTCTGGCATCTGCCACATGGGTAACAATCGCAGTCAGCTTCAGCCGGTCCATAAAACGCACGGCCGTCTCCCTGTCGCCTTTTACTCCGAACGCCAGAACACCGCAGGTCCCCTCGGGCATATACTTTCTGGCAAGCGCATAGTATCTGCTGCTTTTCAGTCCCGGATAATTCACCCAGGCAACCTTCTCGTGCCCTTCCAAAAACTCCGCCACCTTCTGTGCGTTCTCACAGTGCCGCTGCATGCGCAGATGCAGCGTCTCAAGCCCCACATTCAGCAGGAACGCATTCATCGGGGACGGGATGGCCCCGAGATCTCTCATGAGCTGAGCCGTCGCCTTTGTGATGTAGGCGCCTTTGCCGAAGCGCTCGGTGTAGGTGATTCCGTGGTAAGACTCATCCGGTTCCGTGAGTCCGGGAAACTTCCCGCGGCTGGCTTCCCAGTCAAAATTGCCGGAATCCACAATCGCTCCGCCCACCGCCATCGCGTGTCCGTCCATATATTTTGTGGTGGAATGCGTCACGATATCTGCGCCCCACTCAAACGGACGGCAGTGAATCGGCGTCGCAAAGGTGTTGTCGACGATCAGCGGCACACCGTGCGCATGGGCAAGACGTGCAAACTTTTCGATATCGAGAACCACCATCGACGGGTTTGCGATCGTCTCTGCGAACACCGCTTTCGTATTCGGTCGAAACGCCTGTGCAAGCTCCTCCTCATCCGCGTCGGGATTGACAAAGGTACAGTCGATTCCCTGTTTCTTCATCGTTGTCCCGAACAGGTTAAACGTGCCTCCATAGACGGAATTCGAACAGACAATGTGATCTCCCGCCTCGCAGATATTAAACAGCGCGTAATAATTCGCAGCCTGTCCCGATGAGGTGAGCATGCCTGCCGCTCCGCCTTCAAGCTCGGTAATCTTTGCCGCAACCGCATCCGCCGTGGGATTCTGCAGTCTTGTGTAGAAATACCCGGTATCCTCGAGGTCAAAGAGCCTTCCCATCTGGTCACTGTTGTCGTACTTAAATGTGGTGCTCTGATAAATCGGAAGCACCCGCGGTTCCCCGCACTTTGGTTTCCAGCCCGACTGAATACACTTTGTTTCAATCCTGTAATTGCTATCCATGACGTTATGTACTCTCCTTTAACACTCTACTTAAAGATATCATATAACATTTTCGCCGATAATTCTATAACTTTTTTTACGAATTAAAACGGCAGTGACTCCCGGCTGCCCGGAATCACTGCCCCTGTTATTACTCATCCCAATTGTGATAGACTTCCTGCACGTCATCCTCCGCGTCCAGCAGATCCAGAATGCGGTTGATATTGGCGAGGTCCTCCTCTGCGGTCAGCTCCACATAATTCTGCGGAATCATCGTGACCTCCGCCTGCGCCATCGGAATCGACTCCGCCTCAAGCGCCGCGCGCACGGTCTCAAATTCTTCCGGAGCCGTCAGAATCTCAAAGCTGTCCTCCTCCTCGGAAAAATCCTCCGCGCCCGCGTCGAGCGCAGTCATCATCAGATCGTCCGCGTCGAGCGCGCACTCCTCTTTCGCGATGATAATCTGTCCCTTTTCATCAAACATATAAGAGACGCAGCCCTGGGTCCCGATGCTGCCGTGTCCTTTCGTAAACGCATTTCTGACATTTGCCGCCGTGCGGTTTTTATTGTCAGTCAGACATTTCACGATAATTGCCGTGCCGCTCGGACCGTACCCCTCGTAGGTACAGTACTCGTAATTCACCGCATTGCCGTCGCCGGCCGCCTTCTTGATTCCGCGGTCGATCGTGTCGTTGGGCATATTGTTGGCCTTTGCCTTTGTGATGACCTGAGCCAGCTTATAGTTATTGGCCGGGTCCGGTCCTCCCTCCTTTACCGCCACGGCAATCTCCCTGCCGATAATGGTAAAAATCTTTCCCTTTGCCGCATCGTTTTTCTCTTTCTTATGCTTGATATTTGCAAATTTTGAATGTCCTGACATCGTATCTTCTCCTCTATCCTGTAATCACTCGGCTTATTCTACCACCGATTTTTCGTCCCGGCAAGCTTCCCTCTCCGTTTTCGCGTCATCCGCCTCTTCCTCCGGCAGTCTTGTCACCAAAACGCTCTGAATCATCTTATTCTGCACTTCCTGTATCTCAAACAGAAAGCCGTATGCCGTCGTGGAAAACACTTCGCCGTCATCCGGGATTTTGTCGGTCAGTGAAATCAGAAAGCCGTTGAGTGTCTCAAACTCATCCTCATTTTCGTCCGGGATATCCAAAGTCTCCAGCACATCCCTGTATTCCGCCATACCGCTCATATACCAGGTATTTTCGGAAAGCCGCTCAATGCTCAGATCCTCCTCGTCATGTTCATCCTCGATATTGCCCACGATCTCCTCGAGAATATCCTCCATCGCAACGATTCCGGCCGTCTGCCCGTATTCGTCCACAACGATGACCATGTGGCTTTTTGCCCCCTGCATCGCGGCAAAAAGCGTATTGATATTGCGGGTCTCGGGAATAAAATCCACCTCGCGCACAAAATCCCCGATCTCCTTAATCGGGAGATCATACACCTCCCGGTCCATGACCAGCTCCAGCGCGTCCTTGATATGCAGGACGCCGATAATATTGTCGATATCCCCCTCATACACCGGAAATCTCGAGTGGCTGGTCTCCTTGATAAAGCCAAGCATCTCCGCAAACGTTTTTGTCCCGTCAAACGCCACGATATTTTTGCGGTGCGTCATAATGTCCTTGGCTTCTTTGTCGCCGAACTCAAAAATATTATGTATCATCTCCGCTTCGCTCGCAAGCAGCATGCCCTGCTCATGTCCCTCGTTGATCATGGAGATAATCTCTTCTTCCGTCACGTCATCGGTTTCGCTCAAAGGGTCGACGCCGAAAACTCGCGCAAGCAGGTTCGCCAACGCATTCATCAGCCATATCGCAGGAGCGAACACAAGCTCTGTCACATGTACAAAACGCACCAGCGCAAGCGCCCAGCTCTCTGGTTTTCTCGAAGCCACTTTCTCCGGGGTGTAAACACCTACCACCAGCACGACAAGGCTTAAGGCCGCAAATATGCCGACATCTGCCAGAACGGACAGCAGCATCTGCGGCGGCTTGTCAAAAAACACCCTTTTCCAGAGCGGAACATGCAGATAGCCCACAAGCATGTGTGCCAGCAGGATCATAAACTGGCACACATAGGTATAGCGCTCTGATTTATCCGCATATTTTAAAAGAAGGACGGCCTGTTTGTTTCCCTCTCCCGCCAGCTTCTCGATTGCACTCACATTCAGATTCTGCATCGCTGCGATAAATCCGAAAATCAAAAAATCAAAAACAACGAAAATCACAAAAATGAGAATCCCTATATCGGGACTGCCACCGTCGTCCATACTGTTTTCTCTCTTCCTTTCTTTCGTGCCCCCTGCCCTTTGAAACACTCAAAATCATATCATTTCTATGACAAATAGTCAAGCGTTCCGGGCCGTACCCGCGTACCGCGCCGGTACGTTTCCTCGCTATGTATACAATTCCAGACTTATCTCGAGCGCTTTGTCAATCTGTATCAGTATCTGATTGTCCAGATGGCATACTTTATCTTTCAGCCGTGTCTTATCGATGGTGCGCAGCTGCTCTAACAGTACGACAGAATCCTTTACAAGCTCATATTTGTGACTGTCAAGCGCCACATGCGTCGGCAGCTTTGCCTTGTTCATCTGCGAAGTAATCGCCGCACAGATCACGGTCGGACTGTGCTTATTTCCCACATCGTTCTGTATGATGAGAACCGGACGCACGCCGCCCTGTTCCGAACCTACCACCGGTCTTAAGTCTGCATAAAAAATATCCCCACGTCGAATTACCATATACTTTTCACTCCCTAATTCTTTTAAGGATAGTATTGCCAATTTTCACGGGTGTATTCAGTTTTTTATTCTTCGGAAAAAAAATCCCTTGTGCCTGTTATCCGGCCGTTCTTTCGAAAAATACGCGGCACACGCTTTCCGATATCGCAGACAAATTCATAATTAAATCTTCCCGAGCGCTCCCCCAATTCTTCCATCGTAATCTGCTCGCTGCCGTCCCTTCCGATTAAAACGACGGCATCTCCGCATTTCACGTCGGGAATCTCGGTCACGTCCACCATAAACTGGTCCATACATATTCTGCCGCGAATCGGAGCACGCTTTCCGTGAATCAGCACATCGCCTTTATTGGAAAGGCCGCGGGCATAACCGTCCGCATAGCCCACGGGGATGGTTGCGATCCTCCGCGGTTCTCCGGTGCGGTATGTTCCGCCGTAGCTGATTTCCCTGCCCGCCGGAAGCTCCTTTACATAAGCCACATGCGTAATCAGCGACATGGCCGGTTTTAAGGCAAGACGGCTCATATTGACGTCCGCCGACGGCCACAGGCCGTACAGAATAATTCCGGCGCGCACCAGATCAAGATTTGCCTCCGGAATGTCGATAATCCCGGCACTGTTTGAGCAGTGCTGCAGAGGAATCGAAACACCGCGCTCCTTTAACATCCCCGTCATCTCCCGGTAACGCGCAAGCTGTGCATACGTCTTTTCTTTATCCGGCTCATCCGCCGTCGCAAAATGGGTAAAAATACCCTCCACTACTATATGCGGAAGCGCTGCAATCCGTGCCATCTCATCCGCGGCATCTTCCGTAACCTGATAACCGATCCGGCTCATTCCGGTATCTACCGCAAAATGAATCCGGCAGTCTCTGCCCAGCCGCTCCGCCGCCTCGGAGAGCTCCCGCGCCATCTCAAGCGTAAACACCGTCGGCCGGATATCCGCGAGAATCAGCTCCTCATACTGGTCCGGAAATACATAACCCAGGATCAAAATCGGTTTTTTCAGACCGCACTCCCGCAGAATCAGGCTCTCCTCGAAGGTCGCCACCCCATAGCCGTACAAATAGGGCAGACTGTCAACCGCATGGGCGATGGCCACGGCTCCGTGCCCGTAGCCGTCCGCTTTGACTACCGCCATAATCTTCGTGTCCTTCGCCGTAATCCGATGCATCGCTTCCATATTTGACACAATCGCATCCAAATCAATTTCCGCATATACTCTGCTATATCTGTTCATGATTTCTCTCCATGCCGCACGGTATCCCGCCCTCTATGGGGCTGCGCAGCCCGTCAATCAAATCGGAGGCCATCAGGCCCCGCATACCGGTTTTTGCTGCCGCGGCTTCCCCGGAAAGCCCGTGCAGACAGACCCCGAATACCGCGGCTTCCCCGGCTGCCATTCCCTGCGCCGCCAAAGCCGCGATCACCCCAGTGAGCACGTCTCCGCTCCCTGCGGTCGCCATTCCGGCATTTCCTGACAGATTCAGCCAGGTCATGCCGCCGGGCAGGCCGATCACCGTGTGTTCATCCTTTAATACGCATACCACATTATATTGCTCCGCAAACTCCTCCGCAACCTCTTTCAGGTGATTTAAGATGAAATCGACGGAATTTCCGGTCAGACGGCTCATCTCCCCGGGATGCGGCGTCACGATCCGCGCGGCATCCGATCCGCGCAGCAGGTTTGTATCCTCCGCAATCAGATTCAGCGCATCCGCGTCGAGCACCGTCGGCCGCTCCGCCGTATTTAAGATTTCCCGGACAATCGCCCGCGCCCCGGCCGAAGTACCGAGTCCCGGTCCCGCCGCGATCACATCCGCCCACCGCATCGCGTCCCGCAAAAGCGCCGTATCCGGCTCCTGCGCCGTATAGACCGTGAGCACTGCCTCCGGCAGCAGCCCGGCCAATACGGCCCGGTTTTCCTCCGGCGTAAAAATCCGCACCAGACCGGCTCCCGCCGCATAGGCCGCTTTCGCACAGAAATAAGCCGCTCCCGCCATCCCGGGGCTTCCCGCAGCCACCAGAACTTTTCCGTAGTCCCCCTTGTTGGAATGGCCTCTCCGCCGCGGAAGCCGCGCCATATCCGCAGGCTCTAAGACCGCGGCCGACGGCCCGCGCTCCGGAAAGCTGCGCGCGTCGATCCCGATGTCTTTTACCAGAACCTCCCCCGCATACGCGCTTCCCGGCCACAGCACCAGGCCGAGCTTTTCAAAGGCAAATGTGACGGTATAATCCGCCGCAAAGGCGCTGCCGAGTACGGCGCCGCTGTCCGCACAGATTCCGGAGGGGATATCCACCGCGATGCGGCAGCCGGACATGGCGTTCATTTTCTCGATACAGGCGCGGTACTCCCCCTCCACCGTTCGCGCAAGGCCGATGCCGAAAATCGCATCGACAATCAGCGTGTACTCCTCATGCTCCGGTATCGCGGCAAGTACCGGATTTCCGTAGGCCGTCCATATCGCTTTCTGCGCCTTGTTTTCCGCGCTTTCTGCCGCGCTGCCGCAGGCCACCACGGTAACGCGGCTTCCCCGCTGCCACAAAAGTCTCGCAACGGCATAGCCGTCGCCGCCGTTGTTGCCGCCGCCGCAGACCACAAGTACCCGGCCCGTGTCAAGATTCCGGGAAAAAACCGCTTCCGTAAAGGCAAGCGCCGCACGCTCCATCAGCACCATAGACGGTATTCCGTACGTCTCGACGGTAGTTTTGTCATACTGCTTCATCTCACGGCTGTTTACAAGATACCTCATAGAAATCCTCCCTGTGCGCCCTGCGTCCCATTGTTCCTACCGAATCCCGCATCAGGAAAAGGCGCCTCCCTGCGGTCGGCGCCTTCTCTGCACGGGTTTAACTGTCGTTCTCCCCCGCGCCTCTGTTTTTGACAATGTTATAGGACAGCTGCATCAGACTGTCCGAGAGATGCACGTTCTCCACGACCACATCCCGGTCAATCAGCTTTAAATCCACATGCGCAAAATTCCAGATTGCATGAATCCCCAGATCCACCAGCTGATTTGCAATCGCATCCGCCTTTTCCTTCGGCATCGTCAAGGCAGCGATATCCACCTTGTTCTCGGCGCAAAACGTCTCAAGCTCATCAATCATACGCACCTTGATTCCCCGCACGCTCATGCCCTCTAAGGCCGGATTGACGTCAAACAGACCGATAATGACAAACCCGAGCTTCTCAAACTTGACGTAGTTCGCCAATGCCTGGCCGAGATTCCCGACCCCGATTACAATGATATTGTGCCGCTGATTCAGCCCTAAAATCTTACCGATCTCCTCATACAGATACTTGACATTATATCCGTAGCCCTGCTGTCCGAAGCCGCCGAAATTGTTCAAATCCTGTCTGATCTGGGAGGCGGTGACATTCATTCTCCGGCTCAAATCATTCGAGGAAATGCGCTCCACGCCATCTTCTAACAGTTCTCCCAAATATCTATAATAACGCGGCATCCTGCGGATTACGGCCTGTGATATTGCTTTTTCCTGCACAAAAACTGCCACCTTTCTCTCTATGCTAATCGCCCATATAAAGCCATTATAGTGATTCTAAAACCATCTGTCAATCCGCGGGCTCTTAACTGTCCAGCTCAAGCGACAGGCGCTCCCACTCCTCGTAACAGGTTTCCAGTTCGCTGCGGCAGGCCTCCTGCGCGGCGCCAAGCTCATTTAACCGGGCGGAATTTGTGGCGTTTTCCGGTTTTGCAAATTCCGCGTCAAGTTCCGCCGACTCCGCCTCGAGCTCGGCGATGCGCGCCTCTGTCTTTTTCAGGCGGTTTTCCAGTTTCCGGACTCTCGCCGCATCCTCTTTCTGTCTCTGCCAGTCGGCCCTGGTATCCCCGTCTGCCGCCGGCTCCGCCGTCCGCCATCCCGCCGGAGTCCCTGTCCCGCCGGATGAAAGGCCGCCGTCCGCAGGCACATAGACCCGTGTGAGTTCTTCCCGTTTTTCGAGATAATAGTCATAATTGCCGACATAGTTCACAAGCGTCTGCCCCGTCAGATCAAGAATCCGTGTCGCCGTCCGATTGATAAAATAGCGGTCATGGGACACGAAAAACACCGTTCCGGTATAACCGGAAAGCGCCTGCTCGAGGATCTCCTTTGAGGTGATATCCAGATGGTTCGACGGCTCGTCAAGAATCAAAAAATTTGCGTCCGAGAGCATCAGCTTCGCGAGGGAAACCCTTCCGCGCTCCCCGCCGCTCAGATCGCCGATGCGTTTGAACACGTCGTCTCCGATAAATAAAAACGCTGCGAGGACACTGCGGATTTTCGTGTGATTCAACATGGGGTAATCGTCCGAAATCTCGTCAAACACCGTTTTTTCCATATGCAGCAGCGCATGCTCCTGGTCATAGTAGCCGATGTGTACGTTTGACCCGCAGACGACGTTTCCGGCGTCCGCAGGAATCAGCCCGTTTATAATCTTTAAAATCGTGGTCTTGCCGGTGCCGTTATTCCCGATCAGCGCTACGCGCTCCCCGCGCTTTATCTCAAAAGACAGACCGGAAAACAGCCGCACATCCCCGAAGGATTTCTGCAGCCCCTCAACGGCAAGTACATCGTTTCCGCTCACCACATTCGGCTCTAACGTAAGGCGCATATCGGTATTTTCTTCCGTCGGCTTTTCGATGCGCTCAATCTTATCAAGCATTTTTTCTCTGCTCTCGGCGCGCCGGATGGATTTCTCTCTGTTAAAGGAGCGCAGCTTTGCGATGACTTCCTCCTGACGCCGGATTTCCTGCTGCTGGTTATACCAGGCCTTCCGCAGATCGTCGCGCACTTTCTCCTTTTTCTTTGCAAAGTCGCTGTAATTCCCCTGATAGACATAAGATTTGTGCTGGAATATCTCAATTACTTTCGTGACTACCCGGTCCAGAAAATAGCGGTCGTGCGACACCAGCAGAACCGCGCCCTTATAATTGGAAAGAAACGTTTCAAGCCACTGGATCGACTCCATGTCCAGATGATTCGTCGGCTCGTCCAACAGCAGTACTTTCGGCTTTGCCACAAGCAGCTTTCCGAGCGCAACGCGCGTCTTTTGTCCGCCGGAGAGCTCGCTCATCTTTTTCTGAAACTCCTCCTCGCAAAAGCCCAGCCCCTTTAAAACGCCCGTCACCTCACTGCGGTAGGTAAAACCGCCCAGCAGTTCAAACGCCTGACTGACTCTGTGGTAAGTCTCAAGAAGCTCCTCGAGCTTCTCCCCCGTCTGCTCATTCATCCGGGCTTCCATATCCCGAAGCCGTTCTTCCGTTTCAAGGATATCTCTGCGGGACAGCAGCACCTCCTCGTAAATGGTCCTGTGTCCGGCCATATCCTGGTGCTGGGCCAGGTAGCCGACGGAGGCGTCCTTTGCGAGAACCACTTCCCCGGCATCCGCCTGTTCTTCCTGCACAATAATTTTAAGCAGCGTAGACTTGCCGGCGCCGTTGATGCCGACAATCGCTGCTTTCTCGTTTGCTTCCACATGAAAATGGATATCTTTTAAAATTTCGTCACTCCCGAACGATTTCGAGAGATTCTGACATGCTAAAACCATAACTCTGTTTCCTTCACTGTGACAATTCCCTACAGCATCATCTCCAGTGTCTCCCGAATCGCCCGGATAAAGCCTTCGCTGTCTAAGACAACCGGATTCGGATTCGTGGTGATAAGCGCAAGGTCTTTTGTCATTTTACCATCTTCAATGGTCTTCACACAAGCTTTTTCGAGCTTATCCGCAAAATCGGCAAGCGCTGCATTGCCGTCTAACTCGCCGCGCTTGCGAAGCGCGCCGGTCCACGCAAAGATCGTCGCCACCGAGTTTGTCGAGGTCTCCTCCCCCGCAAGATGCTTGTAATAATGGCGCTGCACCGTTCCGTGCGCCGCCTCGTACTCGTATTTGCCGTCCGGCGTCACGAGCACGGAAGTCATCATCGCCAGAGAGCCGAACGCACTCGACACCATATCGCTCATCACGTCGCCGTCGTAATTCTTGCAGGCCCATATGTAACCGCCCTCGGATTTCATGACGCGGGCCACCGCATCGTCAATCAGCGTGTAAAAATAGGTGATTCCCGCCTGCTCGAATTTCTCCTTGTACTCCGCATCGAAAATATCCTGGAAAATGTCTTTGAAGGTGTGGTCGTATTTCTTGGAAATCGTGTCCTTTGTCGCAAACCACAGTTCCTGCTTCGTGTCTAACGCATAGTTAAAGCAGCTTCTCGCAAAGCTTTCTATCGAGCCGCAGAGATTGTGCTGCCCCTGCGCCACGCCCGCGCCGGTAAAATTGTGTATCAGCTCTCTCGTCTCCGTCCCGTCCTCGGCAGTGTATACGAGCTCGCATTTTCCGGCTCCCGGAATCTTTAATTCGGATGCCTTATACACATCGCCGTAGGCATGACGCGCGATCGTGATCGGCTTCTTCCAGTTTTTCACGCAGGGTTCGATCCCTTTGACTATGATCGGCGCGCGGAACACCGTGCCGTCAAGCATCGCGCGGATCGTCCCGTTCGGGCTTTTCCACATTTCCTTCAAATCGTATTCCTTCACGCGCGCCGCGTTCGGCGTGATCGTCGCACATTTGACTGCCACGCCGTATTTCTTCGTGGCGTTCGCGGAGTCCACCGTCACCTGGTCGTCCGTCTCGTTGCGGTATTCCAGTCCGAGATCATAGTACTCGGTGTTGAGCTCGATAAACGGACACAGCAGCTCATCCTTAATCATTTTCCAGAGAATCCGGGTCATCTCGTCCCCGTCCATTTCCACCAGAGGTGTCGTCATTTTAATCTTATCCATATCAGTTCTCCTTTTTTGTATCATTCCTAAGATTTCTGTAAAACAAGCGCGTCTGACTGCTCCTTTGTAATATAACACGCCGCACGCCCGGCGCACAAGCCCTTCGAATAATCGTGATCCTCACCCGATCTGCTTTTCCTCATGGCACAGTGTAAGATTCATCTCTTCGCAGCACCTTGTGATCTCGTCGACCAGCTCCTGATCGGTCAAAACCGTGACGCGGCCCTCCTCATACTGTCTGTCAACCCATTCTTTTATTCGGATAACAAGTGCGGTATTCTTGTCCACCCACCGCTCTTTCGGCAGGCGGTACCAGGTATTGATCCAGTGTGCGATCCCGGCCAGCCCCGACGTGTTCGACACCGACACCAGCGGCGGACGGTTCAAAAATTTTTCCGTGTCGAAAATATTATAGATCTCCTCGTTTTTGAGCAGTCCGTCCGCATGGATGCCCGCCCTGGTCACATTGAAATTGCTCCCCACAAACGGCGTCCGGGACGGCTGCACATAGCCGAGCTCCCGTTCAAAATATTCCGCAAGCTCCGTAATCACTGCGGTGTCCATCCCGTCTAAGGCGCCTTTCAGCTGTGCATACTCAAAAACCATCGCCTCAAGCGGCGTGTTGCCCGTGCGCTCCCCGATTCCGAACAGCGAACAGTTGACGCCGCTCGCGCCGTAGAGCCATGCCGTCGTCGAGTTATTGACCGCCTTGTAAAAATCGTTGTGCCCGTGCCACTCGATCAGCTCCGACGGCACGCCCGCATGGGTCGTCAACCCGTAAATAATACCCGGAACACTCCTCGGAATCACGGCGCCGGGAAAATTGACCCCGTATCCCATCGTATCACAGGCACGAATTTTGATCGGAATCTGATATTCTTCCATCAGTTTCATCAGCTCCAGACAAAACGGTATCACAAACCCGTAGATATCGGAGCGGGTGATATCCTCCAGATGGCATCTGGGGCTGATTCCCGTCTCAAGGCACTCTCTTATCACACTCAGATACAGGTTCATCACCTCGCGCCTTGTCATCTTCATTTTGTAAAAAATATGATAATCGGAGCAGCTCACCAGAATCCCCGTCTCGCGCAGCCCGATATCCTTCACCAGCTGAAAATCCTGCTTGCTGGCCCGAATCCAGCTCGTCACCTCCGGAAACTCATAGCCCCGTTCCATACATTTATAGACGGCATCGCGGTCTTTTTTACTGTATAAAAAGAACTCGCTCTGCCGGATTAACCCTTTCGGACCGCCCAGACGGTGCAGATACTCATAAATCGTCACAATCTGCTCGGTCGTATAGGGCGCCCTCGACTGCTGTCCGTCCCGGAACGTGGTGTCCGTAATCCAGATTTCTTCGGGCATATTGTGCGGTACAATGCGGTCGTTAAACGCTATTTTGGGTATCTCGCTGTACGGAAAAAGATTGTGAAATACATTCGGCTCCTCCACATCCGCCAGCTGATAAAAATGCTCCTCCAGTTGGAGCAGATTTGTTTTTTTATTCTTGATTACTTCCCGGTCTCTCTTCACAGCAGCCTCCGTTTCTCCCGTCCTGTGCGTTTTTTTGCATATTCATTCATTATGTAGTAATAAATTTTCATGCATAATTGTATACACCGATACAGCCGCTTGTCAAAGAATAAAATATTATAGCCGATATAACTATGTATTATATCGGCTCATCGCTTTTTCCCACGCTGTCTGATTTACGACAGGCCCCTTTTGGGAATCGCAATATTGCTGACGGTATCGTCTCCCTTTTGGCGCTGCACCGACTGATAGCCGAAAGCATCCAGTGCCTGGCCGGTCGCTGCACACAGACGCTTCCGGACCGCCTCGCTGCGCTCCCGATATAAAATCGGCTTATCCGCCTTTGTCCAGTCCCGAAACAGCGTGCAGCGCAGGCGCAGAATATAGGCTTTCTCCGCTTCCTCGATGCGTATCTTCATATCGTAGCGCTTGAGTACGGCCTTGCAGCAGCCGATGCACAGCGTCAGAATATACGAGATCTCTGCCATCTGCTCCGGTATTACGGGCTCCTTACAGTTGTTTTTGATCTCGAATGCCTGACCGTTCATCGGATCATCCCCATACCCGACCAGCGCCTGCTCGGCTTGTTCGTAATCGATATACGCCTCCTCAAGATTCGTCTTCATATATTGTCTCACGATCCACGCATACCAGTCGCCAAGTCTTCCGGCCTCCTCATCGCTCATCTCCGTCAGATTCATATTAAATTTGAGCATATCGGTAAACATTTTTTCGATTTGTCCGTAGTTTTGCGCGGCCGCGTTCCATTCCTGCTTTGTCTTGCGGTATTCCTCGCGGATCAGCTTTACCTGCCTGCGTATCCGCTCCGCTTTTGCGGCAGCCTGTCCCGTGCGCGCCCGTTCCGCAAGAGCCGCATCAATCGGCATCAGCAGATCTTCCGCGAGCCGGCACGGCTTGATAATGATTTTGAATACTTTGCACGCGTTGATAAAGCTCACGGTCTCGCTGATTTTCCGCCCGTCCGACATCACAATCCGGATCGTCTCCGGCGAGATCATACTCACGAGCGAAAACAATTCCGTCCCCGTCATGACAGCCATTTCCATCGCCCCGATAAACACATCCGGCTTATGATGCTCGATCACATCGATCGCCGCCTCCGCCGAGGCAACCAGTTCGTATTCAAAATTTTTTTCCACACCGTCTAAAATTGCCCGAATGCTGGCCGCATGAATTTCATCCGGCTCCGCTATCACCACAAAACTCATATGTCTCCTCCGTCCGTATCGGTACTGTTTTTCTATTATCATACCAAATTCAAAAATACATCACAATTATTTTTCAAAATATTGTAACACTTATTTGCGCCCCACATAAGATACAGTGTAAGAAAAATATGGAGGATTTCATAATGAGTGATTTAGCTGCAACAAACTGTGGTGGTGGATGTGGATGTAACGAGGGAGGATGCGGTTCCATTATCTGGATTCTCTTACTGTTATGCTGCTGCAACGGCAACGGTGGTTTCTTCGGCGGCAACAACAACGGATGCGGATGCGGCGGCAATGACTGCCTGTGGATCATCATTCTTCTCTTCTTCTGCGGAGGATGCGGCAATAACAACAGTCTCTTCGGCGGCTGCTGCTAATTTATGCATCGAAAAAAGAGCGGCGCTGCCGCTCTTTTTTCTGTCCGACGCGCTTCGGCGCTTGCCGTCGACGCTTCTGCAAACGGTGCTATCTGCGCTGTTTCTTCTCCTCAGGATCGATTTTCCCGGGCTTCCCATAAAGTTTCTCCAGTGTGTGACATTCCTTCGGAACCCTGCGCGTGCGCAGGCATTCCTCATCTATCTCATAGACGCTATTGTCTTCAATGATCAGCATAAAAAGACCTCCTCCCCCTTATCTTATGCACTCCTGCTCATAAAGTGCCGGCCTGCGTCATAAACTGAAAGAAAAAAGGTGATTTATGGACAGCACATCACAGACACCCTTTGACAATATGACTCAGACAAGAGAACTGCAAATGCTAAAAACCATGCTTCCCTATATGAAAGAGTCACAAAAAAAACAGTTTGCAATATTAATAAAGTATATGGAGCTTCAAAATACCATACAGCTGTTCTCGCAGAACACCGCGGCTCTCTCCATGTGTTCCGTTGAGGAGGATCACAACAATATGCTCTGTATGCTAGAGGACCTGCGCGGTTTCTGTACGGAAAAAGAACAGGAAACGCTGGATATGCTCTCTAACATGTTCTCCATGTTAGAGACCTACGAGACTCTTTTCAGCTAAACGAATAACCGAATCAGGAAAGGATTGTCATGGAAAATAATTTTCTTGGTAATAACCCGCTTTTACAGGGCATGTCGCCCGAAAAGCTGCAGTTTCTTGCAAACTTCGCGAACAGTTCCAAACCAACGGACATCAAAGACATGATGCCGTTTTTGATGGCATCGGCAAACACCGCCAAACAGAACAATATCCAGTTCAACGACGCGGAAACGGATCTGCTCGTCAGTATTCTCAAACAGAATATGTCGCCCGAAGAGGCCGCAAAGGCCGACAAGCTTCTCGCTCTGATGCGGGGCCGGAGGACGCCCTCCCGCTGATGCCCCGTTTTGTCCTTTTCCGGTAAATGCAGTGATTTCGGCATTTGCCGGAAAAGGCCTGCGGCATTTTACCATATGGATGCCGTAGTCACTTCCAACATCTTATCAAGCGGCGAGGTACTCGTGCCGTTTCCGTCCGTCCCCTCGAAATATTTCCTGCTGGCAGATTCAAAGATTACATAGACATTGTTATCCGCAATGGCAATCTCCTCCGCACAGGGCGGCATTTCCACTTTTACGGACGGATTGTTCGGATCGTTCGCCAGGCCGATCAGAGAACTATATACGTTCAGGTAGGACGAATTTTCCCTTCCGTAGGAAGTGCTCAGATACACGGAACCTCTCTCGTCAAACGCAATCCCCTGCACCTTACTCGGAATCTCATAGCGGCTCACTGCCTGCAGCGTATCGCTTGTCGCATTATAGCTGTATGAAACCATCTCGGAATTAAACAGCTTTGTGTGCGTTGCCACCCAGATTCTGTCCCCGTAGCTTGTGATGCAAGACGGCGTATTCTTCAGCGGATATTCGTCCGACACAATCGTCACATCCACGCAATAGCCCGGCGACTGTACCGCGAGCCGCTTGATATAGCCGTACGGAATCCGCTCCAGGGTTCCGGGCTTGGAATGGCAGACCCAGATATTGCTGCCGTCAAACGCAATGCCCCCCAGATGGCTGTCCTCCCGCATCGCCAGCGTGACAAGATAATCGCCGCTCTCACGGTCAAACACCAGCAGCGAACCTTTCTTTTTGCCGCTCTCGGCGTAAGACGTCATCAAAATCAGCTCCGGGGTAAAACATAAGCCCTGCAGGCACTGCCCCTCGCTACTGATGATATTCTCAAGATAGTCCTGCTCTCTCGTGGACGGCATCCCGGGGATCACCACATCCTCCCGGAAATTGTAATTGCAGTCCCGCAGCTGTTTTTTCTTATCGGAGGAACCTCCCGAAACCGAGTAGGAATACATCTCCACATTCCGGCGGTTATCAATCGCCGCGGTCCATTTCGCATAGAGCGTGATGCACGCCTGCTCCCCGTCAGACGACATCGAAATGTCAGACGAAGTCGGAACGCCAAACTTTGTTTGCACGCCAAACTTTGTTTGCACGCCAAACTTTGTTTGCACGCCAAACTTTGTTTGGCGTGTGATCCTTGTGATCTTCTCCTCATAGCTGCCGTCGGTATACCATCCCGCAAAGTTATAGCCTTCCCGTTTGGGTACCGCAGGCATAAAGGGCAGATCCGCCTTTCCGAGGCTGTCCGGATTACGCGGACTGTTCTCGCCGCCGTCTAGCTCGTAGCAGATGCGAACCCGCTCGCCGCCCTTCAATTCGGACAGACGGACCGTGCCGTGCTCCTGTTCTGACGCGTATGCCCCGTCTGCAGACATAGAACCTGCATGCATCATCCGCGGGTCTGTAAAAAGGAGGATTCCCACATACAAAATTACCAAAAACCTTCTGTGTAATCTCATAATGGAATCCTCCTTTCACGTTATCAATCTTCTGCCTTTGATTTTTCCTTATTTATTCTTCTTACTCGTCTCCGCTGTCAAGCTTAGACGCTCTCGCCGCCGTCTCCTTTTCCTGAATATCCGACGGAGCCTGCTCATATCTCGCAAACTCGTAGGAGAACGTTCCATTTCCTCCGGTCATGGAGCGCAGATCCGTATTATACCCGTACAGCTCCATATACGGGACATCCGCCACGATTTCCTGATATCCGTGTTCTGCCGGATTCATACCAAGAACACGCCCGCGGCGCTTATTGAGATCCCCCATAATATCACCGGTGTATTTGTCCGGCACAAGCACTTTCAGGGAAGCAATCGGCTCGAGCAAAACGGGAGACGCATCCATAAACCCTTTCTTGAACGCCTGGATTGCAGCCACCTTAAACGCCAGCTCCGAGGAGTCTACCGGGTGATAGGATCCGTCGTAGAGCACCGCCTTCACCCCGACAACCGGGTATGCCGCCATCGGTCCCTTCAGCACGGCCTCCTGGATTCCCTTCTCAACCGCCGGGAAATAGTTCTTCGGAACGGCTCCGCCCACCACGCACTGGTCAAACACATAAGCGGTATCCAGATCGCCGGAAGGTTCAAATGTCATCTTGACATGACCGTACTGTCCGTGTCCTCCGGACTGCTTTTTATATTTGTACTCCACATCCGCCTTTTTGCGGATGGTCTCGCGGAATGCCACCTTCGGTTTACTGAGTTCGATCTCAACTTTATAGCGCTCGGCAAGCTTGCTGACAACCACATCCAGGTGCTGATCGCCCATACCGTAGAGAAGCGTCTGTCCGTTCTCGCTGTCATTGACCATCTTTAAGGTCAGATCTTCCGCCATCAGCTTCTGAAGCGCCTGGGAAATCTTATCCTCGTCTCCCTTGTTCTTCGCTTTGTAGCGCTTGTATGTATAGGGTGTGGAGATTGAGGTCCGAATATACAGGATCGGGTTCGCTTTTGTCGAAAGCGAATCGGTGGTCGCCGCCTGGGAAAGCTTCGCCAAAGCGCCGATATCCCCGGCGTGCAGCTCCTTTACCTCCTCCGTTTTATTTCCACGAATTACATATAATTTGCCGACTTTTTCCTCGACATCCCTGTGGTGATTAAACAGCACGTCATCGGTCTTAAGTACACCGGAATTTACCTTGATGAGCGAATATTTCCCGATAAACGGATCGACAATCGTCTTCCAGATGTACGCCGACTTCGGCTTTGCGAAATCGTAATCCGCGTTGAACACCTCGTTCGTCTTCGCGCTGATACCGGTGCAGGAGCGGCGCTCCGGACTCGGAAGATACTTCACAATGTCGACAAGAAGCGTGTAGACGCCTCTGGCAAGAATATTCGACCCCATCAGCACCGGGACGATGCTTCCCTCGGACACATTGGCGCGCAGTGTCTGTCTGATCTCGTCTTCGGAAAACTCCTCTCCGCCGAAGTAGCGGTCCATAAACTCTTCGTTCGTCTCCGCGACAGCCTCCATCAGCGCCTCCCGGCAGATATCGAGATTCTCCTTTGAGTAATCGGGCACCTCGGCTTTCTCGACGTCACCGCTGTCCGTCCAGCGCTTTGCACGCTGCTGCAGTACGTTGACATAGCCCACAAACTGACCGTTCTCACGGATCGGCAGATGGAACGGAGCGATTTTGTTTCCGTACATCGCCTGCAGATCCGTCACCACCTGGCGGAAACTTGCCTCGTCGATGTCCATATCCGTCACAAACACCATGCGGGGAAGTTTGTACCGCTCGCACAGCTCCCATGCCTTGCGTGTGCCGACCTCAATCCCTGCCTTGCCGGACACCACGATAATCGCCGCATCCGCCACGCTGGCCGCTTCCTCGGCCTCTCCGACAAAATCAAAATATCCCGGTGTGTCAAGAATATTTATCTTCGTGTCTCCCCAGATAATCGGTACCACCGAAGTATTGATGGAAAATAAACGCTTCGTCTCCTCCTTATCGTAATCGCTGATCGTGTTGCCGTCTTCTACCCGCCCCATGCGGTTGGTCATTCCCGCAAGATTCGCCATCGCCTCAACGAGACTTGTCTTACCTGCGCCCCCATGTCCCAGTAAAACCACATTACGAATCTTGTCTGTTGTGTAAACATTCATAGCAAATCCCTCCATGTTCTGTATAGTTTCGTGTATGGTTATATTTTACTAAATATGCGCTTTTATTACAACTTATTTATTGATTTCTACTAATGCAAAATCATTATATCATCTATTTGTATATATATTATGTATGCAGTCTGAACGTTTTATAGATTTTACTTACAGACATTTACACAAAATTCATTTTTTATCCATAATTTTCCCGTTCTGCCGCAGGCGTCTTCCCCTGTCGGGGCAACCCTTGTGGCGCCGCAGATTCCGCGCTTCCTTCCTGCTTTCGCGCAGTAATGTGTTGACTTTTCGGGATAAAATGACTATGATAGGTAGGAATCATCAAGATAAAACGGAGGATATTCCATGTCATTGCAGAAAGTAGGATTTATCGGGCTTGGCCTTATCGGCGGCTCCATCGCCAAACGCCTCAAAGCCATTCACCCGCAGCTCACCGTGATCGCCGCCGCGGGACATGCAGAAACGGTGGCCGAGGCATTCCGGCAGGGGCTTATCGCAAACGAAACCCCCTGTGAGATCCGGGATTTCTATGACTGCGACTATATCTTTCTCTGTGCGCCGGTACTCAAAAACATCGAATATCTGCGGCAGCTGTCCGGCAATATCGGCGAGAACTGCATCATCACCGATGTGGGCAGCGTCAAAGGTTCCATCCACAGAGAAGTCCGCGCACTCGGTTTGGAGCGCCGGTTTATCGGCGGACATCCGATGGCCGGCTCCGAGAAAACAGGTCTTGCGAGCGCAAAAGATTTTCTTCTGGAAAACGCTTACTATATTATCACGCCGACGGAGCAGTCCGACGCGCAGGCCGTTGCCGATTTCCGGGAGCTCGTGGCCTCGCTCGGCGCCATACCGCTGGTTCTCGATTACGAGCTGCACGATTACGCGACGGCCGCCATCAGCCATCTTCCTCATGTGATCGCCTACAGCCTTGTCAATCTTGTGCGCGAATCCGATGACGAAAAAGAGACGATGAAGACCATCGCGGCCGGCGGCTTTAAGGACATCACCCGGATCGCATCCTCCTCCCCCGAAATGTGGGAACATATCTGTCTGTCAAACAGCGGGCCGCTCATTGCGCTTATCGACGCTTTTATCGAGCGCCTGCAGCAGACAAAGACGGACATCGCACATGCCGACGGGACGGCATTGATCTCTGCCTTTTCCGCCGCCAAAGATTACCGCGATTCCATCGCCATCAGCCGCAGCGGCGCGCTCAAACAAGTTTACGAGATTTATGTTGACCTCCTCGACGAGGCCGGCGGTATCGCCACGATCGCGACGATTCTTGCGACAAACAATCTCAGCATCAAGAACATCGGCATCATTCACAACCGCGAATTTGAGGACGGCGTCCTCCGTCTTGAAATGTATGACCGCGAGTCCTTAGACGCCTCGATTGCACTCTTAAAGCGGCATCATTATACGATTTATAAGCGCTGAATAGCGGACACGCATGCCGCGGTTTTCGCTGCGGACAGCGCATGACGTTTGCGGCCGGATTTTCTGAGATTACACAAAAAGACTGCCGCTCCCGGCGCCGGGAGCGGCAGTCTTTTTCATATCCCGTATCGTTTCAAATATCATTAAAGATCTGGTAGATATCTATCTTGAGCGCGTCGGTGTCCGACATTCCGATAAATTCGCCGCCGTATTTGTAGCCGCCTCCCGGAAGCTCCTCGCCGCGCACAATCTCAATCGCCGCATCCACGACTTCCCTCGTCCATATCTGAATCCGCGCGTCGTAGTACGTGCCGATTTCGAGCTCTTTTTTCGTCGTAAATCCGATTCCGCTGCGCGAGATATCCGTCACCTCCACATGAATGTAGCGCAGTGTTGTCACGCCGTCTTCATTGAGCCGCTCAAGCTCCACCGAAACATCCAGATCCAGCCGCTTATATTTTCTTTTCTCCTCCATAACGCTCCCCATTCGTATCCTGCAGCCGCCCCGCAGATACCGCCTTTTTGGTCACTTGATAAGCATCGCATCCCCAAAGCTGAAAAACCGATATTTTTCCGCCACGGCAGTCTCGTAGGCCGCAAGCGCCTGCTCTCTGCCGGCCAATGCGGAGACAAGCATCACCAGCGTCGACTCCGGGAGATGAAAATTCGTAATCAGCGCATCCGTCACCTTAAACCGGTAGCCCGGATAGATAAAAATCTCCGTCCAGCCGCTTTTCTCACAGAGTCTTCCGCTCTCGTCCGCCGCCGACTCCATCGTCCGCGTGCTTGTCGTTCCCACGGCGATCACACGGTGCCCGCTTTCCTTTGCCCGGTTAATCTTATCCGCGGCATCCGCGGTAATCTGATAAAATTCCGAGTGCATATGATGTTTTAACACATCGCGTTCCTTCACCGGCCGGAAAGTTCCAAGTCCCACATGAAGCGTTACCTCCGCGATCTCCACGCCCATACCGCGGACTTTCTCGAGAAGCTCCGGCGTAAAGTGGAGCCCCGCCGTAGGCGCGGCCGCCGAGCCTTCCTGTTTTGCGTAAACCGTCTGATAGCGGTTCTTATCTTTCAGCTCATGGGTGATGTAGGGCGGCAGGGGCATCTGGCCGAGCCGATCTAAGATCTCCTCAAAAATCCCTTCGTAGGAAAATCGGATCAGACGGTTTCCCTCCTCGACCACATCGATAATCTCCCCCCGCAGAAGCCCGCCGCCGAAGCTGATTTTCGTGCCCGGCCTGCATTTCTTCCCGGGCCGCACAAGCGTTTCCCAGACATCGTTTTCCATACGCCGCAAAAGCAGGATCTCAACCTTCGCCTGCGTGTCCTCTTTCTCGCCGAACAGCCGTGCCGGAATCACCTTTGTGTTGTTTAACACCAGGCAGTCCCCGGGGTTCAGATATGACGTGATATCCTTAAAAACCTTATGCTCCACGGCTCCCGTCTCACGGTCCAGCACCATAAGACGGGAACCCGCGCGGTCCTCCAGCGGGTCCTGTGCTATCAGCTCCTGCGGAAGCTCATAATAAAAATCTTTTACATCCATTGATCCGTATAACCATGCCTTTCATCTGCGCAGCTCTGCACCCAGTTCTTCCAGTGCCTTGATAATCTTTTCCATGGCGCCTGTGATATCCGCCTCCTCAAGATTGCGGTCCTTTGCGCGGAATGCCAGAGAGTACGCGATCGACTTGTATCCGTCCTGAATCTGCTCGCCTTCATAGACATCAAACAGGTCGTATTTCTCGAGCAGTTTCCCGCCTTTTTTCTCAAATACTTTCTCGATATCACCGGCTAAGACATTCTTCGGAACGACCATCGAAATGTCTCTGGCCGCAGCCGGGAACTTTGCGATTCCCTCATATTTGTGCGCAAACGACGCGCGCGCTACGATTTCCGGCAGATCGAGGACGGCGATATAGACCCGCTCCTTGATTGCATAATTGGACGCCGCAGTCGGGTGCACTTCCCCGAGATACCCCACAGCAGCCCCATCGTAAATGACTTCGGCCTGACGCCCCGGGTGAAGGAACGTTTTTCCTGCGTTCGGATTGTACTCCGGCTTTGCGGTCATTCCGACCTTGCATAAAAATTCTTCTATCACGCCCTTCATCGTGTAGAAATCCCCGTCGCCGTACATGCCGAGCGTAAACTGCATGCGCTCCTCGGGCAGCTCCGTCACCGGCGCCTGTTTCGGCAGATAGATATTGCCGAGCTCGTAAAGGCGCACGTTTTTGTTTCTGCGGTTATAATTCGTCGAGAGAGACGTCAGCATCCCGTTTAAGGAAATTGTCCGCATAATCGAGAAATCCTCCCCGAGCGGATTGCTGATTTCCACGGCATGGCGCAGCGGCGAGTCCTGCGGGATCAACAGCTTGTCAAACACCTTCGGGCTCTCAAAGGAATAGCACATTCCCTGAGAGAATCCGCAGAACTCCGCGATGTCGCGCGCCACCGCCTCAATCCGCAGCTTAAAGGACAGCTTTCCGGTCGTCGCCTCCCCCTTCGGCAGGGTCGTCGGAATCTTATCATAACCGAAAAACCGTGCGGCCTCTTCCGCCAGATCGGCATCACACTCCAGATCCTGTCTCCAGGACGGTATCAGAACTTCGTTTTTGCTCTCGTCATAGCCGAGGTCAAGGCGCTTGAAATATCCGAGCATCTGCTCCGCCGGAATCTCGGTTCCGAGCAGGCGGTTGTATTTTTCCGGCTCAAACGGAATGCGCCTTCCCTCTTTCACATTTTCATACACATCGACGGCGCCGCCCACAACCTCTCCTGCGCCGAGCTCCTCGATCAGCTGACAGGCGCGGTTCATGGCCTCCATCGCGTTATTCGGGTCAAGCCCCTTCTCAAATTTGGAGGAGGCGTCGGTCCGCATGCCGAGTTTCTTGCCGGAAAGACGGATATTGGTCCCGTCAAAGCAGGCCGCCTCAAAAAGCATCGTCGTCACATTGTCGGTAATCATGGAGTTCTCACCGCCCATGATCCCCGCAATGCCGACCGGCTTTTTCCCGTCGCAGATCATCAGGATACTGTCGTCTAACATGCGCTCCTGTCCGTCTAAGGTGACGAATTTCTCTCCGGAATCCGCACGGCGCACGAGAATCTCGTTTCCCTCGATCGTGTCGAGATCATACGCATGCATCGGCTGACCGTACTCTTCCATCACATAGTTTGTGATGTCTACGATGTTGTTGATCGGACGGATTCCCTGCGCCCGCAGCCTGCGCTGCATCCATTCCGGGGACGGCGCGATTTTGATATTTTTTACCACTCTAGCGGTATATCTTGTGCAGAGTTCTGCATCTTTTACCGTAACCTTAATGTAATCGTTTACGTCCTCGCCGTTTCCGGTCTCTTTTACCGCCGGCGGGACAAATTCCAGACCGAAGGTCGCCGCCGCCTCTCTTGCAATGCCGAGCACGGAAAAACAGTCTACCCGGTTTGAGGTAATCTCATATTCCACAACCGTATCGTCAAGTCCCAGATAAGCCACCGCATCCTCGCCCACCGGCGCATCCTCCGGCAGAATATAAAGTCCGCTCTCCGGAGCAAGCGGGAACATGTCCCTTGTCGAACCCAATTCCTCGATCGAGCACATCATGCCGCAGGATTCCGCCCCGCGGAGCTTGCCTTTTTTGATTTTGACGCCGCCCTCGGTTCTGCTTCCGTCATGGCCGCCGGCCACGCGTCCTCCGTCTAACACCACCGGCACCTTGCAGTTTTCGGTCACATTCGGTGCGCCCGTCACAATCTGAACGGTCCCGCCGCCGATATCCACTCTGCAGATGACCAGCTTATCCGCATCCGGATGAGGTTTTATGTCTGTCACCTGCCCGATTACGATTTTCTCCAGATCGGCGTCCTGGCATGTGTAGCTTTCAACTTTTGAGCCGGACAGTGTCATCGCATCCATATATTCCTGGGGCGTGACGGTAAGCCCCGGCACCAGATCTTTCACCCATTTTAATGATGTCTGCATATCTATTCTCCTCTCTTACACGGCCTAAAACTGTTCCAGAAATCTCTGGTCATTCTCATACAGCAGGCGCATATCGTCAATCTCGTATTTGAGCAGCGCAATCCGCTCTAAGCCCATTCCGAACGCAAACCCGGTATACTCCTCCGGATCGATGCCGCTCATCTTAAGAACCCGCGGATGAACCATGCCGCAGCCCAAAATCTCAATCCATCCCTCGCCTTTGCAGAAACGGCAGCCCTTTCCGCCGCATTTAAAGCAGGTCACATCCATCTCCGCCGACGGCTCGGTAAACGGGAAATGGTGCGGGCGGAATTTCACCTTCGTGTCCTCGCCGAAAAGCTCGCGCGCAACCTCCGCTAAGGTTCCCTTCAAGTCCGCAAAAGTGATATGTCTGTCGACCACAAGACCCTCAACCTGATGGAAGGACGGAGAGTGGGTCGCGTCCACATCGTCCGAACGGAATACCCGGCCCGGCGCGATCATGCGGATCGGAAGTCTGCCCTTTTCCATCTCACGGACCTGTACCGAAGACGTCTGCGTGCGGAGCAGGATCTTGTCGTTAATGTAAAATGTGTCCTGCTCGTCCTTCGCCGGATGATTCGCCGGAATGTTAAGCGCCTCGAAATTGTAGTAATCATATTCCACCTCAGGACCTTCCACCACCTCATAGCCCATTCCGGTAAAGATGCGCTCGACCTCCTCTAAGGCGATGGTATTCGGATGGCGGTGACCGACGCTGTTCTTTTTCGCCGGGAGCGTAACATCAATGACCTCACGCTTTAACCTTAACTCCAGTTCTGCCGCTTCAAGCTTTCCCTTCGTCTCCTCAAGCATTTTCTCAATGCTCTCTCTCGTCTCGTTTACCAGCTGCCCGACGAGCGGCCGCTCCTCCGGGCTCACATCTTTCATACTCTTTAACACGGCCGTGAGTTCGCCTTTTTTCCCGAGGATCGAAACGCGGACGTCATTTAATCGGCTCAAGTCAGCCGATGCCTCAATCTGCCGCATCGCCTCGTCTTTGATTTTCTGTAGCTTCTCCTTCATGTCAGACTCCTTTTCTTAAATTTTGGAATGAAATATGTGGCTGCCGCACACCTTTTTCACACAGCAAAAAACCGCGGCGTCATCCGTCCAGGGACGAATGATTCCGCGGTACCACCCTGTTTCTTTTCGTGTGTCACACAAGGCCCGAAGGCAGCGAAAACAGACACGCCGAAAAGCGCTTCGCATGCGTAACGTGCATAAACGTCACCCGCTACTCTTACGTTCACGGATGCGGCTCCTGTGCGAACTTCAAACACTGCCCGGTTCTTAAGCAGGCTTGCAGCCGACGGCCCGCTCTCTCTGAAAGAAGTACAGCGCTCTACTGATACCGGAAACGGTACCCGGAATTGCTTCCGTACACATTCACAGCCTTTGCTGTTTCTAAAACTCTGTAGTCGATTCTAACACAGAGTCTCCGGAAAAACAAGGTTTTTCTAAAACCTGTTTTTCTAAAACCTGTTTTTCAAGAATCCGTCCGCTCTGCTCCTTTTTGGTGCCGCCGGACAAATTCTTTTATCTGCCTGTTAAACACCACATTGACTTCCACCGACAGCATCATAATATACATACAAAAATAGACCCAGAGCATCACAAGCACGATCGTCGTCAGGCTCCCGTACATCGAAAACCCGTTGAAATAGTCCACGTAAACAGACAGCCCGAAAGAAAACACATACCATGCCACACTGCAGATACACGCCCCCGGTAGCTGGCTTTTTAAGCTCAGTTTCCGGTTCGGCAGCGCCTTAAACACAATATCAAAAAACAGTGTCAGGATTGCCAGCATCAAAAGTCCCCGAAAATGATTCAAAAGCTCCGAGATCTCCGCCAGAAACGGCAGATTCTCCGCGGCCAGCGCGTGCAGGGAATTGCCGAACACAAGCGCAGCCAGCACAAATACGATGGCCACGAGAAATACAACCGTATAGATAATCGCCCAGAAGCGGAGTACAAACCAGTTTCTGGTCTCCTCAAGACCGTTGGCCGCATTCAGTCCGTCTGTCATGCAGTGGATTCCCTTGGAGGCGGACCAGACCGCCGCTACCGCCGTCACGGAAATGATGCCCGTCGAGCGGTGATACACCTCGTCGATCACCGACACCAAAAAGGGGGCTATGTACTCCGGCATCAGACGCGTGATGATATTCAGGATAATCCCTTCCGTAATCGCCGTATACCGAAGCAGCGAAAAGAATACCATCAGAAACGGAATGGCCGAGAGGATAATAAAAAAAGCCGTCTGCGCGGAATACGCGTTGATTTTATCCTGTTTACACTTATCTGAAAAGTGTCTTACATTGCAAATGATCTTTTTCACCATGTGTCATCCTCTCATTTACTTTCCGTACTGCTCAGGTTTTCTATTGCAACGTCATTATAAAAGTACTGTAAAATGGCATCGTAAGTCATTCCCGCCTTTGCCATCCCGTTTGCCGCATTCTGACTCATGCCAAGCCCGTGTCCGTAACCGCCGCCCTGCAGCAGAAGCGTTCCGTCCTCCTGCGGTGTGACGGCACAGAAAGCGCTCGGCAAAAGCGTGATATCCGCGCTCTCCGATGCATCCGCATAGACGATCTTTTCGACAAGGGCTCCTAACAGCATTCGAATATTATATTCGGTCTTCACCAGAACCATACCGTTTTCATAATCCAGCTGAAGCGTCAGAATACAGCCCGACGCGCTCCGCTCCCTTGCCGCAAGCCCGGTCAGTTTACCCAGTTTCTCCGGCGATTCCGCCTCCGTTTTTCCGTCCTTTTTATAATAGCATATATTCTGCGGCGAAACGGCGTGACGCTCCGCAAGAATCCGGTTGAGCGTCTCCGTTTTATCCCTGTAATCTGCGGCGGCAAACCAGCGGTAATACTTGATGTCACTGTCATACCCCTCCGCCGGACTGCCGATATAGGCGCGGAAATCCTCCTCGACGGACAAATCCCCCTCACACGCCTCGGCATTCAGGCAGGCGGCTTTCAGATAACCATACGCCCCGTCATCGTCCACATTCCAGATCTGCGCAGTATCCGTATAGCCCATGGAGGTTGAAAAATAGTATGCCTCAATGATCTCACCCCCGTAAGTCAGCACCTGCCCGGCCGTATCATAGACCGCCGCGCGGCTCTCCTCCGTGGCTCCCGTTTTATTGTACACCTGATAGGAGGTGCTGTCATCAATATGTGCTCCGTACTTTGCCAGATCCGCCCGGAGAAGCTGTATATACGCATAGCTTCTCGCACAGACCGCCTGTGCCTTTAACGCCTCCGGCGCATAGCTTGACGGCATTTCACTCGGCACCACCGCGGCGAGATACTGCTCAAGAGGCAGTTCATTGACCAGCGTGTAGCCCTCCGCGCGGCGTCTCACCTCCATTGTCCCCGCGTAGCCGGCGGAGACAGGCGTTCCGTCCGCGCTGCAAATATAGATAACGCCTTCGTTTTCCCCGCGCGAAAGCACCAGCGTCTTTGGCCCCGCTTTCCCGTCTGCCGGCGTCTCCTCATAATCCGCGGCATTTATCACAGTTCCGGGGGAAATCGTTTCCTTCCTGTCTCCGCAGGTCAGCTGCATCTCGGCATCGCTTTTTAAAAATACCTCCTGCCGAAATTTTTCTCCTTCCGCCAAAAGCAGCACACGGATATTTTCTATGCTTGCGGGCTGCCGAATCAAAACCGCACACACTTCGCCGTCACCCGTGATATACTCCACCTCCATATTGCCGAGGATGACATCCGACAGCGATTTCTCGGTCACCTCCCCGTACGTCTGGTAGACCGGAATATCCCCGGTGTGCGAAATTTTTCCGTAAGCCTCTATCTCGATCGTCTCCTCGTCATACGACAGAAGCCCTCCCGTAATCGCCTCCTGTTTGAGCCGCAGCGCAACAATCTCCCGCTCTTTTAAGATGATGTCACAGACACCCGGCGCAACATCGCTGACCTCTGCAGTCAGTTCTTTCCGGTACGACGCGCCGCCGTATAAAAACTCGATTCCGTCTTCCTCCGCTTCTTTCAAATAGACGTTCGGGATGGTCTCTTCTCCGCCGCTGACCGACACGATTCCGAGGCACGCTCCCTCCGTCTCATAAACCTCATAAGCCGCCCATTTCTCAAAGTATGTAAGGGGAAGCCGGGTATCGTAGTCTCCCCGGTTTGTAATGAGGACATTCTGCTCCTTCCCTTCCATCGTATCGAGCACTAAAAATGTCCCTCGTTCCACCTGCGCTTCCATATCCAGATAATCCAGAATCTGCCCGTAAACCTCGTTCCACTGTGCTCTGCCGACACGCATCCCCACTCCCTGCGGCATCTGTATGTATTCCGAAAGCCCGAGTTTTTCAAGCAGGCTGCGAAGCCCTGTTTTCGTGAGATATGCGCCGCTGTTTTCCGAAAGCCAGCCCTCCCAGTCCTCGCCGCTGTAAGATCCAAAGTTCAGTTCCGCGGCGATCTCTGCGGTCTCCACCTGTTTTTCACTGTATATCCCGGAACTCCCCTGACTCTGCCGCTGTGTCAGATAGAAAAAAAGCGTTCCCGCTGCGATGAGAAACGCAATCCACATTAATATCTTTTTTCTCGCTCTTCTGCTCATATTCATCCTCAGACATTCACTTATTCATGCAAAAAATGAAGCTGCTTATATTGCAAAGCAGCTTCTCTTCTCTACCGTATCTCTATCGATTCTTTTGTGCATCGTCGTCTTTCGTAAAATGTCGTCTTCTGTATAAAAATATCTTTTGCAAAATGTCATCTTTTGTATCAACCATCTTCTGTAGCTTGATTTTTCTCCGAAGTACCTTCTGTAAATCCTTGGTGATAACCCAAAATGCCGTTTCCTACGTTTTTGACGCCTAGCCGAAGCCAGGTGGGTGACCGCATGTCGGTTTCTGTCTTCCACTGCTCGCGCACCGAAGTGCTGGTGGCCTGACATCCGCCTTCAGATATAGGAATCCCATAAACGTAAATGTAGGTTCAAAAATGTAGGGTGTCGCACATCCCAGGCTTTTGCTCTTTTCGATAGTCTTATTATACTTTAATATGCCCTATTTCGCAACCATTAATTAGTGGCAATTTCTATCCGAATTTCTATTTATTGTTATTATTGTTTGATGCAAAAAATCATTTCACCGTGTTCAGCAGAGCCGTTATCCATGTAGTCGAGCACCTCTCTGTACTCGATCAATACACCGTTTTCGTCAATCACATAATGTCTGATTTCCCCGATAAAGCGAATATTTTGGTGAAGTTCGTTCAGTTCCTGCTGGGCTTCTGTGCTCTCGGCAGAAATCCCCTGTTCCTCCATGGCTTTCGCGGCGGTTTTCGGATACCAAAGTTTGATCCCCTTCCTGCAAACTATATTTGCAGTATATTATTCCTTAACATAAGACACAACATCAAATAATATTACATTCAAATTTTGACATTTTATGCAGATCATTTACTTACAAAAAAAGGAACCCCACCCGGTCTGTTCCACGAACAAAACCACGCAGGGTTCCTCTTTACTTTATTTCAATTTAACTTCAAAATACGGCTCTCCGCTCTTACAGAGAAGCTGCCTCATCTACAAGTTTCTTCAATGCCGCAAGCGCCTCATCCGGAAGCTTGTCATAGCCGTCTTTCTTGGTCGCGAAGCCTTCCACAGCGTCAACACGGCTCTGCATTGCATTCTTTAATGCCTCGACATATGCCTTGTCATTTAAGTCCGGTGTAAAATCAGCAGTCTTTCCGGACCAGTCGTTCATAATTTCGATATCCTCAAACGGTCCCCACTTTTCGAAGTTTGCTTTACCCTCTACAATCGTCTCAAGGATTCCGAGCGTATCTGCCGGTTTGCATTTGGTTCCCATAAAGTCGCCGGTGTTTACAATGTAGCATGCAACGTTCTTCTCCTCAACCAGCTTCTTGAACTTCTCGTAGTCGTTTACCAGCGGATACGTTCTGAACGGGTTTGCGTAAGGAACGATTCTCAACGCGTTAAGGTCGGTACCTGCGGCAACACGCTCTGCGGTGGATGTCTTTGTCGCAAGAGTAGCTCCCATCACGGATGCAAGCGCAGAACCTTTTAATTTGATTACCGGCGGGATCACCGGGTCTTTCATAATCCAGAAGATTGCATTTACCGGAGCGTCAATCTTGTCCACACGGTTCGGAGACCATAATTTAGACTTGATTGCACGTCCGTTTCCGTTGCGGATATCCTCTGTCACAAGCTGAATCTTTCCGTTCTCGTCTAAAGTTGCGGAACAGTTCTGTGCCGATAATAAGTACTCGTTGTCCGGGCAGCCGGTCGGGTAATCCGCAGTCTTGTCAAAGTAGGTCGGTTCTAATGCAATGGATGCACAGGTGTCGGTGTTGATGATAAACGCATCGTCATGAAGCACTTTGATACCGCCGAATGCGTCGTATTTTCCGCCGTGTTTCGCATGCGTCAATGTGGACTTTCCGGAACCGGACAGACCGTAAACGGATGCGACGAATTTCTTGTCGCCCTCGAGCGAGTATTCCTTCTGTCCGCCGTGGCAGGATGCGTAACCGTTTCTGTTCGCAAGCGCCCATGCCATCGTCAGGGTCCCCTTCTTGTGCTCGCCGAAATATCTCATACCGAGAATTGCCGCACAGTTCTGGTTCGTATCGAAATAGCACAGTGTCAGCGGGTCGCTTAAGCAGCTGTAATCAACATCCGGCGCATCGTGCGGCGCCCACTGCGGGTCGGAGAAAATATAGATATCCGGCTCGTTGCCGTCCGCAATCGGTTTGGAATTCTTGTACATCTTCACATATTCATCGGACATATACTGGAAATTCAGCATCCAGTTGTAGAGAATATTCTCCTCCCCTTCCGGGATCAGCAGATGCGCTTTTGCCATAAACTCCGGATCCAGGCCGATGAAGCACTCCGCATGATACAGCGTTTTCCATCTCGTCTCATAAACGGCATCCATAACTACCTTGTCGAGCTTCGCATCGTCAACACCCGGCTCGCCCTTGATGCGGCGTGCGGCTGCGTAACGTCCTGTCACTGCTCCGTCGTTAAACAGCAATACCTTCGCGTCCTTCTCCAGACCGAACGTCTCGCCGTCCTTGACCGGCATATCGGTAACAATCGTTCCCGGTGAATTCTTGGCTAACTCATACGCCTCTTTTAATGTGTTTACTTTTACGACGTTGTTGCCGTAAAAAGCAGCCTCGATGATGGAACGTGTCTTGGAAAATCCGACTTTTCCCGCTCCAATCTCGTTGATTGGGTAATACGCTTTTGTTGACATGTAGAATTCCTCCTTCAATTGAAACTAAATAATTAGCAAATTCAAAAATTCCGCTACTTTAAATAATACACTATGTGATTTTTTTGTCAATGAATTTTCTGTAAATTTTGCTTTTTATTCCGGGCGCCGTCCCTTTTCCAAATCAGTCACGGTAAATGCTCCGGGCAGAATTTCTTCCATTGTAAATTCGCGGATCTCATTTTCGTTTTTCACAAGGTAAATTTTAAAATCGTCCGGGCTGCAGAACTCCGCCATCACCTGCCTGCACACACCGCAGGGATAGAGGTAATCGTCGGCATCCCCGGTGATTGCAATCGCCTTAAATTCTTTCTCTCCCTCCGATATTGCCTTAAAAAATGCGGTCCGCTCCGCACAGTTTGTCGGGGTAAATGCCACATTCTCTATGTTGCAGCCGGCATATACCTTTCCGCTTGCCGCAAGAAGCGCGGCTCCGACTCTGAAACGCGAGTACGGCACGTACGCCCTCTCCTTTGCCGCGATTGCCGTCTTTGCCAGTTCCCTTCTATCTATCTCCATATCCGTCTCCTTCCTCACTCTCGGCGAATTTCCGAAACATTTATATTATACACCTTTTTTGCCCTTACCGCAAACGCAATTCGGCAGGTGCGGCGTCCGTCCAAACTGCCGCCGTATCTCTCACAATACATCCCATTGAAAAGCTGTCCTGATTTTCGTATAATGATGTCATACAAATATGCAGAAAGGAGACATCATATTTTTATGGAAACCATCGTAACAATCGCTTTTTTTGTGCTTGCAGGGATTGCCATCGTATCCGCGATCATGAAAAATAAAAAAAAGTGACACTCATTCTGACGATCAGGCCGGAATCTCCGGCCTGCGTTTCTTTTATCCGGATCTGCATGGTACTTATTCTCTAATTCATGAATATTTTATATCCATTTTTTTAAATTTTGATTAAATGAAATACAACTTTATTGTATTAAAGTCCTCATATATGCTATCATATTAAAAGCGACAACGACAAAGGAGGGTTTACTATGACAACAAATCAATACTGCGAAATCACCCCTGAGCTTGAATGTCTGGCAGCCAAAAGCGCACAATGTGCACAGATTGACCCCGATTTATATACAAAATACGATGTCAAACGTGGTTTGCGTGATTTAAGCGGAAAAGGCGTCCTGGTAGGACTGACCGAAATTTCCGAAGTCTGTTCCACAAAGGAGGTAAAAGGCGAGCGCGTCCCCGCGGACGGCGAACTGTTCTACCGCGGCTACAATGTCAGAGATCTGATCGCGGGCATCGACGAAACGAGCCACTTTGGTTTTGAGGAATGTACATATCTTCTTCTGTTCGGTGAACTTCCGACCGGACAGCAGCTTGCCGACTTCACGAAAATGCTCGGCGAGTACAGAACTCTGCCCACCAGTTTTGTGCGCGACATCATTATGAAAGCGCCGAGCAAAGATATGATGAATACCCTGGCGCGCAGTGTGCTGACCCTGTATTCCTACGACGATATGGCGGACGATGTCTCCCTGCCGAACGTTCTGCGGCAGTGTCTGCAGCTGATCAGCCTGTTCCCGCTGCTCTCGGTGTACGGTTATCAGGCCTACAAACACTATCACGACGGAGCCAGCCTGTTTATCCATTCTCCGAAGCCGGAGTATTCTACCGCCGAAAACATTCTTCATATCTTAAGGCCGGACAGCAGATTCACACCGCTTGAGGCGAAGCTTTTGGATATTGCGCTGATTCTTCACATGGAGCACGGAGGCGGCAACAATTCTTCCTTTACGACGCATCTCGTGTCTTCCTCCGGAACCGATACTTACTCCACCATCGCCGCTTCGCTGGGTTCCCTCAAGGGTCCGAAGCACGGCGGCGCCAACATCAAAGTCGTAAAAATGTTCGACGACATGAAGGCACACCTGACTGACTGGAACGACGAGGAAGCGATTGCGCGCTATCTGACTGCCCTTTTACACAAGGAGGCATTCGACCGCGCCGGATTGATTTACGGTATGGGCCATGCGGTCTATTCCCTGTCGGACCCCAGAGCGAAAATTTTCCGCTCTTTCGTGGAACGCCTGTCCGCGGAAAAAGGCTGCGAAAAAGAGTTTGCCCTCTACTCGACCGTAGAGCGGCTTGCACCCGAAATTATCGCAAAAGAGCGCAAGATCTACAAAGGCGTAAGCCCGAATGTCGATTTCTTCAGCGGCTTTGCCTACAGCATGTTAGACCTTCCGGCAGAGCTCTATACCCCGATCTTTGCCATTGCAAGGATTGCAGGCTGGAGCGCGCATCGTCTTGAGGAAATCACCGGAAACGGAAAGATCATGCGTCCTGCCTATCTCAATGTGAAGGAACGACGTCCCTACATTCCTATGGACAAACGCTGAAACACACTCCGCACAGCGCACAAAAAGCACCCGGAATCATAAAATCCCGGGTGTTTTTTATTGTACATAAGAGCTGTTCTCAAAACACTCCTCCTGCTCGATCACCGGAAGCTCAAACCAGAAGCCTGATCCAAAACCCTCTCGGCTCTCAACACCGTAGTCCGCACCGTGCAGCTCCAGAATATTTTTTACGATGGAGAGTCCGAGACCGGTTCCCATAACCGCTCTTTTATGCTCTTTGTCTACTTTATAATAACGGTCCCACACATACGGCAGCGCCTCCGCGGCGATTCCCATCCCGTTATCCTTTACTTCTATGCGGACTTTCCCGTCCCGCACTGTCTGAATAACCGTGACTGTTCTGTCTTCCCCCGCATAATTGACCGCGTTATTCACCAGGTTATAGATCACCTGAAACAGCTTATACTCGTCCGCCTCCACCGCAACCTTCCTGTCATAGAGAAAGGTAATCGTGTAGCCGTCCCGCTCCGTCAGCTTATTGTACCGGTCAAACACCGACTCTATACTCTCCGTCAGGTTGTAAACCGTCACATTCTTCCTGAACGCTCCCGCCTGAAGCTTTGAGAGATCGAGCATATCATTTACCAGATTCGTCAGCCGTTCCGCCTCGTCAATGACAACCTGAACATTTTCCGGCGTATTCTCCCCCGGCAGATCCCGCATCACTTCCGCATAGGCGATAATCATCGTCAGCGGCGTGCGCAGGTCGTGCGATACATTCGCAATGAGCTCCCTGCGCAGATGCTCGTTTTTATCCAGCTCTGCGGCCGTCCGGTTCAGGGTGTCGGAAAGCTCCGCAACCTCCCTGTAATCCTTTCCCTCAAAATGTACTTTCAGGTTTCCGGCCGCCATCTCCTTGGCCGACTCATTCATGCGGATCAGCGACTTTGACACCTGTCTGGAAATCAAAAATGCAATTCCCAGAGAAAGCAGCAGCATTATTGCCGTAATCCAGTACAGCTCAATCCGCAGCGTCTGGACCGTAGCCTCTACCGGCGTCAGCTGGGTATTTACCATTAAAATCAAATCCCGGCTCTTCGTCGGAACAATACTGACATAAATGACGCTCTCCGCCTGTTCCTGTCCCCAATTCTGTATCACCCCGTCGTAACCCGACATATGCATTGCCCCGGAAATCCCTACGGGCTCCAGCATATCCTCCGTCTCGGACTCGCTTTTGGGCAGGAAAGCGTCCTCCGGCTTGCCGCCGTCCTCCGACTGCGAAATCAATTCCCGCCGCCGGCTTGACAGCAGCTTATTAAGGCCGCCCTGAAATTCCACCTTAGTGAAACCGCCGCACGCAAGCGCCTGCTCATAAAACCATTCCGCCTGTTCCGGCGGCATCGTCTCGAGTCTTGAATTAGGAATATATTCCGCGCTGTATACCGTTTTCCCCTCCGTATCCGTCACAAACACCGTCATATAGCGGGCAGCCGCCAACGCATCAATCTGCTGTTCTGCCCCCTCCGTCTTGTCTTTCAGCACCTTTGTAATCTTTGCGATCAGGTTTTCCGCCTCTTTTGTCTTTATCTTTTTATAGAAAGTATCCAGGTAACAGATCTGCAGCAGCCACAGGATCATCAAAAGGATTCCCGTAAATATCAGAAGATACAGAAAAATTTTCCATTTGATGCTTATTTTTTCATGCCTCAAACCGATACCCCACCCCTCTCAATGTCACCAAAAACCTGCGGTATTCGCCCAGTCTGTTGCGCAGCAGCTTGATATGGGTATCGAGGGTGCGCTCATCCCCGTAATAATCATAGCCCCAGACCTCCGTGATCAGCCTTTCCCGCTCCAGCGCAATATTGCGGTTGCGCACCAGATAAAACAGCAGATCATATTCTTTCGGCGAGAGTTCCTCCCGCTTTCCGTCTACGGTAACGGTTCTGCCCGTAAAATCAATACACAGCCCCTCTATCCGGAACACATCGTGCCCCGCGTTGGCCGTCCCGTCCCTTCCGCCGTTTCTGTCAATAACAACCTTTATGCGCATCATCAGTTCTTTCGGAGAAAACGGCTTAACCACATAATCGTCGATTCCCAGTTCAAACCCGTGGATTTTGTCGTACTCCTCTCCTCTGGCCGACAGCATGATGACCGGGATATTCTTTTCCTTTTTTATCTCTCTGCAGGCGGAAAACCCGTCCAGCTCCGGCATCATTACGTCAAGGACAATCGCATCGAAATCCTCTCTGCGGCACATCATCACGGCTTCCATACCGTCCGCCGCCTCCGAAATGCTGTATCCCTCAAATTCTCCGTACTTTCGAATGATCGCGCGGATTTTTTCCTCATCATCAACCACCAAGATTTTTTTCATTGCCGAATCCCCCTGTTTTTGTGCATCATACCGGCAAAATGTGACGTCTGTGTGAAGGTCTGATAAAATTCTCCTAAAATCACAGATACGACGCCCTTGCCGACTTTAACGCGCACGCGAACCAGACAAACGCCGCAAGAAACGCGGCCATCTTTGCATACGGGAAAAATTTTACCGACAGTACCAGATCATTTACAAGACCAAGCACACCCAAAATCGCAGTTCCCCCTCCAAACGCCGCTTCCCTCCAGTACATAAAGCGGATAAACGTGTCTTTATCCCGACACGCTGCAATTTCCTCCGGCGCAAGCAGCATCGGGCTGAGTTCCCCCGTCTTTTTCATCCGCAGCCCTGCCGCCGTCATGTAAAGGCCGAATATCACAAGAATTCCGTTCAAAATTGTCATTACATCCATACTCTGTGCTCCTTTGTCCGTGTTTTCCACTGTTTCTATTATATACGCTGCCTCCCGTTCCTGCAACGAATTGCACAGACAGATTTCCGAATTTCCGAAAGAAAGGCAGATTCTGCATATTTTTTCATAATATGAATTGAACTATTTTTTTACTTAGTGTAAAATAGTAGTATCAAATTAGGACAAGGGAGATAGTTGTAATGCAAAAAGATGTTAAAATATTGGTCGGCGATGATTCTATTCTTGCACGCAAGCAGCTCAAAGATATTATCACAACCCGCTGTGATATAAACCCGATCTTCTTTGAGGCTTCGAACGGACAGGAAGCTGTCGATTTATATAAAAAGGAATCTCCGGATCTGGTATTCCTTGACATTGTTATGCCTGTAAAAGACGGCAATGCGGCAGTTCGTGAGATCATGGAATACGACAGCAATGCAAAAGTGATCATTGCCTCGTCTGTCGGAACCCAGTCTCAGCTGAAAGCCGCGATTGAGGCCGGCGCGAAGGATTTTATCCAGAAGCCGCTCAATGCGGAACAGGTTTGCCGCATTTTTACTTCAAGGGTTGAAGGGAGATAATATATGTACGCTCAGTTTTTCGGCAATTACTTATTATCACGGGGAATTGTCACCAAAGAACAGTTGATTCGTGCGATGCAGGAAAAGTCCTCCGCACATATTAAAATCGGTACTCTCGCAATTCATGCCGGTTATATGACCGCCAACGAGGTAGACCGTGTCATTATCTTACAGACACACCAGGACAAACGATTCGGTGAGCTCGCCGTCAGTCAGGGTTATCTTACCGAGCAGCAGGTTATCGAGCTTCTGCGGGCTCAGACTCCCGATTTTCTTCTGCTTGGCCAGTTTCTGGTTGACGACGGGATTTTCACAATTGAAGAATTTCAGGATATCATTATCGACTATCAGTCCGAGAGCGAAATTGACGACTTTAGTTATTCCGACGAAACCATTGACCAGATCCACCGCATGATCGAGAACTTCTTTGTATTGACCGAGCGCGCACTCTCTTCCAACGAAGTTTCCTTCATAAAATTATTGATCAACAATCTGATTCGTTTTATCGGCGACGACTATACACCGGTATCGCCCAGCCCCTGTAAAGAATATCCGACGAACTTCTGCGTATCGCAGCAGCTGATCGGCGATTTTTCGGTGCGCACATATATCGATATGCCGCAGGATGCCTGCATTGAATTTGCCTCCCGCTATGTGGGAGAACCGTTCCAGGAATTTGACGAGTATGTGCGTTCTTCTCTGAACGATTTCCTGAATTTACATAACGGTATTTTCAGCGTGAATATGTCAAACGAACGCTCTATCGAGCTGGAACTGGCGCCCCCGGTAACGGAGACCGATGAACTGCTGACCTTCGAAAAAGAAACTTATCTGCTGCCCATTGTCTACCCGTTCGGAATGATACATTTTATTTTTGAGATTTATAAGCTCTAAAAACTGCCGCATTCACGCAAACAATTACTTGTCTGTAATGATTCGTGTGAATGCGGCAGTCGTTTTTATTGCTGCATCTTTAAAAACTTCTTTACCACAGACGGCATCTCTTCCACTTCACATACCGTATCATGAATTACCGGCGCCGTGCGGATCTCTTCGATCGCCTGCGGAACCTTCACATTTCCGATTCTGCTAAGTTCATCCACCAGCTCAAAGTCGCTCATGCGGTCATACCTTCCGTCAATCGCCTCCATCACGCTTCTGGTAAACTTAAACGGGCTAGCCGTAGATGCAATCACGGTCTTCGTCTCCGCATCCCCTGTCTCGGTCCTGTATTTGTGATATACCCCCGACGCAACTGCCGTATGCGTATCAATCACATATCCGGTCTTCTCGTACAAATTGCGGATGACCTCTGCCGTCTCCTTCTCATCGGTATAATTCCCGTAAAAATCCTTCAGCGCGTCACGCATCTGTTCCGTGATCTCATAGCGCCCCTGCGTGTTCAGGCTCTTCATCAGAGCCGCATTCTCCGCTGCGTCATTGCCGGCAATCCGGTAAATCAGACGCTCAAGATTGCTCGAAATCAGAATATCCATCGACGGCGAGCTCGTCAGCACAAATTCCCGGTTTTTATCGTAGGTGCCGGTGGCAAAGAAATCATACAGCACCTTATTTTCATTGGAGGCGCAAATCAGCTTTGCAATCGGAAGCCCCATGTTTTTGGCATAAAATGCAGCCAGTATATTCCCGAAGTTTCCGGTCGGCACCGCCACATTGACAGACTCCCCGCGCGCGATCACTCCGTTTGCATATAATTTTGCATATGCATACACATAGTACACAATCTGGGGAACCAGACGGCCGATATTGATGGAATTAGCCGAAGAAAACTGATATCCTGCTTCATCCATCTGATCTGCCAGCTGTCTGTCCGCAAACATCTGCTTGACTCCGGTCTGGGCCTGGTCAAAATTTCCGTTGATTCCCACAACAAAGGTATTGGCCCCTTTTTGCGTCACCATCTGTTTTTCCTGAATCGGGCTGACGCCGTGTTTCGGATAAAACACGATGATTTTGGTACCGGGGACATCCGCAAAACCTGCCAGAGCCGCTTTTCCGGTATCTCCGGAAGTTGCCGTGAGAATGACGATCTCATTCTTTACCTGATTTTTCTTTGCGGACGTCGTCAGCAGATAAGGCAGTATCGAGAGCGCCATATCTTTAAAAGCGATCGTCGAACCGTGAAATAATTCCAGATAGTAGGCTCCGTCCGCGTCCACCAGCGGCGCAATCTCCTCCGTGTCGAATTTACTGTCATAGGCCGAATCGATGCAGTACCTCAATTCCTCCTCGGTAAAATCTGTCAGAAAGCGTTTCAGCACCTCATAAGCCGTTTCCTGATAGGACATCCCCGCAAGCGTTTCGATCTCTATATCCAAAGCCGGAATTTCCGTCGGCACAAACAGTCCGCCGTCATTTGCCAGGCCCTTTAAAATCGCCTGTGAAGCTGTCACTTTTTCCTTTTCATCCCTCGTACTGGCATACATCAATCCCATTTTCACAATCCTCTTATCCTTTTCTTGTTCAAACAAATACAGTTCCCTATATTCTGTCCCGCAGCCATATCGGCTACCGCGTTCATTATATAAGAAACTGTATCCATATGTCAATGTGTTAAAGCACTAAATTCCGTCAGACATTTTTGAAGCGTTCCGCCTCCCCTTTCAGGCGGTTGCTGATATTCTGGTTAACCTCCATCTCCGCGTTGACCGTGTCAATGTTCTGTACCAGCACCGTGGTATTGTTCGCCGCATTTCCGACACTGTTCGTGCTCTCCTCGATCGCGCGGGAAATGCCCTTGATGGATTCCGCGGTCTCCTGCATGATTCGGTGAAGGTTGACGGCTTTCTTCTCGAACTGATCCATTGTCTCATTGACGAAAGCCGCGTCGTTGCTGTACTGCACGCCGGTATCCACAAACCCGGCATAATCCGGCATAATCGTCTCGTCAATATACTCCACAATGGCATTCGAGTTGCGCGCAAGCTTATTCACGGCCTGTGTGACAAGACCGTTAATCGTCTGAATATTATTCGCGGTCTCTCTCGTGGAATTAGCCAGCTTCTGAATCTCGTCCGCCACCACGGCAAACCCTTTTCCCGCTTCACCGGCTCTCGCCGCCTCGATCGACGCATTCAGAGCAAGCAGATTCGTCTGGCTCGACACGCTTAAAATCTCGGATGTCAGCTCATTGACGCGCTCCACGCTCCTGCTCTCCTCGATCGCCGTCTTCAGGTTCTCGATAATCTCGGCTATCATACTGCTTGTGTTTTCACGGTTGCTGACAGCCGTGTTTTTCAGCTCTTCCGCACGCGCCTGCATCCTGGATACATACTCATTCATCTCCTGGGTCGCCTCGGCAATCCCGTCCACCTCCGCTTCAATCTCCGCGACATTGCTGTTCACCGTCGTCGCGGAGGATGCAATCTCCTCCATGGTGGCCGAGAGCTCCTGCATCAGCGCAGAAATATCGCAGGCGCTGTCATTCGCAATGCCCACACTCCCGACAACGCTGCTCACAACCTCCCCCATCTCTTTGGAGTCCACGACAATCTGTCCCATAATCCGCTGCAGCGTCTCCAAAAATACGTTGATTCCGCCCGCAAGCTTGCCCACCTCATCCTCGCTCTTTACGTGAATGCGTTTTGTCAGGTCGCCGTTCCCGGACTGAATCTCCGTGATAATCTTCTCAAGCTGTACGGTTGCCTGCTTGATCGGGGAAACCGCCCTCTGAGAACAGACCACCGCAAAGACAAGCAGCAGCGCAATCATAATCACGGCCCCCAGACTCACCGTCTGCATGATACCGCCGAGCGTTCTCTGCTGCGCCGTCACCTCATTTACCTCTGTCTG
The DNA here is from genome assembly GCA_910577925.1 of uncultured Roseburia sp. GTDB lineage: Bacteria > Bacillota > Clostridia > Lachnospirales > Lachnospiraceae > Roseburia. The sequence continues at coordinate 159,796 of CAJTOI010000001.1, forward strand.
CATATACGCTTCCATCTCAGAGAGGACGAAATCCATATTGTCGCTGCAATCCGTCAGCTGCTCATTGCAGACCTGGCGCGCTTTGTCTTTGCTGCCTCTGGAAATATAGCTTACAACCTCGTCATATGCGGCGCCGTACTCCGCGTATTTTTCGTTTAACGCCTTATAACATGCGGCTTCTTCCTCCGTCGTGACGGTCTGCTCATATCTGGCAATCGCGTCCGCGATGTCCGCACGCAGCTCTTCCGCCTCCAAAAGCATCTTCTGACGGTCTACTTGAGAGGTGGAGACACACATGCTGAATGCCAGTGTATTGATATCTTTAAAATCCGAGGAGATTTCATTCATAATAATCAGCTGACTGACCGTGTTCTGGCTCATCTGTTCATTCTGCCTCAGCATCGCCCGCGTGTTGAGCAGTCCCCCGAGCGCAGAAATAAGCGCGACAATCGCCAGCAGCACCACCGGCATCAATACTTTGACTGAGATACTTTTCTTCATAGAAATCTCCCTGGAAAACGATACCTATAGTAACATATGTAGTATACCAAATTTCTCCTTTTTGCGTCAACATTCTGCCGCCACATTTCTCGATTTGCTTGATTTTCGCAATCTTATTTGATATTCTTTAACTTACACAGGAATGAATCATGATATATATTTACATAAAATTATTATCGTAAACCATGGAGGCCGCCATGCCCACAGGAGTTTCCCGCGCAGTACAAAAAAACGGAACCGTCTATTATCGTTCCGGCATCACCTACCGCAATAAACATATCAGTCTCGGCAGTTTTCCCGCAGAAAAAGATGCGGCCTGCGCCTACCTTGAGGCACAGGCCATTCTCACATCGCCGGACATTGATCTTGTCGGCATCATTGACCGCCGCAGACAACTCTCTTTTGAGAAAGCCGTCATTCTTCTCAACTTCCGGGACAACGGACTGTATTTCAAAAATCCGATCTATCTGCGCAGAGGATATTTCAGCTATTTCCTGAATGCGGATACCGAGCTGAAATTCGATATCGACGATCTGTTCTATTACTCCAGCCACAAAATCCAGCGCCGTCAGGGACATCTTTTTGTCAGCGACTACGGCATGCAGTACTCCATCCTCTCCCGTTACGGCATCAGACCTTATGCGGTCTGCGGCCGGGATTACTTTTTTTCAAACGGGGACGTCACCGACTACCGCTACGCAAATATTGTCGTCGTCAACCGCTTTCACGGCGTCCATAAGATCATGTCAAAAGGCATCCCCCGCTACCGCACGGTCATTCATATCAACGGAAATCACAACATCGGGACATACGCCGCGGAGGAGAAAGCTGCCGTCGCCTACAACAAAGCCGCGGACCTCGCAAAAGCCGCAGGAATCACAAAAAACTTCCCGGAAAACTATGTCGATGCCTTTTCCCCGAAGGAATACGCCGAACTTTACACTTCGCTTAAAATCTCACGGCGCTATCTCGCCTATCTCGACGAAGTCAGACGGCAGTCCGGTTGATGTAATTGACAAGCCCTCCGCAGTCGATAATCGCCTGCATAAAGGGCGGAAATGCCTGCCCCTGATAAGACGCTCCCGTCGTCTTGTCCGTGATAACGCCCGTGTCAAAATCTACCTCGAGCTCGTCTCCCGCCGCAACCGCAGCCGCAGCCTCGGGGCACTCAATGATGGGAAGTCCGATATTGATGGCATTGCGGTAAAAGATGCGGGCAAACGTTTCCGCGATCACGCAGCTGATTCCCGCCGCCTTAATCGCCAGCGGCGCATGCTCCCGCGACGAACCGCAGCCGAAATTCTTGCCGGCGACAATGATATCGCCCTGGGCCGCCTTTTTAACAAATTCCTGATCAATATCCTCCATGCAGTGTGCCGCAAGCTCCTTCGGATCTGAGGAATTGAGGTATCTCGCCGGGATAATGACATCCGTATCTACATTTTCTCCGTATTTAAACACATGACCATTTGCTGCTTTCATACTTTTCTCCATTTCCGCGCCGTCTTGTGCGCATGATAAGTCCTGCTGTTATTCCGCTGCAACCTCCGCCGGTCCGGACAGTTTTCCCGTGACGGCACTCGCAGCCGCCACCGCGGGACTCGCGAGATAAATCTCGGACTCCACATGTCCCATCCGGCCTACAAAGTTCCGGTTCGTCGTGGACACACAGCGCTCGTTCTCCGCCAAAATTCCCATATAACCGCCCAGACACGGCCCGCAGGTCGGCGTGCTGACAACCGCGCCCGCCTCGATAAAGGTCCGAAGAAGTCCCTCCTCCATCGCCTGCAGATAGATCTGCTGGGTGGCCGGGATCACGATTACACGCACTCCCTTTGCCGCCTTCCTGCCCCGTAAAATCGAAGCCGCAGTGCGCAGGTCCTCGATTCTTCCGTTGGTGCAGGAGCCGATGACCACCTGGTCAATCGGAATTTCTCCGACTTCGTCGATCGGCTTTGTGTTCTCGGGGAGATGCGGAAACGCCACGGTCGGCTTTAATTCGCCGAGATCAATCGTGTACTCCGCATCATAGACTGCGTCCGCATCCGCCTCATAAATCGTATACGGCCGTGCGGAATGCTCTTTCATGTACTGTTCTGCCGCGGCATCCACCGGGAAAATGCCGTTCTTTCCCCCGGCCTCAATCGCCATATTTGCGATTGTAAACCGGTCGTCCATCGTCAGATAAGAAATTCCGTCCCCGACGAACTCCATGGATTTGTACAGCGCGCCGTCCACACCGATTTTTCCGATAATATGTAAGATAATATCCTTTCCGCTGATCCACTTTGCCGGCTTTCCCGTCAGTATAAATTTGATTGCCGCCGGCACCTTAAACCATGCTTTTCCCGTGGCCATCCCGGCCGCCATATCGGTACTTCCGACGCCCGTCGAAAAAGCGCCCAGCGCACCGTAGGTACAGGTGTGGGAATCGGCGCCGATAATCACGTCGCCGGCCACGGTCAGCCCCCGCTCCGGCAGAAGCGCATGCTCAATCCCCATCTCACCGACATCGAAAAAGTTGGAAATCTCATGCCTGCAGGCAAATTCCCGCACACATTTGCAGTGCTGTGCGGATTTGATGTCTTTATTCGGAACAAAATGGTCTAAGACCAGTGCAATCTTGTCCCGGTCAAATACGCCGTCCACCTTCATCTTTTCTATCTCATGGATCGCCACCGGCGACGTGATATCGTTGCCGAGCACCAGATCCAGATCAGCCTCGATCAGCTGTCCGGCACTGACGGACGGAAGTCCCGCATGCGCCGCCAGAATTTTCTGCGTCATTGTCATACCCATTCTTTCTTCCTCCTGTTGCAATGCGTGTGAATATATACGGTATGATTACCACGGTAATTATACCGTTGTAATCATATCATACATAACATTATAATCATAATACATAATAAATATATTTACCATAACCGTTTTTCATGTTATACTCTTCTTGTTATAGCTTCCATAATTTCTGTTTATAGAGAGGAGTCACTATGAATCAGAATCTGTCTTCTTACCGCATTTTCTATACGGTTGCAAATACCGGAAATATCTCAAAAGCCGCAAAAGAATTATATATCAGCCAGCCCGCCATCAGCAAGTCCATCCAGAAACTCGAGGAAGGGCTCGGCTGCCGTCTGTTCTCCCGAAGCTCCCGCGGCGTTGTGCTGACGGAGGAAGGAAAACTGCTGTACGAGCATGTCGGCGCGGCCTTTGACACCTTAACGCTCGGCGAAGAAAAGTTAAAACGCTCCATCGAACTCGGCATCGGTCACTTAAAAATCGGCGTCAGTTCCACGCTGTGCAGATATCTGCTTCTGCCCTGCCTCAAAGAATTTATCCGTCAGAATCCGCATATCACGATTTCCATCACCTGCCAGTCCACCAACGAAACGTTAAAGCTGTTAGAGGACAACAAAATCGATATCGGCCTTGTCGGCAGACCTTCAAATGTCCGCAATATTCAGTTTGAATTTCTTGAGGAAATCGAAGATATCTTTGTCGCAGCCAAAGACTATCTGAAAAATCTGCAGGTACGGGGCATTGACAAGCCGGAGATTTTATCGAACGCGACCCTGATGCTGCTTGACAAGGACAATATGACCCGCCAGTATATCGACAGCTATCTGCAGGAAAATCAGATTCCCGTGCAGGATTCCATCGATATCTCCAACATGGATCTGCTGATTGAATTTGCCCGAATCGGCGTGGGCGCCGCCTGCGTCATCAAAAATTTCGTGCGCGCAGATCTCGAAAGCGGCGCCCTGGTGGAAATCCCGCTGGAAATCCCGATTCAAAAGCGCGAGGTCGGCTTCGCCTACCGCGCAAACGTAAAACCGTCCAAATCCCTCGCGGAATTTATCCGGTTCTACAAGAGCTTTTCGTCATAGCACGCTTCGCAAAACGTGCTATGACACAGTCCTTTCAAAACTGTGCACCCAGTCTGCTTTCAGGAAATAAATCAAAAATATCACGGAACTGATCGACCAGGTCAGCGGGTACGCCCAGAAAATCACCTGTATCTTCGGGATGAAATGTACGGTCACGGTGATGTAGGTAATGCGGATAATACACCAGCTCACCAGCATCACAAACATCGGCACGCTCGACTTGCCCGCACCGCGCATGATGCCCGCGATACAGTGGGAAAACGCGAGGAAGCAGTAAAACAGCGCTTCCGTGTGCGCCTGCGTCACGGAAACCGCAACGACCTTTGCGCTGCCGTCAAACGCCGCCGCAAAGTACGGAATCAGAAAATAGACGATGACGCCGACAATCTCTGCGAGCGTCACCGAACAGGCGATGCCGAAATACGCGCCCCTCTTTGCCCTGTCATACTGCCTCGCCCCGAGGTTCTGACCGATAAACGTGGTCAGCGACATCGCAAAACAGGTAATCGGCAGAAATGCAAATCCTTCTATCTTGGAATACACCCCGCAGCCCGCCACCGCCATCACCCCGAATTTATTGATGTTCGACTGTACGACGATATTTGCGATTGAAATAATCGAGTTCTGCATGCCGGACGGAAGTCCGATTCTGATAATCTGTCTGAGCATAAAAGGATGAAACCGGATTTCCCGTACTTTCACCTGATAGACGTCCTGCGTCCGCATCAGGCGCACAAAACACAGCAGCGCGCTCGCCGCCTGCGAGATGACGGTCGCCGCCGCGGCGGAGCCGACGCCGAGTCCGAGCACACCGACAAACAGCAGATCCAGCACGACATTTATGATAGAAGAAAAAATCAGATAATAAAGCGGATGCCTGCTGTCCCCCACCGCCTGCAGAATCCCCATGACGATATTGTACAGCACAAATGCCAGAGACCCGGCAAAGTAGGTCCGGAAATAGACAACGGAGTTCGGCAGCACCGACTCCGGCGTCCCCATCCAGACGAGAATCTGAGGAGCCAGCAGCATACCGATCCCCATCAAAAGAAGTCCCGCCGCAAATCCGAACGCCACGTCCGTATGGACCGCCTTTTTCAGATTCTCATAATCCTGCGCGCCGTAGTATTTTGAGATCACAACTCCGGCTCCCATCGCAATGCCGTTGAAAAAGCCGACCATCAGAAAAATCAGGCTCCCCGACGAGCTGACCGCCGCAAGCGCATCACTCCCGAGAAAATTCCCGACTATCAGCGAGTCCACCGTATTGTACAGTTGCTGGAACAGATTTCCCAGAAAGAGCGGGATTGCAAACGACACAATCCCTTTCCAGATAGATCCTTCCAAAAGTTTCATTCCTTTTTGTTCCATAATCTTCACACCTCTCATGCAGAGATTATTTTACTCCCAAACGAAATAAATTTCAACCTCGGTCCTGCTTTAAACTCATATATCGGTTAAACAGCCATCGCACACAATCTAAACACGGATTTCGCCGATAAAGCGCTCAAAATCGCAGCGCTCTATAAGGGTTAATCCCGGATAGCCGCATAACACGGTTTCCGCCTAACGGGCAGCCGATTGTCAAAAGTGGCCTTCTATGAGAATCTTTCATAGAAGGCCACTTTTACCATCCCAAACCGCCGGGCTCTTTAAAGAATCTCTCCCTTTAACGTCTCCGCGATATCCGCCCGTTCTGCACGGCTCTGTCCGTAGCGCATCGTCGCATAGACAACCGCAAACACGCAGAGCGCTGCAATCGCAGGGTACTGCCACGGCAGGTAAAACCCGCTCAGGCTTCTGCCGAAGCCAAAATAATACATCAGCAGCACCGCCGGGGCGGTGAGGATTGCGCCCGCTCCGAGTCCTTTTACCCCGTAGAGGATACACTCATAATCCATCATACGGCGGAATCCGCGCCCCGTCATGCCAATCGACTTTAACATCGCAAATTCGCGTCTGCGCAGATTCAGGTTTGTCGAAATGGTGTTGAACACATTTGCGGCGGAAATCAGGGAAATCAGTGTGATAAACCCGAGACAGAACACATTGATCATCACCAGAATCGCGCGCTGCTGTTCTTCTTCCTTTGCCGCGTCATAGAAATAAATCCCGATCCCTTCTCCCGCTCTCTCGAAAGCGGCAAATGCCGCCGCATGATCCTCCGCCGTAAAATAAAGATGAATCCCGTACGTCGTGTAAGTCTGATACTGTCCGGCAAACGTTTTTGCCGCCGCGATCGGATAAATCAGCATGATATCCTCATCGCTTCCCATCGACCCGCAGATCTGATCCGACAGATCAGAAAAACAGCTGACATCAAAATCCACGACATCTCCGACCGCAACCGCTTTCTGTTTCTTCCAGCCGGAGTCATAGTCCCCGCAGAACAGTTCTGCGGCATCCTCCTTCAATACCGGAAAGCTCGCGCCTCTTATCCCCAAATCATTCCATATTGCGACACGGTTAAAGACAATTGCGGGCGCCGTCCTGCGGTCTTCGTATGTTTCCGGCGAAAGCTCAAAACGGGAAAGAATCTCTGCGTAGACATCCTCCGATACAAAATTCACCGCAGCCGTTACCATTCCCTTTCCCGCCTTTTCGTAATTGTCCCGCGCCCCCGCGCGAATCGCCTCCTGCTCCATATCACAGTACAGCGATACCGACAAAAACTCATAGACAATTTCCGTCTGCTCCACGCCGGAAAGTTTTTCCCATCCCGACAAAATCTCCGCAAAATCATCCGCATACATTGATGCGCTGATATCGTATTTGCTCACCCGCAGCTCATTCCAGGTGCTCCCGAACAGATATTCCGAAAAGGTTCCCGCCGTGACAAACAAAAAGATACTCATCGCGAGAGAAAACACGGTGGCGCGGTACTGTTTGCGGTTTCGTTTCATATTTTTATAGGCAATCATCCCCTCCGGACCAAAGCGTTTCCCGATCCATCCCGGCATGCGGACCTGCTTTCCGGTAAGCGTAATATCCGTCCGCTGTTTCACCGCGTCAATCGTCTCGACACCGACCGCACGCCGCATCGGAAGATACGCGGAGACGAGCACCGTGACAACGCCGATTACAACCGCAGCCGTTACCGCGGGCAGTGAAACGGCCACCTTCATTTTTCCGTCCCAGCTCTGATAAGTTCCGATAAACTCTGCAAGAGGACTTCCCACCAGAGACAGCGTGATCCCAATTCCCGCAATTCCGCAGATCATCCCGATCGGCACTCCGACTGCGCAGAGCAGAAATGCCTCATAGCAGACCATCTTTTTCATCTGCCGCTTTGTCGCTCCCACCGAGGCAAGCAGCCCGAATTCCCGGATCCGCTCACTGACGGAAATTGCAAACGCATTGTGGATGAGCGCCACGGAACCCACGATAATAATGGCAATCAAGACGCTTCCCATTCCGTACAAAATCGTGTTGAAATTGCTGTTCCATGACACTCCGTAAAAACGCAGCAGCATCCGGTTTGCCCGGAATACATCCGGCGTGCTCTCATAAAATGATTTCGCGTACATCGGGTTTTTCAGCACCAGAAACAATTCATAGCTCTCCGCATCATCCGATGCGGCCGTCCCGGGCGCATCGGACCGCGTGAGCGCCGTATACCCCGGCGAAAGTACCTGCTCGAAAAACGGCACGGTATAAAAGCCGGTCACCGTATAGGTCCTCGTTTGCACCTTTACAAGCGCTTCTGCGCCTCCCTCGCTCTCCTCCTCGCAAAAGGCTCTGTCCTGCCAGAGCGTCTGTCCATCCTGATTCCGGCGAATCCCTGCCGAAAGCGTCACCCGGCTCCCGACGGAAATCGGCTTGCCGGTGATCGCCTCTGCGGCAATATGCGTCGGGAGCAGCAGTTCATCTTCGGTCTCAGGCAGACGCCCTTCCGTCAGCGTGAGCGGCATATGGGACGCAAATGCCTCATCCATCCCCTGAATGCAAAGATACGGCCGATTCCCGTCTCCGCTCTCTGCCAGAGGCACATATCCGATATTTTTCAACGCATAGGTCCGCAGCACCTTCCCGTCGCCCGCGAGCTCCTCACACCGCACTGCCGACGCACTGCTCACGCGGATATGCCAGTCCCCTTCCGTCATCTGCGCATAGCGGATTCCATACTGCAAAACACTTGAGATCATCGTCGTCACGGCCGTCACCATCGCCGTCGACAGAATAATCCCGATAATTGTGACAATGGTCCGCGTCCTGTTTTTCTTTAGACTTTTCTTTGCATATGCGTGAAAAATGTTCATGACCGAATCACCTCATCTCTCACGATTTTTCCGTCTTCGATGCGGATCATCCGTTCCGCCATCAGCGCGATATTTTCGTCATGCGTGATGACAATCAGCGTCTGCTTATACCGTTCATTCGACGCACAGAGCAGCTGCATAATCTCTCTGCTGTTTGCGGTATCAAGATTCCCCGTCGGCTCGTCGGCTAAGACGACGGCAGGCGCATTCATAAGCGCCCGGCCGATTGACACGCGCTGCTGCTGTCCGCCGGACAGCTGATTCGGAAGATGACGCGCCCTTTCCCGAAGCCCGAGCAGCCCAAGCAGCTCATTCAGGCGTTCCCCGTTGACCGCGCGCTGGTCCAACAGTACCGGAAGCGTCATGTTCTCCACGACATCCAGCACCGGAATCAGATTGTAAAACTGGTAGATCAGCCCGACTTCCCTCCTGCGGAAGACGGCAAGCTTCTCCTCGTTCTGTGCGTAGACATCGATATCGTCCACTAAAATTCTGCCCTGTGTCGGGCGCTCCACGCCGCCTAAAATGTGAAGCAGCGTTGATTTTCCGGAGCCGGACGGCCCCGTGATCGCTACAAACTGTCCCTTTTTGACGGAAAACGAAATATCGTCAAGCGCTCGTACCTCATTTTCACCCTTTCCGTATATTTTGCTGATATGTTCGACTACAATCATATGTTTCCCTCCATCCTGTTCTTTGTAATCATTCTATCAGCCGCAAATGATTCCGCCGTGACTTTTAAATGACAGAATTGTCACACGGTATCCTTATAAAATCGAATCCGGAAACGCGCGCCGCCCTCACTGCGGTTTTCCGCCGAAATCATCCCCGCTTCCTTCCGGATAATCATACTCGCCAGCGCAAGCCCGATCCCCACACTCGTCTCGCCGCTGTTTTTTCCTTTATAGAAACGCTCGAAAATATGCGGCAGATCCTCCTTTTCAATCCCCGGTCCGTTATCCTCAATCACAAGCTCCGCAAAAAGAGCGTTCTCCCGGCCCGACACGCGGATTGTGCCGCCTTCTCCCGTGTGCTCCATACAGTTTTTCATAATGTTGACAACGGCCTCCCCGGTCCATCTTATATCTCCCGCAAAAGCGGCCTTCTCCTCAATCTCCAAAAGCAGTTTCTGGCCTTTGAGCTCCATCGGTATCTCAATGGCGGCCGCCGCATCCCGCACAAGCCGCTCAAACAGGCACGGCTGTACCAGAAAATGCACTGCGTCCGCATCCAGCTTCGAGATTTTGAGCAAAACATCGATCATCCACTGCACCTTCTGCAGCAGACTCTGGAGCTTCCACAGATATTCCTGCCGTTTTTCCTCCGTAATTCCCTCCTCCGCAAGCATCGGAAAAATCAGATTCATGGAAGTGAGCGGCGTCCGAAGCTGGTGCGAGAGATCCGCCAGGGAGTCCGCGAGATATGTTTTCTGCCGCCTGAGTTCTTCATTCTGTTCTTTCAGCCGGATCATCAGTTTGTTAATCTCATTTTCCAGAATGGAAAGCTCCCCTTCTTCGGCGCGCTCTAGCAGTGTGATCTCCTCCCTGTGCAGGATTGCGTCAATCCCGTCGGAAAGCGTCGAAAGCTTTCGGTAGCGGCAGAAAGAACTCCCGAAATGCATGACGCTTGCCGCCGCCCACATCAGGACAATGCCCGATACCTCCGATGCCGCGCCGCCTATATCCCAAAAAGGGGCATGCGGGAAGACAACCAGACTTCCCAGCACGCCCATGACGCCGACAGCAAAATATAATGCCAGTTCCCGCTTTATCTCGGGATTTCTGATATATTGTGAAACAGAATAATTCTTCATCACGGCATTCTCCGTTTCTCAGGAGGAAGATACCCGGTATCCCATGCCTCTGACCGTCACGATCAGTCCGGGATTCTGCGGGTCCTCCTCGATTTTTTCCCGCAGCCGTTTAATGTAAACCGTCAGCGTATTATCGTTGACAAATTCTCCCGCCATATCCCAGATTTCCGACAGGAGCTGATTTCTGGTGATAAGCTGCCCCTGATGTGAGGCAAAGTAGAGGAGCAGCCGGTATTCAAGCGCCGACAGAAAAATCTCCTCCCCCCTGCGCTTCACCTGTCCCTTTGCCGTATCAACGGAAAGCTCCCCGAACCGGATCACCTGATTTGCCTTTCCGCAGCGCCGCAGCACGCTCTTCATCCGCGATAACAGCTCGCGCGGGCGGAACGGTTTTCCGATATAGTCGTCCGCACCGAGGTCCAGCCCCGTCACCACGGAAAATTCATCCGTGGACGCCGTCAGAAAAATCACCGGGATATCGCGGATTTCCTTGATACCGCGGCACGCCGCATAACCGTTTCCCTCGGCGAGCGCGATATCGAGGAGAACCAGATCAAATTCCTGTCCCGCAACCAAATCGAGCGCTTTCTGCTGTCCGTCCACCGCAGTCACAAGATACTGTTCCGTCCCAAGGAACTCCGACAGTGTCTCCACGATGGTCTGATCATCTTCCACCAATAAAATCCGCATCTTACTTCATCACAAGATTGACAATTCTGCCCGGCACGTAGATCTCTTTTACGACATTGCCGGTCAGTTTTTCCGCGACGGAGGCTTTCGCCCTTGCAATGACGTCCTCCTTCGCATCATCCCTGCCGATTGCCAATGTTCCTTTCGTTTTTCCGTTAATCTGCACCGCAATCTCCACCGTATCCTCAATGGTCTTTGCCTCGTCATACTCCGGCCAGCGCTCGAAGGCGATGGTGTCCGGATGTCCTAATTTTTCCCACATTTCCTCTCCCGCATGCGGGCAGATGCAGGAGAACATCTTAATCAGACCTTCCGCATATTCCCTCGGGCATTTTCCTGCCTTGTAGACCTCATTGACAAAAATCATCATCTGGCTGATTGCCGTGTTGTATCCGAGCTCCTCAAAATCGTTCGTCACTTTCTTTACGGTCTGATGATAAACTTTCGTGAGGGTTCCGTCGTCTTCCTCCGTGATATTTTCCGGATTCGAAAAGAATGTCCACACCCTTGTGATGAATTTCCTTGCCCCCTGCACACCGTTGTCATTCCACGGTTTTGACACCTCAAGCGGGCCCATAAACATCTCATAGAGCCTGAGCGTATCTGCTCCGTATTCCCTTACGATATCGCTTGGGTTCACCACATACTCCGGGAAGCGTTTTCCCATCTTAATGCCGTTCCCACCTAAAATCATTCCCTGATGAACCAGCTTTTTGAACGGTTCTTTTACCGGCGAAAGCCCTCTGTCATAGAGGAAGCGGTTCCAGATACGGGAATAGATCAGATGTCCCACCGCATGCTCCGGGCCTCCCACATATAAGTCTACCGGGAGCCAGTGCTTTAACAGTTCCTGATCGGCAAATTCCTTCTCGTTATCCGGGTCAATATACCGCATATAGTACCAGGACGAACCGGCGGAACCGGGCATCGTGGAAGTCTCGCGCGTCCCTTTGATGCCGTTTTTGTCATATTGTTTCCATTCGGCTGCGTTTTCTAACGGCGCCTTGCCGTTCTTTCCCTTATAGTCCTCAAGTTCCGGCAAAATCAGCGGCAGCTCCTCATCCGGCAGGAAATAGATCTCCCCGTCCTCTTTATAAACGCAGGGAACCGGCTCGCCCCAATATCTCTGGCGCGCAAAAATCCACTCTCTGAAATGGTAGTTGACTTTTCTTCGGGCCACACCCATATTCTCGAGCTTCACCGTGATGGCTTCCTTCGCCTCCTCCACGGTAAGTCCGGTAAATTCCTCGGAGTTCATCAACTTGCAGCCCTTGCCGAGATAATCCGTCTTTTCAAACGCATGCTCCGAGACATCCGCCCCGTCAATAACCTGAAGCATATCGATGTGATGTGCCATGGCATACTCAAAATCCCGCTGGTCGTGGCTCGGAACCGCCATCACCGCTCCCGTCCCGTAGCTTGCAAGTACAAAATCACCGATAAAGAGCGGCACTTCTCTGCCGTTTACCGGGTTGACCGCATAAAGCCCCTTTAACATACAGCCGGACTTCGTTTTATTCAGCTCGGTTCGGTCCATATCATTCTTTTTGATTGTCTCATCGATATAGGCCTGTACTTCCTCCCGGTTTAAAACCCGGTCCAACAGTCCCTTTACAATCTCTCCGTCCGGCGCAAGCACCATGAACGTGATGCCGTAAATCGTCTCGATACAGGTCGTAAAGATCGAGAAGTTCCCGCCGCCCACAATCTGAAAATCCACCTCGACACCGGTACTCTTTCCGATCCAGTTTCTCTGAATCTCTTTTGTGGAGGAGGGCCAGTCAATCTCGTCAAGTCCCTCCAACAGCTTCTCCGCAAATGCGGGCTGATCGATCACCCACTGCTTCATATTCTTTCTGACCACCGGATAACCGCCGCGCTCCGACTTCCCGTCAATGACTTCGTCATTGGAAAGCACGGTTCCAAGCTCCTCACACCAGTTTACCGGCATATCAATATATTTCGCATACCCCGCCTCATACAGCTGTTTGAAAATCCACTGCGTCCACTTATAGAACTTCGGGTCAGATGTCGCAGTCATTTTCGACCAGTCATAGTCAAACCCCAGCTCTCTGAGCTGCTGTGAGAATGTTTTAATGTTCTCCTGGGTAAAGCCCGCCGGATGGTTCCCTGTCGCCACCGCATACTGTTCCGCGGGAAGTCCGAAAGAATCATACCCCATCGGATGAAGCACATTATAGCCCTGCATCCGCTTCATCCTTGACATGATATCCGTAGCGGTATACCCTTCCGGATGCCCGGCATGAAGCCCCACGCCCGACGGATAGGGGAACATGTCAAGCGCATAATACTTCGGCTTACTGAAATCCCAGACATCCGTCTTAAAGGTTTCGTGCTCCTCCCAGTAATTCTGCCATTTTTTCTCCACAACCTTATGATTATAAAGTTCTGACATATCAATCCTCCTTGAAATAAACAATATGAAAAATCTCCGTCTCTGACCGAAAGCTCTGCTCTCGCTGCCAGAAACGGAGAATACTCTGTCGAAGTCTTTCGTCTGTCGGCCTGTGATCTATTTCTCACCGCCTGCTTCTGTCTGCCGAATGCTGCAAATTAATTGTTGATAAATTTATCTTCCTCGTTATTCCAGCTGTAAAGCTTGCGGATCTCCTCACCGACTTTCTCCGACGAATGCTCGGACGCCAGCTTGCGCATCGCCTTAAAGTGAACCTGCTTTCCGGCCGGAGACATATCCAGCAGAAACTCCTTCGCAAAGGAACCGTCCTGAATGTCGGAGAGGATTTTCTTCATGGTCTTTTTGGTCTCGTCCGTGATCAGCTTCGGACCGGTAATATAATCGCCGTACTCCGCCGTGTTGGAGATGGAATATCTCATCCCTGCAAAACCGGACTGATAAATTAAATCCACAATTAACTTCATCTCATGGATACACTCAAAGTATGCGTTTCTCGGATCATAGCCCGCTTCCACGAGCGTCTCAAAGCCTGCCTGCATCAGCGCGCACACACCGCCGCAGAGAACGGCCTGCTCACCGAAAAGGTCTGTCTCGGTCTCTGTCCGGAAGGTCGTCTCAAGCACGCCCGCTCTTGCGCCGCCGATTCCGAGCGCATAAGCCAGTGCCAGATCCTGTGCTTTTCCGGTCGCATCCTGCTCCACCGCAATCAGGCAGGGAACGCCTTTGCCGGCCTGATACTCGGAGCGTACCGTATGTCCCGGGCCTTTCGGCGCAATCATCGTAACGTCTACGTTTGCCGGCGGAACGATACATCCGAAATGAATGTTGAAGCCGTGTGCAAACATTAACATATTTCCCTCTTCCAGATTCGGCTCGATATCATTCTTATAGAGCTCCGCCTGCTTCTCATCGTTAATCAGAATCATAATGATATCGGCACGCTTTGCAGCCTCCGCCGCGTTAAACACCTCAAAACCCTGCTTTACCGCCTTATCCCAGGACTTGCTTCCCTCATAAAGCCCGATGATAACATTACAGCCGGATTCTTTTAAGTTTAAGGCATGCGCATGTCCCTGGCTGCCGTACCCGATAACGGCAATCGTTTTCCCGTCCAGCATGGAAAGGTTACAGTCTTCCTGATAAAAAATTTTCGCTGACATAAATTTGTTCTCCTCCAAAATATGATATTTTCCTCTATGTGAACCCGCGGGTGCATGCCTCTTACAGACTGTGCATCCTGCCGTTTTCATCAATCATCTTGACATCCGACGTTCCCCGTGACAATCCGGTGATCCCCGTGCGCGCCAGCTCGAGAATCTCATAGTCCGACAGCAGATCCAAAAATGCATCCAGCTTGTCCTGCTGGCCGGTCAGCTCAATCACCATCGAATCCGCCGTGACATCCACGATCTTGCCGTGAAAAATCTCCGTCACATTCATAATCGGCTGCCGCTCTGCGTCTTTCGCCCGGATCTTCACCATAATCAGCTCTCTTGTCACGGAAAATCCCTGCCGCAGCAGCTTAATGTCCACCACATCCTCAAGCTTTGCAAGCTGCTTTTCAATCTGTTCTAAAATCTGTTCGTCTCCGCTGGCGACAATCGTGATCCTCGTATAGCGGGGATCTGCGGTCACACCCGAAGAAAAGCTGTCGATATTGTAGCCTCTGCGGCTGAAAAGCCCGGAAATATGGCTGGTCACACCCGGATTATTCTCTACCAAAAGAGATAGTACCTGTCTTCTCATAAAGAAAACCTTCCTTTACATTCACACTTAACATTGATAATAGCAATGTGATATTTTTTTGTCAACAACGGAACAGAAAAATGGGTATGCCAATATGGAATACCCAAAATAACCGATGTGTTTAATCCCGCAGAAAATTTCCGGCCGCATCCCGGTTAATGCTGCCGGTCAGAAGCATAATTCCCTCGACAAGCCCCCATATCGCGGAGACCGGCGACAGAACGCCGCAGGACAGCACGGTGATCAGCACCTGCGCAACCCCTTTTCCGGTATAGCCGAGGTAAAAGTTATGTACGCCGATCGCTCCGACGAAAATTCCGAGCAGACCTGCCACCATTTTCGATTTATCACCTTTTACGCAGTACGCGGGCGAATTCACGGCAACCCCGCAATTCATGCACACCTGAGTTCCCATGGGCGTCGGCTGCCCGCAGTTCGGGCAGTAATTTGCTCCCACGCCTCTCTGCGTACCGCACTTTACACACATCACTGCCTCGTCCGCCACATACTGCTGACCGCAATTTTTACAAAACATCACAAACTCCTCCGTTTTCTTACACATTTCATGTCAAAGCAACATCTTTATTATAGTATATGAATTTGCCCGCTTTGTAAATGCTTTTTACAGAAATCTCCCGGTAAAAAACCAGATTACCGCGGCAAAAAAAAGCCAGATTCCCATCGTTTTCGTGCGCTGCACGGTATCTTTATCCCCCCGGGACTCTCTCCTCGTACACGACTCCGGGAACACTGCCATAAGCAGCCCCGTGAGCAGCATCACCATCTGTAATAAAAACATAATTCTCCTGCCTTAAAATAATTTGATATCCTGCTTCACAGTACATCGCAAGTTCGCGCGCATATGGTGCGCGAACTTATAATGGCTCACGTCAGTGAGACTATATCATCACACCGGATTTCTCTTTGCTCTCCTCGATCATATGGTTTAACTTCCGGAACGGAACCGCAAGGACCAGGCCGATAAACAGCGATATCACAAGATAGACGGACAGCGCACCGATATACTTCCAGTAGTCAAGCGCATAGATGCCGCCCACCGTCTCACGCATCGCATTCATCCCGTAGGGGAACGGCAGGTATTTGTAGACATACTGATAAATATCTGGCAAAACCTCTATGGGAAACGTTCCCCCGGCGCCGGCCACCTGAATGACCATGACGACAATCGCCAGCGCCTCCCCGACATTTCCGAACGCAACCGTCAGCGAATAGATGAACAGCGTAAATACCAGACTGCTCACCGCCCCCGCAAGCCAGAACAGAAACGGATTGTGACACTGAATCCGGATATAAAAGAGATCTCCGAGAATCGTGATCAGCGTCTGCGCCTGCCCGATCAGAAAAAACAGCAGATACCGGCCGAAATATTCCTGATACGGTCTGACATTTGTAAGTCCCTCGACCGGCTTTACCTTCACGTGAATAATCGCCACAAGAATCAGCGCGCCGACCCACAGCGCAAGGATCGTATAAAACGGCGCCATCGCCGACCCGTAATTTTCAATCTCGTATATGCCCACCGTATCCAGATTTACCGGAGAAGAAATAAAGCTTCCCAAAAGCTTTGGGGAGGACTCCAATATCTCCATGACCTCCTTATACTGCTCATCCCGGCTCAGCGCAAGGAAATCCGCCGTAAGCGCGGCAATTCCCTGCTGCAGATCCCGCGCCATCACAAGAGACTCCCGGATGCTTGCGGAACCTTTTTCGAGCGTTTCCTGATACTTCTCCAAAACCTTTTCCACTGCTCCGAAATCCGCGTCAATTCCGTTTAAAATCATAGCGCTTGACAGCATCGAACTCTGCATCGAGTTCATCGCCGCATCCAGCTGCGGCTTGACGGTATTGTGAAACGAATCCTTTAATGCCTGCAGAGCATTCTTACAGTTATTGACCTCGGTCGATATCCGCGCAGCAAGCGCATTGACATCCCCGGCTGCGGCCGTCACGCTGCCGGCAAGTGTCTCCAGATCCGTATTGATCACTTTAAACTGTTCCCGGATCAGCACGATCTGGTCCTGCACCGGCTCAATACCCGAATTTTCCCACCCGGACACCGCCAAATCAAACATCTTCTGCAGATACGGCATCGTCGACTGCGCCGCGGTGACGGCATTTCCCACCGACTGTTCAAAATTTCCGACGGGATTTAAGCTGCCTGCGATGGAATTTGCGACACTGTCAAGACTGCCTGCCACAATGTCAAAGCTGTAGCCGATCATGTCCGCAGCTGTGTCCGCCGTGCCGTCTGCCCCGATCAAAAGCCCTTCCATCCCGAGGATCGAAGCCTGTCCTGAGTCCACCATACTGTCAAGATTCGGAAGAATCGCCCCGCTCGTGGACACGATACTCTGCGCCGAGTCCATAATGCCGACAAAGGAATTTAAAAGATTGACATAGCTCTGCATATCCGCATTCAGGTCATTGAGGCGCTCTAAAACCATATCGGTCACGGAACCGTCCTCTCCCTCTGTCCCGGCAAAGCGTCCCCCGACCTTCATGATATTTTCCGCCAAGGTACTCACAAACGTGCTGTTTACCTGCTCCTGCACCGCTGTCCTCGCCTTCTGCGTGATCTTCGGCGCAATCGCGTTTTTCTTTTCGTTTTCGTAGTAAATGATTTTGGGATGCTCCACCTTGCCGCCCATAAAGCTGATAATCTCGTCGGTAAAATCCTCCGGTATTACCAGCGCCGCGTAATAGGCTCCGCTGTGCACTCCCTCCACCGCCTCATCGGCGCTCCCGGAAAACACCCAGCCGATGGTGTTGTTGCTGCCGAGCGCCTCTGTCACGCTCTCGCCGATGTTGATCGCAATCCCCGCAACGGTCGTCCCCTTATCCTCCGATACGACCGCAACTTTCAGATTCGAAGTGGCATCCGGCCCGTAGGGGTCCCAGTTCGAAAATATATTAAACCACGCGTAGAGAGACGGCAGGATACTGAGTCCCATAATCACGACAACCGCCACCACGTTTTTGCTGATGCGCCTTACATCCGTCATGAATATCTTACAAATATTCCTCATCCGGCTTTTCCTCCGCTTTTTCTCCAATCAGTGTATCCGGCTTTCGCCCGTCTTCCTCTCCGCCCAGTTCCCGCAGCGTTTCCTGAAGGTTGTAATCCATGTATTCGACACCGATGAGATAAACCGCAAGCGCAAACAGGGAAGCGATCCACAGAATCAGAAACACCACCTTATTGCTGTCCGTCCAGAACAGGAGGATCAGAAAAATCAGCGGAATCAGAATAATACAGCGCAGTCCGATTTTGATGCGCGTTTGGTTTTTCGCATGAATCTGCTGTTCATAATCTATGAGCTTTTGATACATCTCCTCGAATCTGTCTTCTTTTTTCTCTTTCTTATCCTCTTTTTTCAAACCGCATACCGTTCCTTTCCGTCATCTCTGCAGTCCCGTCTACATCAGTTCCGTGTCCTCCATGCGCGCTTCCATGAAATGATTGATCTTCACAAACGGAAGCCGGACAAAAAGGCCGATGACAAGCGCCGCCGCCGCAAAAATAAGCAGCTCGCCCAAAAATTTCATATAATCGCTGCCGTACATGCCTCCCATGGTCTCCCGCATCGCGTTGATCGCGTAGGGAAACGGGAAAAAGATATAGATATTCCGGTAAATCTCGGGCAGAAGTTCTATCGGAAACGTTCCGCCGGACCCCGCAATCTGGATTACCATGACGACAACCGCAGCGGCCTTGCCGATATCACCGAACGAAAGCGCCAGCGTGTATATCAGCAGCGTAAAGGTCACGCTTGTGAGCGACGCAGCGATAAAAAACAGTCCCGGATAAAGGATGTGGGCGTGCAGAAGAAAAATATCCCCCGCCACCACAATCGCCGCCTGCAGCTGGCCCAGCACAAAAAACAGAAGATACCTGCCCAGATACAGCTGCCATGGTTTTGCATCCGAAAGCCCGTCCGGGCTGGCTTTCACCTTAATCAGCGCCACGAGCACCGTCCCGCCGACCCACAGCGCAAGCACGGTGTAAAACGGAGTCATCGCCGACCCGTAATTCGGAATTTCATAGACCTCTTCCGTGACAACCTGCACCGGCTCCGCAAAAAATTCACCGTATACCTCCGGGTCTCCTTCGAGGAACTCAAAAAATGCCTGCACCTTCTCGTCCTCGCCGGCTTTATCAAGGCGCTCCAACAGCTCTGTCAGCTTACCGCTGACCTCGTCCAGCACCCCCTGTACCTCCTCAAGGCTGGCATTTGCCCCTGTCATCGTCGACTCGATACCGGAAAAAACAGAGCTCATATCCCCGAGCGTCTCATTGATATTATTGAGAAGCTTCGAGACATTCTCGGTCATCTGCTCCATACTGTCGATCAGGCTGTTCATCTGCGGGACAAGGCTGTTGATATACACATTTTTCATGTTGTCCACCGATATGCTGCAAGCGTTTAAAAGCTGCGACAGATTTCCGAGCGATGCCGTGACCGTATCGGCCACAATCGTCTCCGAACCGCCATCCCCGTTTAATCCCCGAATCAGCGCCTGAATATCCGCAGCGCCGAGTTCAATCGTTCCGATCGCCTCCGCAAGTTCCCCGATATCCCCGCCTGTCACACCGAATCCGTCCTCACCGGAACCGCTCTGTAATCCGCTCTCTAACGTTTTCAGCTGATCCAGCAGCGTCTGGGTATCCGTCATCACCTGATTCAGATTGTCCGCGGTCTGCTGCGCGCCGGCCGCCAGATTGGTCTGCTGGAGATCCGCCGAAATGCGGTCGATCGAATTCTTGATTCCGTCGAGTGTGCCGGCGACATTTGCCCCGAACGAATCCAGCGTTGTCCGGGTACTCCCGAGACTGGCCCTCGTTCCGTCAAAGCTGGCACTGCCTTTTGCAATCTCACTGCTCAGATTCGGAATATTTTCATTTACCCCCGCAACCGCTTCCGAGAGCGCCGCGTTTCCCGCGACAAAAGACTCTATCATATCGCTGTAAGAAATCAGATTGTCGTTCAGAGCACGAAGACGCTCCGCAAAGCGCGCAAACGTGTCTCCCTCCTCAAGTTCCGTCGAAAACATGTTGGTCTGCGAAAAAATATTGCTGACCACCACCTCGATAAAGGATTGATTGATGCTCTGCTTTAACGTAGAGACCGCGGTGTCCGTAATCTTTGTCGCCACCGCATTCTTTTTCTCATTCTCGTAATAGGTAATCGTCGGTCCCGCAAAATCTTCCCGGAACACGTTGTACATACTGTATGTAAAGTTATCGCTGACGATCACTGCCGCATAATAGGCGCCGCTGTACACGCCGTTCACCGCCTCATCTGCGGAATCGAGAAACACCCAGCCGATCTTGTCATTCTCCTTTAGGCTTTCGATCACTTCGTCTCCCATATTCACGGTCGTG
Source organism: uncultured Roseburia sp. (assembly GCA_910577925.1). GTDB lineage: Bacteria > Bacillota > Clostridia > Lachnospirales > Lachnospiraceae > Roseburia. The sequence continues at coordinate 180,533 of CAJTOI010000001.1, forward strand.
CCGTCCTTTAACGTATAGCCGACATCCTCCGTCGCCACTGCAATACGGATATTTGCCGTATTTGCGTAGGGGTCCCAGTTGGAATATATGTTGAACCATGCATACAGAGACGGAATGATGCAGAGTCCCACCGCAATCACCAGAGCAAACGGATTCTTTATCAGTCCTGCAATATCATTCCGGAAAATTTTCCATATGTTCTTCATCAAGAAAGTTCCTCATTTCAAAAAGAACTTATCCCGTATGGTTGTCCACCCTGGGATAAGTTCCGTATGCCATACTGTTATAAAGCAGGCTTCTCTATGCCACACTCTGTTTTGCAAGCGCTGCAAGGGAAGCAAATCCCTCCGCATCATTGACTGCCATCTCCGCTAACATCTTGCGGTTGATCTCAACACCGGCTACCTTTAAGCCGTGCATCATCTGGCTGTAAGAGATACCGTTCATTCTCGCTGCCGCATTGATACGCGCGATCCACAGCTGACGGAACTGTCTCTTTCTCTCTTTCCTGCCTGCGTAAGAACTTGTCAAGGCTCTCATGACAGACTGCTTTGCTACTCTGTACTGCTTGGAGCGTGCTCCTCTGTAACCTTTTGCTAACTTTAATGTTCTGTTATGTCTTTTCTTAGCACCTAAGCCGCCTTTTACTCTTGCCATCTCTATTCCTCCTCAACCAATTCTTATAAATACGGTAAAATCTTCTTCATATTCTTAACATTCGTTGCATCAACAAGCGCCGCTTTTCTGAGATTTCTCTTATTCTTTGTCGTCTTCTTCGTCAGGATATGTCTCTTATAAGCTTTATTTCTTTTTAATTTTCCTGTCCCTGTAACTTTGAAACGTTTTGCAGCTGCTCTGCTTGTTTTCATTTTTGGCATAATGTATTCCTCCTTAAAAATTATGATTTTTTCTCTGCCAACACCATGCTGATGCTTCTCCCCTCAACCTTCGGTGCTTTTTCCACTACTGCCATCTCGCCAAGATTTTTGGCAAAATCATCCAGAATATGCTTGCTCGCATTCATATGCGCCATCTCACGACCCCGGAAGCGCAAAGTAATTTTGACTTTATCGCCTTTGGATAAAAACTTCTTTGCAGCGTTCATCTTGGTATTCAAATCGTTCGCATCAATGTTCGGTGAAAGACGAATCTCTTTTAACTCCACGATCTTCTGCTTCTTCCTGGCTTCTTTTTCCTTTCTGGCCAGCTCATACCGGTATTTTCCGTAATCGATAATCTTACATACCGGCGGCTTTGCTGTCGGAGCAATTTTCACCAGATCAAGCTCTGCCGTCTCCGCTATTTTCATAGCTTCCCGCACAGACATAATGCCAAGCTGCTCTCCGTTTTGTCCAATCAGACGAACTTCCTTATCTCTGATTTGTTCATTAATCATTAACTCGCTAATGGTATTTTCCCTCCCAAACAAAAAAAGTGGATAGGCAGACTATCCACTAATTCTCTGATTTCCGTGTATGAGGCCGGCAAAAATACACGCTCCTGCATACTCTGAACTATAAACCGTGAGTCACGCGCTTGTGCTCCGGTGAGAGTGGATACTCTACTTTGTTTGCTAACAACTACTATAAATTAGCACATTCAAACAAAACTGTCAACTGTTTTTTACTTCTGTTCGGCATTGTCGGATATCAGCTTACGGATCGCCTGCTGATCCTCCATCGAAACCAGACCGGCCACATCCAGGAGTACAAAAAGCTGCTTGCTGCGCGATGCGACATCATTAAAGCAGTTCTCGGGGCTGTGCATGATACTCGGCATCGGCAGTACCTGCCTGTTCTCCACATCCACGATTTCTTTGACCTTCTCCACCTCAAGCCCGATTTTCATGCCGTTCACATCGACAATCACAAGGCTGTCAATCTTCCCTTCCTGCACGCCGAAGCGGGACGACAGCGAAAACACGGGAATGATCTCGCCGCGAAGCTTTATAATTCCCATGATATGAGATGGCGCTGTCGGCACCTTCATGACATCTTTTCTGATTTCGATTGACTCCACATCCTTCAGCGGAATCCCGTAATCAATCGCATTTAATGTAAACGTTAAGAACTGCATATTTTCCTCCCATTCTCGTTGCTTCTCATATGTTTCTCCGCGCGCAGACACATCACTTCACTTTCACGCTCTTTACCGAAGAGTAGGAACCATAAACTTTCTTTCCGTTTACTGTCCGATAAGCCCGCACTTTATAGTAGTAAGTCCTGCCGCTCTTTAATTTCCTGTGCGTATATTTTACCGTACTTCCCTTTGTAACGGTCTTGATTTTTTTGTAATTTCCGTCTTTTTTCGTACTGCAGCAGATCTCGTAGCCCGACGCACCCGCAACCTTTTCCCATGAGACAGCCGCCTGCTTCTTCCCCGCCTTAAGCGTCACTGCGGCTTTCTGGGGCACCGGTTTTGCCGATACCTTTTTGGAAAACTCTCCGGTCACCTGCTCCGACTTTGTCCCCACCGCTCTCAGCTTATAGTAGCAGGTTGTTCCGCTCGTCAGTCCGCTGTCTGTGTAGGATGTCTTATCTCCGGCAACGGCTGCAATCTTTTTATATTCGCCGTTTTTAGACGAGCTGCGGTATATCAGATACTGATCCGCTCCCGACACCGTTTTCCAGGTGATCTTCACCTTATTGTAAGCCGCGGATTTCGCAGACACCCCGGCGGGCGCTTTGATATTCACTTTGCTCACTGCAAGCTTATACGGCGTATCCGAATATCCCACCCAGTTCGACACTTTGACATAATAAGTGCCGGCCGCAAGCAAAATCCCCGTTTTGGCGCACAGCGTATCATATCTGCTCGTTCCCTGCACATACATGTAGGCATTGACATTTTTGTTCCGCGCATCATAGTACACGGTTTTCCCCTGGCTGTCGTACAGTCTTACCTCCCACTGCCGGTCAGTCGAGCCCGTATCCGCATGGGCAAACGAAATATTGACCCACGTTTTGCCGGACAGCGTAAACTTATACATGTCCTTGTCGTTTCCGGCGATGGTACCGTTTACCGCCGTCCCGAGCTTAAGCTTATCTGCGGTGCCGAAATCATTGTTTCCTTCTGTCTCCCACCCGGAAGTTTTGGTGTATTTTACCTTGACCTGATATTCGCTGTTGCTGTATCCTGCGGTTTTGCCCCGGCTGTCTGCCGCACTGACCTTCAGATAATACGTCCCCTTAGGCAGTCCGTACTCCGCAAAAGAAATGCTCTCCTGAAAACCGTTGCTTGAAAACACGGCAAGCTGACTGAATTTCTTATCATACAGGTAAATATAGTAACTTTTCTTTGCATCCGCAAGGTTCGCATGCTTAAATCCGATCTTAATACAGCCCGCAGCGTCGACGGAAAATTTATAGTAATCCTCATCCTCCGCACTCGAGAGCGCGCCGTAGTACCATTTGTCCGGCTTTATCTTATTGGCAAGGCTGACATTGTTATTCGACTCCCGTTCCCACGACGAAGACTCCTGATAGGAGGCTCTTAACGTGTAGGTTCCGTTATCGTAATTTCCTTTGAACACTACTTTGATATAGTAGTCGCCTGCCGCAAGCCCGATTTTCGTGTCCGAATATTCCACCGAATTGCCCCGGCTGTCAAACTCGGAATACACGGTTGTCCCGTCTGCGCCGTACAGATACACGTGATAATAATTCTCGTCGACCTTCGCAAGCTGCGCATGGCCGAATTTCAGGCGGACACAGCCCGCCTTCGCAAGCGTCACCTTATAATAGTCCACATCTTCAATCGACTTTAGAGAACCTCTGTAAGTCTTATTTGGCGCAATCTCTGTCGCGGTCGTCACATTCTCGTTATTTTCCCGCTCGAAATATCCCGACTGCGTATATTCCGCCTGAAAACGATATTCGGTATTTTCTTTCCAGGCAGGCCCCATCCCGTGCACACACACATAGTAGGTGCCGGCCGTAATACCGATCTGCGCCGAATTTGACGCCGTCGCCCCTCCCGTGACAAAAAAGCCGGTTATCACATCGTAATTCGCATTGTACAGCGATACCGTGTAGTACTGACTGTTTTCTTTATAGATCTCATGCAGAAAATTGATTTTTACCGCGCCGTTTTTCTTCACGGTAAATTTGAAATAATCCTCCTGGCCGCCGAGATTCCCCGCGGTTCCCGTCAGTGTATTTCCGTTGTAAAACTTATTCACGGAAATTTCATCCGCTGTCCAAAACGAATCGTTGTCCTCCGACTCCCAGTCGTCGGCCGCCGTATACTTACAGCGAAACTCTACGGCGACCTCCGCTCTGCCTGTCTTTGTGTACACGACATAATAAGTTCCGGGCTCTGCACCGATTCTGCCGCTCTCGGCCGTCCCGTTATACGCAACCGGCCTGCTCTCTGTCAGCGGGGTAAGGTCCTCGCTGACAACCATATAGCTGCCGCATTTTTCCGCATTCGCGGACGCGCTGACGGAAAAATATCCCTTTTGTTTTACTTCGATCTTAAAATAGGCGGCGTCCGTACTTGCCGCGGTATAGCGATAGGAACCGTTCAGCGGAATGGTCCCCGCCGACGCCTGCCCTGCCCCTCTTATTTCGGAAACAGCCGAAAGCTCCTCATCCTCCGCGCGCTCCGTATCTTCGGCGTCCTCCGTGTCCTCCGTCATTTCCGAGGCGTCCATATTCTCTGTATCTTCCGTATCTTTGGTATTCTCCGTTTCTCCAGCGGTTTCGGTATTCCCGGCGTCCTCCGTGTCCTCCGTCATTTCCGACGGGGCCATATTCTCTGTATCTTCCGTATCTTCGGTATTCTCCGTGGTTTCGGAAGCTTCCGCGTCCTCCGTATCTTCGGTATGCTCCGTTCCCTCAGCGGTTTCGGTATCCCCGGCGTCCTCCGTATCTTCTGTTGTTTCCGAAGGTTCCGCTTCTTCCGTGATTCTGATCCCTCCCGCAGCTCCGGCGTTCTCCGTCGTTTCGGAAGCTTCCGTATCCTCCGCCGTCTCACCGCTCTCTTCTACCGCAGTCGTTCCGTTCCGCTCTCCGGCATACACCGCAGCTCCTGCGGTCAGCGCTTCACCGATCCCGATCGATAAACTCAAAATCAGACTGATTATAAGATTTCTCCGCCGTTTTCCTGCCATTACACCGCATCCCCTTCTGAAAATCCTAACTTATTGTACCATCCCTGTCAAAATCTGTCACCATGATTTTGCCGAAAAGGGGCTCTGTTTTGACATTTTGAATAAACTGTATTATCATGTCTATAATTTATTTGAAAGGAGCGTCTCTATGGATCATCGAATCGTTGACTTACATGTGCACTCGAACAAATCGGACGGTACACTCACCCCGGCCGAGCTGGTGTCCGCCGCAAAAGAAGCCGGTTTATCAGCGTTTGCCCTGACGGACCACGACACGGTCGACGGGATTCCGGAAGCCATGCATTTGGCCCGCCGGTCGGATATCGACCTGATCCCCGGCATTGAACTCTCCACACACTATGAACTCCCCCGCGAATCCCCGGGTTCCCGCAGCCGCAGGAAAACTCCCGCAAAAGAGATTCACATTGTGGGGCTGTTTATCGACCCCGACAATCCGATTTTACAGCAGAAGCTTCGGGAATTCCGCCGCTGCCGCGACGAGCGCAATGCGGCCATAGTCGACGCGCTCCAAAAAGAGGGCTTTGCCATCACAATGGAAGCCCTGACGGCCGAAAACCCCGACTGTGTCATCACGCGCGCCAACATCGCCCGCTTTCTGTGTGAGCACGGCATGATCAAAACCCGCCGGGAAGTTTTTGACAAATATATCGGCGACGGATGCCGCTGCTACGTGGGACGCTTTATGATTACCCCGATGGATGCGGTATCGCTGATCCATCAGGCCGGCGGTACCGCCGTTCTCGCACATCCGCTGCTCTACCGTCTCGGAAGCGCCGACTTACAGCGGCTGATCGATGACTTAAAAGCCGCGGGCCTTGACGGCATCGAAGCCCTCTACTCGACTTACACGGCCGGCGAAGAGCAGCTTGTCCGAAACCTTGCAAAAGAAAACAAACTTGCCGTCAGCGGCGGCTCCGATTTCCACGGCGCCAACAAACCCCATATCCGCCTCGGTATCGGAACGGGTACGCTGCGCGTCCCATACTCCGTGCTTGAAACTTTAAAAAATTGCCGCAGAAAAAGCGGCCTTTAGATATTGCAAGGCCGCCTGCTGTCTTATCTGCTACAAGATAAATTTTTCGATTACTTCCGCGATCGCATCATGGTTATTGTCATTTTCCGTTATGTACTCCGCAGCCTCTTTGGTCTGCGGAATCGCATTCTTCACTGCAATTCCCACATGCGCTTTGCGTATCATGGAAATATCGTTTTCTTCGTCCCCGACCGCGACCGTGCAGTCCGCCGGCATATTTAAAATCTTCGTCAGCTGTTCGATCCCGCTGCCCTTGCTGGTACCCAAGGGGCAATATTCCAAATACTGTCTGCTGGAAAAGAAACTCGAACACTTTCCCTCCGCCCATTTCTCATTTCTCTTCTGGAAGGTTTCAAGACGTTCCCTCTTATAAAGGTCTATCAAAAGCACCTTCTGAGGCTCCTCGTCAAGCAGGTCCAACACATTGTCACACAGCTTATACGACAGACGGTTACTAGCCCGGTACGAGTCTAACTCCCTCGTATGCTTGGTGGTAATGATATCGGTATTGTTGTAGGTTTGAATATAAATTCCTGCTCTTTCCGCGCGCTCAAACAGCTCCTGCACAACCTCAACCGGAATCGAGCGCTTCATCAGCGTCCGGTCCGCCGAACAGTCATACAGCACGGAACCGTTAAAGGCAATCATATAGCAGCCCGGCAGTGTAAGTCCCAATTCCCGGGCTACGATTCTTCCGCTCTCGACGGTTCTCCCGGTCGCAAGCACAAGATAATGTCCCTTGTCAAGCATCTTGCGGATTGCGGCGCGGTTGCGCTCCGTGACGTACTTCCCGTCATTCAATAATGTCCCGTCCAAATCTGCAAACAATATTTTATTGTTCATAACATTTCCTCCGTATACCCCGTCACCGCATTATTCGGGCTCCGCCGGTATAAATACACGTTCACGATAAACATGATCCTGCTTCGGAACCATCGCAATCGCCTCCTCACAAAATTTTTCCTGAGAGTTCAATGGAACTTTTCCTCTTTTATCCATTTTCTCATAATTTCCGTCAGATTTCAAGACATGTGCCTTCATATTATCAGATAGTTCAACAAATAGTATGTGTTTAACATCCTCTTTTAATTTTTCATCCAATATCGGAAATAAAATCTCAACACGCCGGTCAAGATTGCGCGGCATCCAGTCCGCGCTGCCCATATATAGCTCCTCATTCCCGTCATTCAAAAAGTAAAAGATGCGGCTGTGCTCCAGAAAATTGCCGACGATGGAGTGCACCGAGATATTCTCGCTGAGCCCCGGAATGCCCACCTTAAGGCAGCAGATGCCGCGGACAATGAGCTCGATCTTTACCCCGGCAGCGGAGGCCTCATACAGCGCCTCGATAATTCCCCTGTCGCACAGAGAATTCATTTTCGCCACGATACGCGCCGGCTTCCCGCCTCTCGCATGCTTTGTCTCCCGCTCAATCAGCCGCATAAAACGCTTGCGGAGCCAGATGGGCGCAACCGACAGCTCATTCCAGGAAAGCGGCTCCGAGTAGCCGGAGAGCATATTAAACACCGCAGTCGCATCCTCTCCGATCGCCTCCTGACAGGTAAAAATGCCGCAGTCCGTATAAAGCTTCGCCGTGGAATCGTTATAATTTCCGGTGCCAAGATGCACATACCGGCGGATTCCGTCCTCCTCCCGGCGCACCACAAGCGCAATCTTGCTGTGCGTCTTCAGCCCGACGAGACCGTAGATCACATGGCAGCCCGCTTTCTCAAGCTTTTTGGCCCAGACGATATTGTTCTCCTCGTCAAACCGCGCTTTTAACTCCACGAGAACGGAAACCTGCTTTCCGTTTTCCGCCGCCTGCGCAAGGGACGCAATAATCGGCGAATTTCCGCTGACGCGGTACAGTGTCTGCTTGATGGCAAGCACATCCGGATCCGCGGCCGCCTGCCGGATAAAGTCCACCACCGGGTCAAAGGTCTGATACGGATGGTGCAGCAGGATATCCCCTTTTCGGATTTCGGCAAAAATATCTTCTCCCGGCTCAATGCGCGGAACCCGCTGCGGCACGTACGGCTTATTGCGCAGATGCTCACAGTCCGGCAGTCCGTACATCTTCATGAGAAACGTAAAATCAATCGGCCCGGATATCTTAAAGATATCCTCCTCGGCCACTTTTAATTCCTCTTTCAGAAAACGAAGAAGCTTGCCGTTTATCCCGCTCTCCACCTCGAGCCGGATCACCTCTCCCCACTGCCGCTTTTTCAGCTGCTTTTGAATCTCTTTGAGCAGATCCGCCGCCTCGTCCTCGTCGATGGGCAGATCCGCATTCCGCATAACACGATAAGGATAGGCACACAGCACCTTATTATTCAAAAACAGTTTCCCGATATTTTTTTCGATTATCTGTTCGAGCAGGATAAACGCACGGCCGTCCTCTGTTTCGGACGGAATCTGCACCAGGCGCGGCAGGCCGCCGGGCACCTGAACCGTCGCAAATTCCACCGTGTCTTTCGGGCTTTTTCCCTTTTTATTTTCCAGCATCGCAGCGATATTGAGCGTCTTGTTCCGTATCAGCGGAAACGGACGCGAAGCATCCACCGCCATCGGAGTCAGAACCGGATACACATTTTCGTCAAAATAGCGGTCGACAAACTCCGCCTGCGGCCCGTCGAGCTTTTCAAACTCGTCTATCACATCTATGTGCTGTTTGCGCAAAAGCGGCAGCAGCGAACGATTGTAGATGCCGTACTGCTCTTCCACAAGCTCTCTCGTTTTGACATTGATCTCGGCCAGCTGCTCTGCGGCCGTCATTCCCGCGATATCGCGCTTGCGGTAGTCCGCGTGCACCATATCTTTGAGCGAGGCTACCCGGACCATGAAAAACTCGTCGAGATTGGAAGATGTGATGCTGACAAACTTTAAGCGTTCCAGCAGAGGGATGCTCTTGTCTCTGGCCTCATGCAGTACTCTTCTGTCAAACTTCAGCCAGCTCAGTTCACGATTTTCAAAATATTCCGGATTGCCGAATTCCTTTTTTTTATCCATAAAGCCCTCTCCATTCCCACAGCTGCGCGGTCGGTAAGAACGCCGTCTCTGCATTCTTCTCAGCTGTATACTCTCTTTTCCCGAATCACCGGTCTGATGCAGAACACATCTTCAAAAAAGGCCGTTTTCGCATCAAACAAAGTCCTTTCCAGCGCAAGGTCCTCGGCCGTCTCAATCGTAATGACAAGCTCTCTTCCCCGCACGACGGTTTTAACGTTTTTAAACTTCTGCCTGTGACTGCGGTCCATCGCATTGGCAACCCGAAGAATCGCCGACAGTTTTGCCACAGTCAGGTAGGTTTCCTCGTCAAACTGTTCCGCCACCTCCTCATACGGAACCAGCGGATACGTATTATACAATACCGTATTTGCCACAATCTGTCGTTCCCGGTGCGTAAGCCCCATAATCTCACACGCCATGATAATATTGTAGGAGCACTCCGGCCCGTTTGCCAGACTGATATATTTTCCGCAGTCGTGCAGAATCGCGGCCACCCGCAGCAGCAGACGCTCCCTGTTTCCCATGCCGTGTTCCTTTTTCATACTGTCGAAAATCTGCGTGGACATCTGCGTGAGCGCATCGATATGCGGCGAATAGCTCATATAGCGGTCCGACAGGCTTTTTGCCGCGGAGATGATATCCTCCTCAAAATCGTGGCATACCTTATAAATCCGGTTGCGCTCCGCATAGTCGCAGGCGATTCCGTCACTGATCAGCGCGCCCGACGACCAGATCATTCCCGCTCCGAGCTTTTCCGCCATCCACCTGCAGATAACCATATAGGGAACAATCAGCGCATCCCTCTCGTTTAAAAGCCCCAGATCCTCGGAAATCTGCTCTAAGCTCTTCCGCTCAAGCTTTTCGAGATAGCGTGCAAAGCGGTCGCTCTCCACGAGATTTGTATTGTGCTTTTTTTCCACCTTGCGGGCCAGTTCCCGGACATAATCACCGGCCAGTATGAGATACGAGATATCGACCTTCTTCATGTACATGGCCCGGAATACCGCAAGCTCCTTTTCTACCATCTCCTCAATCTGCGTCTCGTACTGGGTGAGACTGCTGCTCTTTCCGGAGAGCTGTTCGCGCATGCGCATCGTCCCGAGCCCGAGGTGCTGTGTGGTGATGACCTTCCCCTTTGAAAAAATCGTGATCTGCAGCCCGGCGCCGCCGACGTCGACCACGGCAGCCCCTTTCTGTATCATCTCTTCAAACGCCTCCTGCATGGCGATGGCCTTATAACAGATAAAACGATACTCGGAGTTGCTTAAAATGCGGACGCTAAGACCGGTCCGGCGCTTAATCTGATCCAGGATAAACAGCTCGTTGCTGGCCTCCCGTATCACGGCCGCCGCACAGACCTCGTAGTGCTGCACCTTATAGGATTTCATAATCTTTACAAACTCACGGAGGGTGTCGCAGAGCTCCTCCACAAGCGGGTAGCCGATGCGTCCCGCAGAATACGCATCTCTGCCGAGCTCGATTCTGCGCCTCACATAATCAATGTCACGCATTTTTTTCCGCGCGGACATCTCAAATATTTTGATGCTCACCTCATAGGAGCCGATGTAGACGGCTGCAAACGTATCAATTCCCAAGACCTTTCCCTCCGTTTCTTCCCCTCACTGAACCCCGAGAAGGTAATCGATAAACTGCTGCGCCGTTCTCCCCGACAACCCGCCGTGGGAAAGCTCCCATTTGTTTGCCTCGGCAAGCAGCTCTTCCTCCTCCATCGATATCTGACAGCGCGCCGCAAGCTCTGTCACGATCCGCTGAAATTCCTTTTTATCCGGCGCTCCGAAATAGATCGTAACGCCGAACCTTGCATAGAGCGACAGCTTTTCCTGCACGGTATCGGAGGTATGCATATCTTCCCTGATCTCCTCTTTGTCCGAATAATTTTCCCGAATCAGATGCCTGCGGTTTGAGGTCGCATAAATCAGGACATTGTCCGGCTTTTTCTCGAGTCCGCCCTCAATCACCGCCTTTAAATATTTATATTCGATCTCAAATTCCTCAAATGACAAATCATCCATGTAGATGATAAATTTGTAATTGCGGTTCTTAATCCGGCCGATCACTTCGTTTAAATCCTGAAACTGATGCTTATAAAGCTCTATCAGGCGCAGTCCTCTGTCATAATACTGATTTGCAATCGCTTTGACGCTCGTCGATTTCCCGGTGCCCGCATCCCCGTACAGCAGACAGTTATTTGCCGCTTTTCCGCTCACAAATGCTTCCGTGTTGGCAATAAGCTTTTTCTTTGCAAGGTCATACCCCACGAGGTCGTCAAGACGCACATGGGCAATATTGGAAATCGGCGCGATCCGCGCCCCCTCCGCGACCCGGAACGCCTTGTGCAGCCCCAGTTTCCCCACGCCGAATTCCCGGTAAAACGCCGTTACGGCCCCGGCAAACGCCGCCGCGTCCGCGGCCTCCTCCAGATGGCTGCAGAGCGCTCGGATGCGGTCGCGAATGCGGCGGTTGAACAGTTTCCCTCCGGTGTCGGTTCCCCTGTAATCCAGAATGTCCGCCGCACAGTCCGCCTCAAAATAGCCGCAAAGCAGCTCCATATCAAAATCAAACACATCCTTTATGACTGCAAAGTCATGGACGGCAATCCGGCTGACGGAACCCTCCGCCGCACCGCGCAGCTCACAGGCCCTGCTGTAGGCATTCTCATGGTTCACCAGAAGAAACGCAATGTAATTATGCCAGAGGTTTCCCGTAAAACCATGGCTCTGCGCCAGTTCCGTCAGATGACCGAGGCACTCATAAAACAGTGCCTCCACATCTTCTTTGTTATAGTATGCATCCAGATAGTGTTCCATAATCCAGGTAATGTCATAAAATAATTTTCCGTCTTCAAACTCCCGATATAAAATCAGATTTCTCGTACTGCGCATCTTTTTCCTCTGTCTCCTCTAGTAATTGCCGAGTATCTTAAAACGAACCGTCTCCTCTGAGAGTCCCCGCAGTGCATTCTGCACTGCCGCATCGTTCAGGTTGCCTTCAAAATCCACAAAAAAGCGGTATTCCCAGTTCTTTTTCTCCGCGGTGCCGTCTCCGTCCGTCTGCCCGCCGCACACCGCAGGCCTGGACTCGATATGGTTCATGTTGAGTCCGTTGTAGATAAAATGCGACAGCGTGCGGTACAGGGAACCGCTCTCATGCGGGATTTCAAAACAGACGCTGATTTTCTTCGCCGTCTTTGTAAAAATGTGCTTCCCGGTCACGATGATAAAACGCGTCGCATTGGCCTTGTTGTTCTGAATCCGCTCTTCGAGTACTTTTAACCCGTATATTTCCGCATTCAGCCGGCTTCCGATCGCGGCTTTATATACGTTCTTGTCTTCTTTTATTTTCCGCGCCGCCATCGCCGTGTTTTTTACGCTGTGCGTTTCCCAGTCTCTGCGGTTCCCGAGATATCCGCTGCACTGCATCAGCGCCTGGGGATGCGAATAGACATCTGTGATATCGGAAAGCTCCGCCTCCTGCAGTCCGAGCAGCGCGTGGTCAATCCGTATCACCTGTTCCCCCACGATGCAGTGGTCATATTCCACCATCAGATCATAATTCTCGGACACGATACCCGCGGAGGAATTTTCAATCGGGAGTACCGCGTAATCGGCCTCCCCCTTTGCAATCGCTTCCATCGCATCGCGCCAGGTCTCCACGTGATAGCTGTCCGCATCCGCACCGAAATATTCTTTGAGCGCCAGCTGTGTGTATGCGCCCTCCACTCCCTGAAACACAATTCTTGCGCCCGCAAAGTCCGGCCTGTCCACCTCCGCAAAGTCCGGCTTTTCGAAGATTCCGTGTTCGGTCAGAAGCTGATACTGCCGTTTGCGGCTCATCGCCATAATCTGCTCGAACAGCTCTCTGATGCCGTACCGGTTAAAATCGGTTGCTCCGAGCGCCGTGAGTGCGGCAAGCTTCGACTCCTCCCTCTCCCTGTCAAACACCTTTTTCCCCGTTTCTATCTTATAAGCGGCGACCCTGGCGGCAACCTCCATCCGCTCCTGGTACAGTGCAACAATCTGCCGGTCAATCCGGTCAATCTCTTCCCGCAGTTCCAATAAGTCCTTCATGGGTTCCCCTCACTTCTTTTTTTCTCTTATTACTATAGTACATTCGCATGTCACTGACAAGAGACGCTTGCAACTTATTCCCAGGAAATGTATAATTTTATCAGGAGGGTTTTACGATATGAAAAAATTTCTGATGATCACAATCCCGATTGTACTGTTTTTATCCGCTGCCGGATTTGGTATCTATGTATTTCTCGACACCAAAACCCGGTTCAACGACGACTATGTAAACGGTAATACCGCAGGAAACCTCTACAACGGAGGTCTGTTCTGCGAGTACGGCGACCGGATATTTTTCGCCAACACCGCCGACGGCGGCAAACTGTACGCCATGAATGCGGACGGGTCCGATGCCGTAAAGATATCCGACGACATTGCCAGCTTTATCAACGCAGACGACAATTATGTCTATTATGTAAGGAACAATCCGGGCAATGACGGCACCGGCGCCTTTTCGTTCTTTTCCATCAACACGGACAGTCTTCTGCGGATCGACCACGACGGCGGACACGAACTGATTTTAGACCCGGATCCGTCGCTGTACGCCGCTCTTGTCGGCAATTATATCTATTACATCCATTACGACAGCGAAAAGGATGCCTCTTCTCTCTACAAGGTCAAAATCGATGGTTCCGAGCGCACGCAGGTGCGGCCGGATCCCTACTTTACCTGCTGTGCCAACGGTCAGTATATCTATTATAACGGGGTCTCCACGGATCACTATATCTGGCGTCTCGACACCGAGAGCGATTCCGACGGCATGCTCTACGGCGGAAACTGCTGGATGCCGGTCGTGGAAAACGGAACCGTCGCATACTATATGGACTGCGACGCAAATTACAAGCTCTCAAAGACGGATTTGATGACCGGGGAGACAATGGCGCTTTGTGAGGACCGTATTGACTGGTTCAATGTCTACGGAACCTATATCTATTTTCAGCGCAGCAGTGCGGACGCGCCTGCGCTCTGCCGCATCCGCACCGACGGCAGCGGCTACGAGGAGCTTATCCCCGGGATCTATACCAATTTCAACGCGACTTCTTCCTACGTCTATTTCCGCGATTATAAATCCGGGCAGATGTTCCGACTTGCAAATACATTCGAAGCCGTTCCCGAGGCGTTCGCGCCCGAAATTGCCCGGGACTAGAGCGGCAATCCGCCTTTTTAGACATAAAACAAAGTTGTTACAGCAACTGGTTATTCGCCTGCTACTGTAACAACTCTATGTCTGAATCAGAATCATAAATCTGTTTTGCAATTATCTGCCTTTTTATGTTAAAGTCCGGTCTAGCAATTTCATCACTGAGGGTAAAAAGTCATCCATACGATCCAAAGGCGTATGACCACTGCCATCTAAAGAAATAAGCTGATGTTCAATGTTATACGTCTCTAATTTTTCCTGAATAAGCATTTCACGCTGAAATGGCACTACGGCATCTGCAGTCCCATGAACGGATAAAGTAGGCGGAAAACCTGACATATCAGGAATTTGTTCCGGTGCGCCCCAAAGGTTAACAAAAGCACGATAACAATCCGAATAGTTCCCGATTCCGTAGAATGCCGCCATTCCTCCGGCACTGCCGCCGGCGATTGCAATGCGTTCGGAATCTAACTCTAACTCCCCGGCATGTTCCACAATATATTGGTAAGCCCGATGGACGGCTTCGCCCGCCTTAAAATACCCGGCCTTCTCACCGCCTGCACCGTTAAACCGCGTCTCATCATCGAAAACAGGATAATCCGGTGACACAACAGCATAGCCCGCATCCGTCAATCTGCGGGCAAACACACTGATGTACGCCTGCCGCTTGTCACAGGGCTGCGTAAAACCGCCTCCATGAATGAAAAGCACCACCGGCCTTGGCGAATGAACCTTATCCGGCCGCGTGATAAGATCTAGCCTGTAAGTCCGCCTGACGCCATCGTAATCCTCCATCTCGCAAAAATCCAATTCTGTCAGTGTCATACCGGTATAGTCCGGCTTAAACCTATCGCGAAATTCAAGTTCTGGATTCAACAAAATCACTCCTTTCTCTACTCACAAATAAGACCAAACAGCTTCTGCGCGTTGCCGCGGCAGATTTTTTCATAGGCAGCAGCGCTCAGCTTCCCTTCCTCTGCCGCATTGTCCAAAAACCTCTCCAGCGGAGGCACATTCCGGCGATTTGTCATATCCGTGGCAAACATCAGACGATCCTGGAAACGCTCCAGAAAAGAAATACCATACTCTGTGTCTCTCGTGATTGCACAAAATGCGCTGTATGCCGATAAATCCCCATACAGATTTGGACAGAATGCAAACAGACGCTCCAGCGTGCCGCCCGCTTTCACCGGGCCATGTCCGTAGCCGTTGCGGGCAGCCGCTCCGCTTTGCGGACAATCGGCAGATATTTCCAACCAAAACACCTGACTGTGACCGATATATTTCAGATTCGGATGCCGGCGCAACGTCTGTTCCAGCAGCGGAAGCCCCGCGCGGTCACATACCCCGTAGCTCACGCCCAGCTCGGGGCTCATATGGCAGATAACAGGCAGGTCAAGCTCTTCTGCAGACGCAAACAAAGCCTCCAGAAACTCGCTGTCCATCCACTGATTTATCATAACTTCCCCTACGCCTACGGCTCCCCGGGATTTCAAATCCGCCATCCGCTCCCGGAGCGTTTCGGGACAGACTGGATCAAAATTACACATCCATGCCAGACGTCCCCCGGCGGCGGAACAGATCGCCTCACAATCTGTATTGGCGGCGCCAAGACCATGCACCCCGTTATCAGGCGTCTCTCCGGAACTCATCAGTATCGCTCTGCCGATGCCATGCGCATTCATAGTTTCCAGCAATTCGTCGGGATCACATACATAATGGCTTTCCGGATCCTGAATTTCATTGCAATCAGATTGCAGATCAAACCAATCATCACAATCCCAAACATACAAAACAATCCCATATGTTTTAATGCAGGCGTAAGCGGGGTTGTTTCGTTTGGAAAGATGCGTCTCCCTTTGAATTTGCCGTGATTGGACCATATCATTACAACAAAATTTCAGAGGAGAATGTGGAAAAAATCATGATACGGCATGGTATTCCCCAGAGATTCCGCCAGGATTTAAACTTTGGATTAGGCCATGTGCCCGTTATCTTACAACGCGAATTATGGACGAATCTCCAAATTTTGCTCATCAGCGGCCTGATTTGCAGGAATCGACAACTCGAATACTCTACCCCCATCGACTTTCCGACAGAACTTCCGGGTTTCTTAAGCGCCGTATATAACACAGAACAGAGCGAATCCTATCAGGAACAAATCCTTACCGGCGGCTATGGTCTGGAAGAAAAACTGCTGAATGCCGCAAAAAAGGGGAATATCGACCAGGCATCCCGGCTGGCCGTCAAATATGTTAATTTCCAAATCAAATATCATGAACAATTTGGCCTGAAACCTCATTATGCCGTTGTTGAACTGAACACTCTCCTGCGTCGGGCCGCCATGGAAATGGGGGTACATATTCTGCGTCTGGATGAAACTTTTGTCAAATACAATCGTCTTGCGGAGCAGCAGCAAGGGCCTTTTCAGGCAACCTACACAGACATGGTAGCGGATTACTGCAAACTGATCCAAAAGTATTCCCGACAGAATTACAGCGCAGCAGTGAAAAAATCATTAGATTATATTGACTTCAACTATGAAAAAGACATTTCCCTGCATAAACTGGCGGACATGTTTCATGTCAGCGATGGACATCTTTCTTCTTCGTTCAAAAAAGAGATTGGCGTGTCGATAACAGACTACTTAAATCAGACAAGGGTGTCTCACGCCCGTTGGCTTTTGAAATCGACCGAATACTCCGTGCAGGAAATCGGTGTGCGGTGCGGATTTGCCGACGCCAGCTATTTTACAAGAATATTCAAACGACATGTCGGGCAGTCCCCGCTGCAATACCGCATCGCGCGCTCCCTGCTCTGATTTCCAAAAATAAAGCTGTTGCTTTAGCCGGTAATTTCCCCGCTTTTACAACAGCTTTATTATTATGTAAAATCAAACAGCGACAGCTGATTCGACTCCGGCATATCCCCGAGAAGCCCTAGGTCTCCCATCAGGTCTATCACGGTCTTTGTCGCTTTGGTGCGCTGGCGAAAATCGTCCTTTGACAAAAATTTTCCGTCTTTTGCGGCTTCCGCCACCGCAATCGCCGCATTGTCTCCCATTCCCTCAATCGAGTTTAAGGCCGGCATCAACCTGCCGTCCACAATCTGAAAGCGGTCAGGCTTTGCCTGATAGATGTCAATCGGGGTAAACGTAAACCCTCTCGCATACATTTCCTGCACGATTTTCATATCCCTGTATACGTCCTGCTCTTTTTTCGAGAGCGTATCCTTTCTTCTGGTGTAATCCTTATAAAAATATTCGAGCCGCTCCTTTCCCTGGCACATAATCTCATAGTCAAAACCGGTCGCGCGGATGGAAAAATAAGCCGCGTAATACGCCAGCGGATAATACACCTTGCAGTAGGCGATGCGCCACGCCATCATAACGTAGGCCGCGGCGTGCGCTTTCGGAAACATGTACTTAATCTTCAGACACGAATCGATGTACCATTCCGGCACGCCGTGCTCCCGCATCTGTGTTTTCCATTCTTCCTTGAGGCCCTTCCCCTTTCGCACGGACTCCATGATCGTGAAGGAAAGTTCGCTCTCGAGGCCCATCTGAATCAGGTAAATCATGATATCGTCACGGGTACAGATTGCGGTGGAAATCGTCGCAAGCCCCTGCTCGATCAGCGTCTGGGCATTGCCCAGCCACACGTCGGTCCCGTGGGACAGCCCGGAGATCCGGATCAGGTCCGAAAATTCCTGCGGCTTTGCGTCGAGCACCATCTGCATTGCAAACTCCGTTCCGAACTCCGGGATTCCGAGACACCCAAGCGGGATCCCGTGGATATCCTCCGGCTCTACTCCCAACGCTTTTGTGTTCTTAAAAAGCGACATCACAGTCTCGTCGTCGAGCGGGATCGTCACCGGGTCAATCCCGGTCAGATCC
The DNA here is from genome assembly GCA_910577925.1 of uncultured Roseburia sp. Lineage (GTDB taxonomy): Bacteria > Bacillota > Clostridia > Lachnospirales > Lachnospiraceae > Roseburia. The sequence goes on from CAJTOI010000001.1 coordinate 198,833, forward strand.
TGCAGCATGCGGATCATCGTCGGATCATCGTGTCCGAGAATGTCAAGCTTTAACAGATTGTGGTCGATGGAATGGTAATCAAAGTGGGTCGTAACAGTGGGCGTCGTCATATCATTGGCCGGGTGCTGTACCGGCGTGAACGTGTTAATCTCCTCCCCCACCGGCAGCACGACGATTCCGCCCGGGTGCTGTCCCGTGGTTCTGCGCACGCCGACACAGCCCTGCACAATGCGGTCAATCTCGCAGTTGCGCTTTCGGATTCCGCGCTCCTCATAATAATTCTTAATATAACCGAACGCCGTCTTATCCGCCAGCGTACCGATCGTGCCCGCCCGGTAGGTCTGCCCGTACCCGAAGATAACCTCACAGTAGGCATGCGCCTTACTCTGATACTCGCCCGAAAAATTCAAATCGATATCCGGCTCCTTGTTCCCCTTAAAGCCCAGGAACGTCTCAAACGGAATGTCAAAGCCGTCCTTGATAAGCTTTCTGCCGCAGACGGGACAGATTTTGTCCGGCATATCACAGCCGCTGCGGCCCGAAAACGCTTTTACCTCCGGCGTGTCAAATTCGCTGTATTTGCAGACCTCACAGCGATAATGCGCCTGAAGCGGATTTACCTCGGTGATACCGGCCATGGTTGCGGCAAAGGAAGACCCCACCGAGCCGCGCGACCCGACCAGATAGCCGTCCTCGTTTGATTTCCACACCAGTTTCTGGGCAATGATATACATCACGGCATAGCCGTTTGAGATAATCGAATTCAGCTCTCTGTCCAGCCGCTCTTTCACAATGGGAGGCAGCGTTTCTCCGTACATGCCGGTCGCCTTGGCATAACAGATATCCCGCAGCATCTGGTCCGAATTTTCGATGACGGGCGGACATTTATCCGGCCGGACCGGCGCGATTTTCTCGCACATATCCGCAATTTTATTCGGATTTGTGACGACGACCTCCTCGGCCTTTTCGCTCCCGAGGTACGCAAATTCCCGCAGCATCTCCTCCGTCGTATGCAGATAGAGCGGCGCCTGCTCGTCCGCGTCTTTAAACCCTTTTCCGGCCATGATAATGCGGCGGTATACCTCATCCTCAGGGTCTAAAAAATGCACGTCGCAGGTGGCGACCACAGGCTTGTTAAACGTCTCCCCGAGCGCCACGATCTTGCGGTTGATATCCCGCAGATCCTCCTCGGAGCTCACCGGACTCCTTTCGTCCCGCAGCATAAACGCATTATTCCCGAGCGGCTGGATTTCCAGATAATCATAAAACTTCACCAGACGGGCAATCTCTTCCGCAGGTCTGCCGTTTAATACCGCATGATAAAGCTCCCCCGCCTCACAGGCCGAGCCGAGAAGGATCCCCTCGCGGTATTTCACAAACTCGCTCTTTGGAATCCGCGGCTGCCTGTGAAAATACGTCAGATGGGACATGGAAATCAGCCGGTACAGATTGATACGGCCGATATCGTTTGACGCCAGCATGATTGCATGGTACGAGTGCAGCTTTTTCACATTCTCAACCGAGGTTCCTCCCATCCGGTTTACCTCGTCTAAACGCTGTGCCCCCCGCTCTTTTAACATTTCGATAAATTTTACAAATATTTCCGCCGTGCAGGCCGCATCGTCCACGGCTCTGTGATGATGGTCTAAAGAGATGCCGAGCGCCTTTGCCACGTTGTCAAGCTTGAACTTGTTTAAGCTCGGCAGCAGAATCCGCGCCAGCGCCACGGTATCGATCACCGTATAATCACAGGGAATCGTCTGCCGCATGCAGTTTTCGCCGATAAAGCTCATATCAAATTCCGCATTGTGCGCCACCATGACCGTCCCCCTGCAGAACTCCATAAACTCCGGCAAAATCTCATCAATCTTCGGCGCGTCGATCACCATGTCGTCCCGGATCGAGGTCAGCTCCTCAATCTGAAACGGGATCGGCACCTCGGGATTCACAAACGTGGAAAACCGATCCGTTATAACCCCATTCTCCACCTTGACGGCGCCGATCTCGATAATCTTGTTTTTCTGCGGAGAAAACCCTGTCGTCTCCAGATCGAACACCACATAAGTATCGTCAAGACTCTGATTTTTTGAATTTACAATGATATCCTTTAAATCGTCTACCAGATACGCCTCGACTCCGTAGATAATCTTAAAGTCATCGTCCGGCGAAACCGCATGGCTGGCGTCCGGAAATGCCTGTACATCCCCGTGATCCGTGACTGCAATCGCCTTGTGTCCCCATTTTTTCGCGCGCTTTACGATATCTTTGACATCGGAAACTCCGTCCATGTCGCTCATCTTGGTATGACAGTGCAGTTCGACGCGCTTTTCGGGGCTTACGTCCATGCGCGTAGAGGTAAAGTCCGGTATCTTTTTGATTCCCACAATCGACGCAATTGTGAGCTCACTGTCAAACTTGTCGATCGTTGTCACACCCTTGATGCGGAAAAATGCCCCCTTCTTTAAACCGCTTTCCACGAGCTCCGCAACCTGGTCCGTGCGGGTGAACATTTTAAGTCCGATGGAATCGGTGAAATCGGTGACCGACAATATGACAATCGTCTTCTCGTTCCGAATATCGCGCGTTTCCATATTCATGATCTGACAGCGGATTGTGACCTCGCCCATCTCTCCCACAATCTTCTCAATCGGAATCGGTTCGTCCTCAAAATCACGCCCGTAAATGACATCCGGGTTGTCCGACCTTCTCAGTCCGCCCTCATATTTTCTGCGGAACTCTTTTTTGCCGCGGGAAGCCCCCGAACCGCCTGCAAACGCGGCCCCTCCCGCACCGCCTCCCGCATTTGAAACGTTTTCTGCGGAGGCGGCCGCTGCGGCCGTACTCTGGGGCATGCGGCCGGCCGGCGCAGCCTTCTTTGTTCCGGCTTGCTGCGCGTCTGTCTCCGGCACGGCCTGTCCGCCCTCCTGCTCTCCTTCCCGAAGTCTGACCCGTTTTACAATATTCTGAATCTCAAACTGTACCTGAAGGTCGCTGTTTTTCTTATGGCGGCTCTCTTTGGGTTCCTCGTAGGCAAGCTCCACCGCCAGATTTAAGCCGCAGCGCTCACAGACAACCTTCTCGAGAAACTCCACGATCTCATGGGAGCGGGTCTGGGCGATAATTGTGTTTTCCAGTGTCAGCAGCATACGGTTTTCCGATTGAAATTCCATCTTCGCCGTGCGCAGCAGGTTATATTCCATCAGACTGTAATCCCGCAGCTCTTCTAAGATGCTCTCTTTATATAAATCGAGCAGCTTTTCCGGCGTGTACTGTTCCGAAAGCCGATATTTCTCGATAATCTTGACCTGCATCTGCCTGCCTTTAAATATCTGCCCTGCAATCGCAGCTTCCAGTCGGTAAATATCTTTCTTATGGATCAGACGGGCGCCGAGGAGATAAACTCTGAGATGATTTTTCTCGCGGTTCATCCCCACCTTTGTCACTTCCGTCTCCGTCAACAGCTTTTTTATATTTCCCTCCAACTGAAGGGTCGGAAATACCTCAAAAAACAGCTTCGCCATCGTACCCTCTCTCTATTTCCAATGCAGCAGTTCGTAACGCAACGCCCCCAAAAGCTCTTCCTCCGGCACCTTCTTATACACTTCCCCGTGTTTGATAATAAGTCCCTCGCCGATTCCTCCTGCGATTCCGATATCCGCCTCTTTCGCCTCTCCCGGCCCGTTCACCACGCAGCCCATAACGGCGACTTTGATATCCAGCGGGATATCCGCGACCATATGCTCCACCTGATTTGCCAGCTCTATCAGATTGATCTGTGTTCTGCCGCAGGTCGGGCAGGAAACCACCTCCACACCGCCGCTGCGCAGGCCGAGCGTCCGGAGAATCAGCTTTGCGGATTTCACCTCCTCCAGCGGGTCCCCGGTCAGAGAGACACGGATGGTATCGCCGATTCCCTGATGCAGAATCAGCCCGAGGCCGATGGCCGATTTGATATTGCCGCTCGTAATCGTGCCCGCCTCGGTAATCCCGACATGCAGCGGGTGGTCTGTCTGCGCTGCCAAAAGCTCGTGTGCGCGCACACACATCAGCACATCCGAAGACTTGATGCTGATCACGAGATTGTCGTATCCCATCCCCTCTATCAGACGCACCTTGTCTAACGCGCTCTCCACGAGTCCTTCCGCCGTGACGCCTCCGTATTTCTCCACAAGATTTTTCTCGAGGGAGCCGCTGTTGACGCCGACGCGGATCGGAATACGGCGCTCTGCCGCCGCATCCACGACGGCCTGCACCCGGGATACGTCGCCGATATTTCCCGGATTAATGCGAATCTTATCCGCCCCGTGCTCGATCGCCGCAAGCGCAAGCCGATAGTCGAAATGAATGTCCGCAACCACCGGGATGCTCACCTGCCCGCGGATCTCCCCCAGCGCTTTTGCCGCCTCCATCGTAGGAACCGCACACCGGATGATATCACAGCCGGCCGCGGCAAGCGCCTGAATCTGCCGGACCGTGTCCGCCACGTTTTCCGTCTTTGTGTTCGTCATTGACTGAATCAGAATCGGATTTCCGCCGCCGATGACCCGGTCTCCTATCTGCACTGTTTTTGTCATATCTCTATCCTCCGTCTCCCCGGTCCGACGAAACCGTCAGCCCACTATTTTTCGAATGTCATTAAAAATCACGAATATCATCAGTGCAAACAAAAGCATCATACCGATAAAATGCACCATACCTTCCTTTTCCGGGTCCACCTTTTTCCCGCGGATCACTTCCACAAGCATAAAAAGCAGCCGGCCGCCGTCCAATGCAGGAAGCGGCAGCAGATTCATCACGCCGAGGTTTGCCGACAGAAAAATCGTGACATACAGCATCTGTAAAAATGCCGCAAAATAGCCGTAGGAGACACTCTCCTCATAGCCGTCGCCGATCATGTCGACAATCCCCACGGGGCCGCTCATATCTTTGACGCTGACCTGTCCGCCCACGAGCATCCGAAGACTGTTGATCGTGACGGAAATCCAGTATTTCACCTCGTAGAAGCTGTATTTGACGGTCTCAAAAAAGTTCCCCCGCGTCCGCTCTCCGTTTATCAGAAATCCGTAGATAGAGTAGCCGAGCTCTTCGTCATATTTCGGCGTCAGCTCGGTGACATACGTCTCTCCGTCCCTCTCATAGGTCACGCTGACCGGCTCCCCCTGGTGAAACTGCGTGTAGGCGCTCAGCTCCCTTGCAAAGTGAATCCGGCTACGGTTGAGCTTTATAATCTTATCGCCTTCCTTAAGCCCCGCCTCTTCCGCCGCATAGCCCTCGCTGACTCCGGCCAGGGTGGGCAGGTCATAACCGATATTGCAGATTAAGATCACTGCAAACACAAAGGCCATCAGGAAATTAAAGATCGGTCCCGCCGCGACCACGCTGATGCGGGCCCAGACCGATTTCTTTCCGAACGCACGGTCATCGCTGCTCTCACCGTCCTCGCCCTCCATCATGCAGGCGCCTCCGATCGGCAGAAGCTTTATGGAGTATGTCGTCTCTCCCCTCGTAAATCCGATGAGCGTCGGCCCTAAGCCGAGGCAGAATTCGTTGACCCGGATTCCGTTTGCCTTTGCGAGCCAGAAGTGTCCCAGTTCGTGAAAAATAATAATAATGCTGAAAATAATAATTGCGATAACAATTTTCATGAAAAAACCTTTCTCAATGCCATTTGCTCAATATATACTCATAAACGGCCTGCTCTGTCTCCAAAATTCCGTCCAGATCCGGGTCCGCAAGAAACGGGATCTGTTCCATACACGCCTCTATCAGCTCCGCAATATCGAGATAACCGATTCTGCGTTCCAAAAACAGCGCCACCGCTTTCTCGTTGGCCGCGTTAAACACTGTAGGCATGCTGCCGCCCCGCCGCATTGCCTCGTACGCAAGCCCCAGTCCCCGGAAGGTCTTAAGATCGGGCCGCTCAAAGGTCAGCTGCCCAAGCCCGCACAGATCCAGTCTGTCCCCGGACAGCGTCCTCCGCTCTGGATAATAGAGCGCATACTGAATCGGCAGGCGCATATCGGGCGTCCCGAGCTGTGCGATTACCGCTCCGTCGTCATATTCCACCGCCGAGTGGATCACGCTCTGCGGGTGTACGACGACTTCAATCTGTTCCGTCTCCACCCCGAACAGCCACTTTGCCTCCATAACCTCCAGCCCTTTGTTGACCAGCGTGGAGGAATCGATTGTGATTTTGCGCCCCATCGTCCAATTCGGATGCTTTAAGGCATCTTCCACACGGATCTCTTTCAGTTCTTCGCGTCTTTTCCCGCGGAAGGGTCCGCCTGAGGCCGTCAGCAGGATCTTTGCGATCCGGTTGTCCCCTGCTCCCTGCAGGGACTGGAAAATCGCACTGTGCTCGCTGTCCACCGGCAGAATCGGCACGCCGTACTCCTTTGCCAGCGGCATGATAAGGTGTCCTGCGGTCACAAGCGTCTCCTTATTCGCCAGTGCAATCTTTTTGCCGGCGCGTATCGCCGCGATCGTCGGCCGGATGCCGAGCATCCCCACAATCGCCGTCACAAGAATCTCGCTCTCCGGTATCTGTGCCGCCGCGAGAAGTCCGTCCATTCCGCAGCAGACCTTCACATTCAAATCCGCCGTCCGAAGGCGCAGCTCTTTTGCCTTCTCCTCCTCCCAGACACTGACCAGCACAGGGTGAAATTCCCGTATCTGCCGCTCCAGCAAATCGATATTTCCGCCCGCCGCCATGGCAGTCACCGCAATATCTCCCTGCTCTCTCACAATCTCAAGTGTCTGCGTTCCGATGGAGCCCGTAGACCCCAGTATCGCTATTTTTTTCATAGGTTACCTCATCAGATTCGCCGCCAGAAAATAGATAATCGGCGCCGTAAATATCACACTGTCAAAGCGGTCTAAGATTCCGCCGTGCCCCGGGATCAACCTGCCGTAATCCTTTATCTCGTAGTTTCTCTTGATCGCGGAAGCCGTCAGGTCTCCCACCATCGAAATCAGTGCGCCCGCCATCGAAATCCCGGCAAGAAGCCACACCTCCGTCACCGTGATGCCCATCGCCTGCTTAAAAACCATTCCGTAGAGCGCAGTGAGCAGCGCAGCGCCCGCAACGCCGCCGACGGCGCCCTCAATCGATTTTTTCGGGCTTAAGACCGGCGCCATCTTATGCTTTCCAAACAGAACTCCCACGCAGTAAGCACAGGTGTCACAGCCCCAGGAGCACAGAAAAACAAGCCACACCACATATGCGCCCCGGATGAGCATGCGTGTCTGATACACATAGGAAAGCATTACCGCCACATAGAACACGCCGAAAAATACGGCAAGCAGCTGTTCGGTGCGGTACTTCGGATAGGTAAACACATAGACCGCCATCAAAAGGACAAGAAGTCCCAACACCAGCATCATCAGATCCGGCAGAAATCCGAATCTGAGTTCTGCATAGTAGAGCGCTGCCGCCAGATATCCCGCGATGCCGGGAGCCTCTCTCTCCACGTGAAAAATACGGTACAGCTCATACATTCCGATCAATGAGATTACAAGCAAGGACACAAGCAATACATCGCCGCCCGTAATAATCAGTACCAGCGCGGCAATCACCAATACGATACCGCTCAACAATCTTGTCTTAAACATGTGTTTCCTCCGTCAGGCCGCCGAATCTTCTGTCTCTTTTATTATACGCTTTCACAGCCTTTTCCAATTCCGTTTTATCAAAATCCGGCCACGGCACTTCGGTAAAATAAAATTCACTGTACGCCAGCTGCCAGAGCAGATAATTAGACAAACGCTGCTCCCCGCTCGTGCGGATCAAAAGATCCGGGTCGGGGATATCCGCGGTGTCCAGATAACCGGCAAAAAGCGCTTCGTCAATTTCTTCGGCCGTATGCACTCCCGCCGCGATATCGGCATACATTCCGCGCATCGCCCGAAGCATTTCGTCCCTGCTTCCGTAATTGATTGCAATCTGCAGATTCAGCCCGTCGTTTTTTGCGGAGGCAGCCTCGAGTTCTTCAATCTGCCGTCTGAATTTCTCACTCAGTTTGCTCGTATCTCCGATCACGCGGACACGCATATTGTTTTTGTCTGCGGTTCTGATACAGTTTTTCAGATAGCTCTCCAAAAGCTTCATCAGCGCCGCGACCTCGCCGTCCGGACGGTTCCAGTTCTCGGTGGAAAACGCATACATCGTCACATACTTAATTCCCATATCATGTGCGGCCGCGCATACCTTTTCCACATTTCCTGCCCCGACCGTATGTCCGTAATTGCGCGGCATCCCCCGCGCAGCCGCCCAGCGCCCGTTTCCGTCCAGAATAATCGCCACATGCCGCGGAATTTTCATACCATCCATTTTCAATCAACGCTCCTTTAATATGCAAAGACCTTGAAAACATGGGGTTTCCAAGGTCTCGTTCTTATACGGTAAGAATTTCTTTGGTCTTACTCTCCACTGCTTTGTCCACCTCAGCAATGTACTTATCCGTCATCTTCTGGGCTTTGTCCTCTAATTCTTTGATTTCATCTTCCGAAACGTCGGCGGTTTTGCCGAGCTTTTTAAAGGAATCGTTCGCGTCGCGGCGGATATTGCGGATCGCCACCTTCGCATTCTCACCCTTCTTCTTGATCTCTTTTGCAAGCTCTTTACGTCTCTCCTCCGTGAGCTCGGGAAAAATCAGACGGATTGCTTTTCCGTCATTCGTCGGATTGATTCCCAGATCAGAGGTCAGAATCGCTTTCTCGATCTCTTTTACCAGAGACGGCTCCCACGGCTGAATCAGAAGCATCCGCGGCTCCGGGACGCTGATATTCGCAACCTGCTGAAGCGCCGTAGGCGTGCCGTAATAATCGACACGGATCTTGTCGAGCACGTGCGGATTCGCACGGCCCGCACGGATACCGCCGAATTCTTCCGCCAGATTATTCATTGTCTTACCCATTTTTTCGTCATATTGTACCAATCTCTCGTCCATACATCCCCAAGCCTTTCTATGATTCGGAAACAGTAACCTTTGTGCCGGAAAACGCTCCGGTCATTGCTTTTACGATACTGTTTTCCTCATTTAAGCCGAACACATACATCGGCATCTTATTCTCCATACACAGAATGGAAGCCGTCAGATCCACCACCGCAAGCTTTTTGTCAATAACCTCCTGAATGGAAACCTCGTCGTACTTCACCGCCGCAGGATTGATTTTCGGATCACTGTCATACACACCGTCAATCGACTTTGCGAGGTAGATTCCGTCCGCCTCCATCTCTACGGCGCGGAGCACAATCCCGGTATCCGTGGAAAAATACGGATGTCCCGTTCCTCCCGCAAAAAACACAACCATACCGTTCTCAAAATATTTATTCGCCCGATCCTTGGAGAAAAGCTTTGTCATGCTCCCGCATTCAAACGGTGTCAGAATCTGCGTTTTCATCCCTGCGGAGCGGAAAATCTCCGACACATAAATGCAGTTCATAATCGTGGCAAGCATGCCGATCTGATCCGCTTTTGTCCGGTCGATGTTCTCACTGGTTCTTCCCCTCCAGAAATTACCGCCGCCGATTACAATACCGATCTGAACGCCGGAATCTGTAATCTGCTTTACCTGCGCGGCAACCTCCGTCACGGTGGCCTCGTCAAAGCCCGTATGCTTCTCCCCGGCCAAAGCCTCTCCGCTCAATTTCAATAAGACTCTTTTCATATTCGAATCAGATTCCTTTCTTTCCGTCAAACAGGCTTGCAACGTCTACATCAGAGTAGCACTGTGAGCAGAATCCCTCAATGACTGCGCCGTTGTTAATCTGTACGGAGCGCGATTTGATATTCCCCATGACAACCGCTGACGTGTCCACAACAACCGGTCCCTGCACATCAATATCTCCCTTGATGGCGCCTGCGATAACCGCTGACGTGGAAGAGACATTCCCGATGATCACGGATCCGAGACCGATTTTAACGGTTCCGGTGCTTACCACCTCACCCTCGACCTGTGCAGAATCCGCAAAAAATTCGGATGTATTGCTGTTTCCGTTTACAACACCGGTAACCGTAAGCTTGCCGTTGCAGCTCACGTCGCCGTTAATCTGTCCGCGCACGTCCAAAGAGCCGTTCGATATGATGTCTCCCTTGATAACGGTTCCCTCCGTGATAACGGATACCTCATCGGTTACTACCAGTTTCTCCTGCGCCGTAATCGGCGCTGCCGCTATCGGCGCGGTCGCTGTCGGCGCGGTCATTGTCGGCGCTGCCGGTGTCACTGTATTGTCAGCCATTTTTCTTTCCTCCTGGATTGTATTGTTTGCTGTATGAGAAGTCTGCCGGGTTCCCTCAGGGTTTTCCAGCGTCACACCTGACGCTGGAAAACCTGACGCTGTCACACCTGACGTCGGCCCCCCTGCCTTCGCCGCGTTCGATGCCGCCTCCTTCGGTGACGCAGATGCGGAAGCTTTTGCCTTCACAGTCTCCTGCTTAGACACCTGCTCCAACAGACCGTCTAACTTTGATAATTCCGATTTCACGTCCACTTCGCTCTCCAACGTGTTCACAACCAGTTCTTCTTCCGTGCCTTCCGTCTCAAGGTTGTCTTCCCCCGGCATCAGCTCGTTCACCGCCTGCGAAAAATCATCCTTAAAGTCCTTGAAAAATCCCATAATTTACAACTTGCTCCTTTCTCAGTGTGCGGATTCTGTCCCCAGCCGCTCCGCTTACTTTTTATCTATTCCGCACCGTCAGCCCTGACATACTGTATCGCATCCGTATCATCGCCAATCGGCAAAATCTCGGCTTCCATCGCCTGCAAGGCTTCAATCAGCGGCCCCAAAGCCTCCACTGTCGTCTGCTTGCCGCCCGTATCATGCAATAGTACCACCGACGTCTTATACTTTGCAACGTCGCCGGTCACCTTCTCGACAATCTCATCCGTGGTAAACGCGGCTGCCGCGTCGCCGGACGTCACATTCCAGTCGTAATAGACAACCCCCTGCTCATTCAGATAGTGGATCAAATCAGCCATCGGAACATTGCTGATCTGATTGCTGCTTCCGCCCGGGAAGCGGTAATATCTGACATCCACCCCGGTCTCTGCCAAAAGATAATCGTGCAGCTTCCGGTAATCCTCCGCAAAGGCTTCTCTGGACTGATAGATCACGCTGTATTTATTTGAATAAGAATGCATACCAAGCGTATGGCCTTCCTCGACAATCCTCCGATAGATGTCGCCGGCGCCTTCCTCCTCGCTGCCGACCACAAAAAACGTTGCCTTTATGCCATATTCCGCAAGGATGTCCAAAATATCCCCGGTATATTCCGAAGGTCCGTCGTCAAACGTCAGGTAGACCTTATGCACGTCCCCTTTTTCCGCAAGGTTCCACGCGTCCGCGACCCCCGTCAGCGGCGGCGCCGCCGCATACGTCGTCTCCCCCGGCACCTCTGTCGACGCCTCATCAAGCGTTTCTGTCGAATTGCCGCCGGTCTGTCCAGGCGCCGTCATGTTTCCCTCCCCGGCGTTCTGATTTTCGATATAGCGGTTTATATTCTGTTCCAGCTGTGATATTTTTGCAAACAGGCAGACAATCAGAATCATGGAACATAAAATCCATCCCGCAATCATAAATGCAATCGCGCTCTTTATTCTTCCTATTCGCTTCCTTCGTCTGCGCTGATTGCGAAGTGCTTCTGAGTCTTTATCCTGCATGTAAAACCCCCAACTTAATCTTAATACCTATCTATTGTAACACATTTTTCTATTTTTCAAAGAAAAAAGCGCAAAAAAATCGTTCGATTTTTTTGCGCTATATATGTCGTTTTCTGACTATTTGGCTTTTTACGGGAAACATTTATTTTCCAAGCCTTCCGGAAACAAAGATTCCAAGCAGAAAAAGCGCCGCTCCCGTCAAAATATCCGCCACACCTCCATGCTCTATGGTCAGCGGTCCGAACACTGCCGCAGGAGATGCCGCCACCAGCCCCAAAACCGCAAAATAGGACTGGCGCTCCCAGCGTCTGAGAAAATATTCAACCAGCTTTGCGACCGCAAGAATCCCGAGAAGCACACCTGTTCCAAACGGCGCCAAAAGCCACAGACACTCCCCCGCCGTCTTCCAGTCAAACAAGACAGCCGCCGTCAGAAACGTGTTGATACAGCAGAGCACCAGCGTGTAATACCCCAGAGCCATCAATATCATAGACCCGCTCACCCCTGGTATCACCATCGCGGCAGCCGCAAGTGCTCCCGCCCCGAAAAGCTTTCCCGTCCCGGCGGTAAGCCCGGCCGCATATTCTTTCGGTTCTCCTGCCCCAAACGACTGCGTCCACAGAATCAGCGCAAAAAAACACAAAAACAATGCCGCCTCCGCCGGCTTCGGCCGCGCCCCGCTTACCTTCGGCAAAAGCAGCGGAATACCGCCGAGTATCAGCCCGAGAAACAAAAGCGCCGTCTGAAGCGGAAATGCCTTAAAAAAATATTCCATCAAAAACGAGAAGCAAACCACACCGATCCCCATCCCCGCCGCGTAGGGAAACAGAATCCGCACGCTGCGCCGCCAGTCGGAAAAGAAACCAGTCACGGCCCCTATCACGTTCGGATAAATCCCCATGGAAACCATCATCGTTCCGCCGCTCACCCCTGGTATCACATTTGCAACGCCAATCGCGACACCCCGAAGCACTTTTTTCAGAAATCCCCGCATTTCGCTCTCCTGACACAGTTCTTAGAATGGTTCTATTTTATTCGTCAGGCAGCTCTGTTATTCCGAAATTTTCCTTATGCCATTTTGCATTTGGCGGATATTGGGGGATAAAATTCTTCCCCCAAATTTCTAAGCTTTTTTCTTGCGATTTCGTTGTGCAACAGCACTTTTAAACGCTTTCATCATGGCTGGCGATAATTCCCCACAATCCTCATCAAAATTAATAGGGCTTTTTTTGCTTCTTCAACCTCTTTTAATTGTTCTTCCGTAGGTTTTTGTCCACTCTCAATAATTAATGTTCTGGTCATAATAAAGCTCCTTTTCTGCATTTGTTGCAAGTCTAGCTGAAATTAATCGAATCGTTTCCTTTCGTTCTGTAAATACTACAAACAATACATCACCGACTTTCCCTATCGCAATATATCTATCCTCATCAACACTATGTTCAAAATCAAACATTTCAATATAATAAGGATCATCAAAAACATATGCTGCATAATAAGTTTCGCAAATTAATTTCATAAAAATAGACATGGTCTATAGCCGTTTGGTAGAATTAAGTCACCACAACACTTCTGAACATATCATATCATCAATAATCTCTTTTTTCACACAATCTCATAAATCTAATGTAAGCGTCAAATAAGATAGCGGATAGAAAAATAACCACCAACCCACTATGCTAAAAGGGCAGTGGTTATCGACAGCGTTCCTGTACCATGGGATCCCATGGCAGATAGTCATCCAGATATGCCGGGTTTTCAAGGAATGTACTACCCGGCATATCTGACAGGATGTATTTAAGGTATTTCATTGCATCCAGGCCATTGGCTTTGACTGTTTCGACCAGGGTGTAGATTCCCGCACTTGCGGCAGCGCCCATCTGAATTGCATCCATTTTTCATGTATCACCCGATAATCTGTATTATTTAACATAAGCTGTTTAACAAATAATTCCACAGCATTATAAAGTGCAGATACAAAGTGCTTTCGATATTCCAAAGTTGCCTTTCCCTCTAAAATATAATCACAATATATAATTGACCTTGCCCATGCCTCAGCGCATTATTCAGTAATATTTGATTTTTTTATATAAGTCATTTATTCGCTTTCTCCATTTTGTAATAAATATAATCTAACAGCCTGCTCCCCATGCTCATGCCACTCTAAACGATTCCAATATACAATTTTTCGGATTCGTCCCTCTGTTGCTTTAAATCCGGCTTTTTTTATAACATCTGAAACCCTTTGTTTCATTTTCTGTCCTCTTCCCAAAGCATCCAAAACTATCTTCTCTAAATATTCCGGCTTTCGTTTATCCCCAAGATCTGAAAACAAAGCATTTGCCGCAACTAAAGCAGTTCTCATATATTGCGCATTATCTTTGAATAAATCACTATCTATATAAAACCCTTTACTCTCTATAAACTGGCTACAAAATGTAATTACCGTGCGCGTATTACCTTCTCGATAAGGATGAACTTTCCAAAGTTCAGCTAAATATTTTGAAAATATTTCTGCCACTTCTTCAATAGATACCTTTTCCCAAGCGTAATGGTTCATTTTATCTAAGACATATGTTGCGTCCTTTTCAATATCAAAACAATCAGAATACTCTATTGAAATACCTCCTAAAGCCGGCTCTGATTTTTCAATGTTTATAATTCTAATTTTTCCTGCCCATTCGTATATATCCTGAAAAATATAATGATGCATATCACAAAGTGCTACAAAATCAAAACGGCTGACGGATTCTCCTATTACAAGTTCCGCAAGCCGTATACTCGTATATTCTGCCTCCATACACGACAACATTTCTCTGTCCCGTATATCAGCAAGATTCTTTAGAATATCTGTATGTGAATATAAATACGGATCATTCATAATATTTTTATCTATTCTTTCATCTTATATTTTTTGTCTAAAACCTTACGCATATCCTCCGTGGTCATTTCTCCACGACTTTCTTTTTCAATTAATTTTTTAAATTCTGGGGATGGTTCTAATCCATCTACTTTAATCATACCTAATGCATAATCCCATTTCTTATCTGTACTGACTAGCATAAAATCAACTCCCAATTTCTGTTTTTATTTATTTTACCATATTCTATAGACAATATCCATTATAACTATTATACATACCGCATAATAAAAACCCCTGCAAACAGCGCACCAACACCACTTACAAGGGTTCTCATTCCTATCTCTATTCGCCTTATTTCGACAAATTTCTACGCATTCATCTGCGCCGCAACCTCAGCCGCAAAATCCTCCTGCTTCTTCTCGATTCCCTCACCGGTCTCGAAGCGGACAAATCTCTTAACAGATACGGTGCAGCCGGCAGCCTTGGAAACCTCCTCCAGATACTTTCCTACGGTCTGTTTTCCGTCCTCAGCCTTTACATACACCTGATCCACAAGGCAGATTTCCTTTAACTCTTTGCTGATACGACCTTCGATCATGCCGTTGATAACCTTCTCCGGCTTCTGGGACTCCTTCGGGTCATTCATAATCTGTGCACGAAGAATCTCTTTCTCGTGATCGATATAGTCGGCACTCACCTCTGCTCTCGACACATATTTCGGATTCAGCGCCGCAATCTGCATTGCAATGTTTACCATAGCCTCTTTTACCGCGTCATTTACAACATCGGTATCCGCGTCAACGATAACGCCGATTCTGCCGCCGCCGTGTACATAGGTAGCCACACAGCCGTGCTCCGCGGCAACCTTCTCAAATCTGCGGATTTTCAGGTTCTCACCGATAACTGCAACCTTCTCTACAAGCGCATCATTTACGGTCTTGGAGGAATCCTCGTTCCATGCCTCCGCCATAAACGCATCCATATCTGCCGAAGAAGAATTCACTGCCTGATTTGCAACCGCCTTTACAAACTCCTGGAACGTCTCGTTCTTTGCGACAAAGTCTGTCTCGGAATTTACCTCAACGACTGCCGCTGTCTTTTCGTCCTTCATCACAACCGCACACAGACCCTCAGCCGCAATTCTGCTGGCCTTTTTCTCAGCCTTTGCCTGTCCGTTCTTTCTCAGGAATTCAACCGCCTCTTCCATATTTCCGTTCGTCTCATTTAATGCCTTCTTGCAATCCATCATACCTGCACCGGTCATCTCGCGCAGTTCTTTTACCATAGCTGCTGTAATAGCCATCTTCCTATCCTCCAAATAAATTTATAATAGAAAGGGACGTTTCCGCGCCCCTTATCGTATTTCCTTATGCCTCTGCCGCTTCCTGTACGTCTGCCTCAGCGGACTCCGCCTCCTCAGCAGTCATCTCTGCACCCTGATTTGCCTCGATCACGGCATCTGCCATCTTTGAAACAATTAATTTTACAGCTCTGATTGCATCATCATTGCCCGGGATTACATAATCGAGCTCTTCCGGATCACAGTTTGTATCTGCAATACCGATTAACGTAATGCCCAGTGTGTGTGCTTCCTGAATACAGATTCTCTCCTTCTTCGGGTCCACGACAAAAATCGCATCCGGGATTCTCTTCATCTCCTTGATACCGCCGAGGTTCTTCTCTAACTTCTCCCACTCTTTCTTAAGTGCGATAACCTCTTTCTTCGGCAGCACCTCAAAGGTTCCGTCCGTCGCCATTGTCTCAATCTCTTTTAATCTTGCGATACGGCTCTGGATCGTCTTAAAGTTTGTGAGCATACCGCCTAACCATCTCTCGTTTACATAGAACATTCCGCAGCGCTCTGCCTCAGCCTTAATCGCATCCTGTGCCTGCTTCTTGGTACCCACAAAAAGAATCGTGCCGCCCTCTGCAGCGATATCGGCAACCGCCTTGTACGCCTCGTCTACCTTTCCCACAGACTTCTGCAGGTCAATGATGTAGATGCCGTTTCTCTCCGTGTAGATATACGGAGCCATTTTCGGGTTCCATCTTCTTGTCTGATGTCCGAAATGAACACCTGCTTCCAGTAACTGCTTCATTGAAATAACACTCATTTTTCCTACCTCCTGGTTTTTCTTCCATATGCTTCATTCCTCGGGGCGACCCTTCGGCACCAAACCCGCCGGTCAGCATATGTGACTACTGAGTTTCGTTTGGTTCTAAAACCTAACCGCACAGATTATAACATAAAACGCCGCCGCAGGCAAGCTTTTTTTATGCCGCAAAACAAAACGAAGCTGTCACACTCACGCTCGTTTTCCATGCTTGTGCCTGTCATTCTCCGCGTAAATGCGACAGCCCCGTTTTGATCTAGCGTTCTGTCGGTCCCGCCTTTAAAAGCGCGGCAATCTCTTCCATAGAACTCCCATACGGGATATCGTATTCTCCTACACTGATACTCGACGCGTATCCGATCTCAAACAGATATTTCCGCAGCGCCTCGGCATCCGATGTCACTCCGTTTGCCGCAAGCGTCTCACACACGGTCCTGCAGACATCTCCCCGCTTAATCACCAAATGATAGCTTTCCGTCTGCGCTCCCGCGTCCGCTCCGCCCGCATCCTCCGGATTCTGTTCATCCTCCGGGTTCCGGTCGTCTTCCGGTGCCTGACCGCCCTCTGCTTCGGCGGGCGTATCCGAACCCCCGCTGTCCCGTTCGGCATCCGCATCCTCCGGGCTCTGACTGTCCTGCACATTTTCCGTATTCTCCGGGTTCCCGCCGTCCTGCGTGTCCTTTGCATCCTCCGAACTCTGACTGCCGTCTTTGGTATCCGCATGATCCTGCCCGCGCTCAGAGGTCACGGAAGCCAACAGCCCCTCCGCGTCCATCACTTCCGTCTCTTCGGCGCTGTCCTCCGGCATAATCATTCCAAGCTGCGTCGCACGCTCAATGACTTCGTCATCCGACATCACTTTTTTATTTTTGGAAAAAACAATTGCCAGCACAATCGTGGTGACAATAATACCGATTCCCAACCCACGCAAATAATATTTCAGTTTCACGAATCCGATTCCCCTTTATAAAGTCCGATTACCAGTCTGACCTCGCCGATGCCCAGACCCAGCTTTTTGGCAATATCGACAACATTGTAGCCTTCTTTGTGCAGTGC
The DNA here is from genome assembly GCA_910577925.1 of uncultured Roseburia sp. Taxonomy (GTDB): domain Bacteria; phylum Bacillota; class Clostridia; order Lachnospirales; family Lachnospiraceae; genus Roseburia. The sequence continues at coordinate 216,524 of CAJTOI010000001.1, forward strand.
CAGAATCCTTTTGTTATGATTCTCTTCCTCTTCCTGCTCCGACACTTGGCCTTCGTGTTCAAGCTCCTCTTCGGCCTTCCCCTTGGGCGGCTCCTTTTCCTCCACTTTGGGCACTTCCACAGCATTCTGTATCACCGCACTTGCCCGCACGGCTGGCTGCGGCGGTACCAGCGATACCGGCTGTGCCGCAGGCACGGCGCCCGATGTCGGGATATGCTCCTGCATATTGCGCACATCGGCTGCAAGGCGCTGCAGATCCGAAACCATTCCCGTCAATTCCACGTGTTTATCGTTGAGCATGCTGTAAAGAAACATGATCTCGCTATGTGTCTTATTCATGTTCTCCACAATCGTATCCGAGAATTCGTTGATCGCCATAATCTTCTCGTTTGTCTCTTTCACAAGCGCCCGGTCAACCCTGTCCATAGACGCCTCAAGCCGTTCGTCAATGGCCTCCTCAATCTTAACGCCTGCATTCTCGACCTGACGGTTGACAATATTTTTCAGCTCATCCTCGCTTATCTCTGCCAGTTTATTCAATTCCGAAGGGGACAGCTTCTCCGTGATAAAGAAACTTCCCACCATAAATATACATCCTACAAGAAGCAGTATCAATTCTACTCCAGCCATAGTTTCCTCCATACGCACACATTTTCCGTGTCTTTCGGGTTCATGTGTGTATACACAAACCTCCCAGCGAAAATCTATCTCTCGCTCTTTCCTTTTATATTTTCATGTCAAAGCTTGATCCCTGACCCTTTAGTATAACTTTTCCGTTCTCACTTTTTTCATCCGCAGACTCTTTTTTCTTTTTTTTGTTCTGATTTCTCTCATAACTGTTATTGCCTTTTTCCTTGGCATCGAAGCGATAGCCTTCGTTTTCTTTCTGTTCGGGATCATTTACCCGCTTTGTCAGCTGCTCTTCCTTCCGCTCCTGCTGAATCTCGATGCTGTGCTGCTGAATTACCGGTTTGTTATCCTCATGCTGCTTCAGCTGTCCAATATCCTGCGTCCGCTGAATCATTCCGTTCACATCCACCGGTCTTATTGACATATTGCACCTCTTCCCCGGAACCTCAGTCCGTTAAAATGCCCATATAATTTCCCATCTTCCTGCGCATTTTCAAAAGCGCCTTCGTGTGCAGCTGTGAAACGCGCGATTCAGACACCTCTAAAATATTGCTGATCTCTTTCAGTGTCAGCTCCTCATAATAATACAGCAGTATTACCTTCTGCTCCTTCTCCGTCAAAAGTTCCATCGTTTCCTCCAGAACTTTTTTTAATTCTTCCTCCGCAACGGCTTCCTCCGGCTGCACAAAATGCGAATTATTCTGTGCATCCATCACGGGTTCACCGCCCTGTTCCACAAACTCATTCAGTGAAACCACATTTGTAACTTTCAGCTGCGACTGCCACTCATTTAATTCGTCTCCGGCGATTCCAAGCTGCCTTGCAATCTCCTCGTCGGAAGCATTCTTCCCGGTCCGCGTCTCCACAATCTTGATGGCCTCTTCAATCTTTTTCTGTTTCTGCCTGACCGTCCGCGGAATCCAGTCCATCTTGCGTATCTGATCTAAAATAGCCCCTCGAATACGCAGACTCGCGTAGGTTTCAAATTTTACATCCTTCCCCAAATCAAATTTATCGATTGCATCAATTAATCCGAATATCCCGTAACTCACCAGGTCATCGTATTCCACATTATATCCAAGATACATGCTCAAACGACCTGCCACAACCCGAACCAGCGGCGCATACTCAACAATAAGCTTTTCCCGCAGCTCCTGTGTGGGATTTTTGGAATATTCTTCCCAAAGTTTTTCTCTATCAACCGCTTTCATAGGAAGCCCCCACGTTCTAGTTTTCTATCATTTACTCGTCTTTCTGACCGTTTTCTCTGTCCGCATCAATATTCTCGGCAGCTGCGTCCTCGCCTGCCTCCTGATCTTCTGATGCGTTCTCACCATCCGTGGTTTCCTTATCCTCTTCCTTAAAATTACTGTCCAAAATTATTTTTACGATGCATCCCAAAAAATAAAACACAATCAGAACAATCAGGAGCATCTTTACAAACCCTGCCACCTCCAGATGGGACGCGATACCGGCGATACACGCGATCGCCCCCGCCAGAAGCATAATAAACGCAGGTATTGATTTTGTCTTCATAAACAACCAAGCCTTTCTGATTTGTCATGGTTTCACTGCCTTATATGATTTTAACCGGCTTTCCGACGGACTTGATATAAAATTCTCCCGTATCACAATGCAGTTCAACTGTTCTTCCGTAATTCAGCCCCGTATCCTCCGCCACGAGCCGGATTCCGAGTTCCTTTAATACTGCCTTTGCCATAGCCGCATTTCTGGCTCCGATATTTCCGACATCAGACAGACCGCTCACCTCAAACATTCTTGCACCGCCGGCAATTTTGGCAATCAAACGATTTCTGTTTCCGCCGGCTGCAATCACGCGCTTTAGTAATTCCCGGATTCCGGTATCTCCAAACTTTGCGATATTGCTGTTATTGCGCACCTGTTTACTGTCCGGAAGCATATAATGCACCATACCGCCAACCTTTGATACCGGGTCGTATAAAACAAGTCCTATACAGGACCCCAGCCCTAAAGTCGTAATTACATCAGGTGCCTTACAGATATTCAGATCTGCCATGCCCACCTTAATAACTTGACTCATATCTCCATCTCCTTATAACGATATTCCCAAGGACGTTAAAATCTTTTCGTAAGAATCCTGCTCAGGCATCAGGATAAAGTAACCGTTAATCGCAACCTCTGCACAGATCTCGGTCTGAATCAAAAGCGCATTGTCTCCGAACTGCCCGAATTGAATTGCCGGAACGCTTAGTATTGATGCCGCCATATCGACCGCGATATACGGAACCGACGGCGCGATCACAAGATTCGTCAGTGACGACAGCGCCGAGAGATAGGAACCCGCGATAATATTTCCGATTTCCTTTAACGCGGAAAGCTCCATCTCGTCAAAGGGTTTATCCGACGAAGCATCGCTCATCATAAGCTTACTCACAAGATAGCGCGCAGAGGGAATATCCAGCAAAAACATCATACTGCCCTCTATATCGTCACAAACCTCCAAAAAAATCCCGACAATCGTCTCATCCTCCGCCCCCACCGCTGTACCGAGCTTCGAGGCTTCCATCATACGGATGCTCGGAACATTCATATCAATCATCATACCGAGCATATTGGCAATCGCCGAGACCGCGTTACCGGCTCCGATGTTTCCCAATTCCTTTAAGACATCAAAGTACATATTGTTTACGTCTTCCAATGTCATCTTACTCATGGCAATCTACCTTCTCTTTCTCATAATCTGAACAGTCTGCATACACCTCCGGCTGCCGCACAGCTGATATGCACACGAACTGACACAAAAGTTAGTGAGACCCATGAAGATCCCACTAACCTTTTATCGGATACACTAGATCGTATCATCAATAATCGCATTGAGCTCTAACAGAGAAATCAGCTCATCCCCGTGTTTGCCCACACCATTGATGAACTTCCCCTTATTCGAGGTCTTATCAACCTCGTCTTCACTGAGATTGACAACCTCCCTTACCTGGTCCACAATAATTCCGAGCAGCCCTTTCTCCTCTATTTTCAGAATGATAATCCGGCTCGCATTTGTAAAAGTATCTTCTTCAAGCCCCATCTTTTTGCGCACACTCATGACAGGGACAATCTCACCGCGCAGATTAATAATCCCCGCAAAATACGGCTGGGATTTCGGAACCCTCGTAATCTTGGCCATACGCACAATATTATCGATATAATTGATATCAATACCGTACTGCTCGCTTCCAACCATAACCACGATGTATTGTTTGTATACCTTCTCGATTACGTCCATACTGTTGTTTTCCATGTCTGCTACCCCCTTACATTAATGTGTTTACATCCAAGATTAAGGCAAGCTCGCCATCTCCCAAGATGGTAGCACCACTGATAATCTTACTGCTGTTATTAATGTAGTTACCGAGAGACTTGATAACGATTTCCTGCTGTCCCATAAGATTGTCCACCACAAGACCGGCAAGACTGTCTCCCTTGTTGACGATAACCACGGTATAACTCTCCGGCTCTTCCTCCTTCGGCTCAATATCGAGCACTTTGTCAAGACGGATCAGCGGAATGACCTTGCTGCGCAGATGAATGACTTCTTTTGCCTCCACATATTTGATATCCTTAGCGGGAATATCTTCTATGTTTGAAATGGATCCCAGTGCGATTGCATATTTCTCGTCCCGGATTTCAACCATCAATGCCTGAATAATTGCCAGGGTAAGCGGCAGACGTACCGTAAATGTTGTTCCCTCACCCAGCTTTGTCTTAACCTCAACGTCACCGCCGAGCTGTTCGATGTTGGATTTTACGACATCCAGTCCGACGCCCCGCCCGGAAATATCGGTGATTTTCTTCGCCATAGAGAAGCTCGGCATGAAAAGCAGATTCACAATCTCCTTCTGACTCATGGATTCCGCCTGCTCCTCCGTGATTGCGCCGCGCTCGATCGCCTTGCTGCGCACCGCCTCCACATCGATGCCGTTGCCGTCGTCTCCGACCTCGATAATGACATTATTGCCCTCCTGAAATGCATTCAGGAATATCGTTCCGACTTCCGGCTTTCCTCTCTCAATACGCGTCGCATTGTCCTCAAGACCATGATCCGCGGAATTGCGGAGCAAGTGCTGCAGCGGATCCCCGATCTGATCCACCACCGTACGGTCCAATTCCGTCTCCTCGCCCGTCATGTACAATTCCATCTTCTTGTCCAATTTTCTGGAAAGATCCCGAATCATACGCGGGAATTTATTTACAACGCTCTCAATCGGAACCATCCGCACTTTCATGACGGACTCGTGAAGATTCGTGGTAATCCGCTCAAGATATTCAATCTGCTCATGGAAGGTCTGATTCTGGAAATCACCGGAATCCGTAGAACCCATGGCCACAAGACTGTTTTTCGCAATGATAAGCTCCGATACCTGGTTCATCAATGCATCCAGTTTCTCGATATCCACGCGGACGGTACGGTTCGTGACAGGCTTTGCCACCGCCTGTTTTTTATTGTCCTTCGCCGGCGCTTTCGCTTCCGCCGCAGCTGCGGGAACCGTGGCCGGAGCCTCTTTTACCGCTTCCGGCACGGCTGCGGGAGCCGGAGCCGCGGGCGCTGCAGCCGCAGCCTCCTCCGCTTTTTCCTGCTTTGCAGCCAGCGTCTCGAATTTTATTTGTTCTCCGACAACCTCCTCGATCTCGGAAACGGCTTTCGCCGCCTCGGCAATCTTATCATAGTCCTCCTCCGAAACAAAGAGGAAACTGAAATCACAGTCAAAGCTCTCATCCTCAATATCCTGCGAGCTTGGATTGTATACCAGAATCTGTCCGAACTCCTCTACGGCCTTAAACACGAGAAATGCTCTTGCCGCTTTCAGCAGACACTCTTTCTGGATATATACCGTCATACCGTAAATATGCTGCCCGGATTCTTCGGCTTCTTTCAGCTTCGCCTTCTCCGCATCGGCCACCTCAAAATCAAAATACTTCTTTGTATATCCGACATCCGCCGATGGCGCCGGAGCGGACGTATCTTTCGCCGCCGGAGCCGCGCCCGGCGCCTCCCCGTTGGCCGCGGCGATAAAATCATTCAGTTCTTTGATGATGAGCTCATTGTCCTCAGTCCCCTCGCTCGAACTCTCTTTGACACTGTTCAGATACCCCTCGATCGCGTCCAGACACTTGAAAAGGAGATCAATCATCGAACTGTTTACCTTAATCTTGTCGCTGCGGACTTCCTGAAATACATTCTCCATATCATGGGTCAGATGCTGCATCCTCTTAAAGCCCATGGTTCCCGCCATACCCTTTAAGGAGTGTGCCGCACGGAAAATCTCGTTAATCACGTCCATATTTTCCGGGTCTTTTTCCAACTCCATAATGCAATCGCTCAGCGTCTGCAGATGTTCGTCTGTCTCATCAATAAAAATCTCAAGGTATTGGCTTACATCCATATTATTTTACCCCCACATTCTTAATAATTGCCTGTGCAACTTCTTTTAGAGGAACCACTTCATTTACCAAGCCTGTTTCGGCAATCGCCTTGGGCATTCCGTAGACTACGCTGGTCTCTGCGTCCTGGGCGATCACATAAATGGATTTGCTCTTAGCCAGAGATTTGATACCGTTGGTACCGTCGGCCCCCATACCCGTCAGCACCACACAGACCACCTGGTCAAACCCGCTGCTCTGCAGGGAATCATATGTAATGTTCGCGCACGGTCTGAGCCCGCCGATTGCCGGCATATCATTGAGTTTGATGACATGGCCGCCAGCTGTCTTCTTTACCTCCATGTGACGGCCGCCCGGCGCGACATACACCCAGCCCTTCTGAAGCACATCGCCGTCCTCGGCCTCCTTCACATGAATCGGGCTGATTTCGTTGAGACGATCCGCCATGGATTTTGTAAACCCGACCGGCATATGCTGTACCAGCACCATTGGCGCGTTCAGATCCTTGGGAAGGTACGGTATCACGCTCTGCAGCGCTTTCGGTCCGCCTGTCGAACACGCCAGCGCCACAACCTTGTTCCCCGACTTCATGGCCACGGAATCCTTGCGCAGGGTAATCTTCGGCTTTGCCGCCGCTCCCACCGTGCGGTTTTCTCTTCGGAATCTCTCGGTTTTAAGGACTGCAGACAGTACCTCCAGCAGCTCTTTCTTAAAATCCTCGCCCTTCGCTTCAATCACATTCGTCGGCTTTGTCACAAAATCGACAGCCCCGCGCTCCATCGCAAGAATGGTAACCTCGGCATCCTTTGTCGTCGTGGTACTCACCATGATAACCGTAGCTTTGATTCTGTCCTTCTGCAGTTTCTCGAGCAGTTCCAGACCGTCCATACGCGGCATATTCACGTCCAGGACTACGCCGTCGTACTTTGTTGTCTTTAGCTTCTCATATGCTTCCAAACCGTCACGGCACACATCCACTGCCTGAAATGTTTCATCTGAATTGATTATATCACAGATAACCCTTCTCATGAGTGCAGAGTCATCAACCACAAGAATGTTTTTTTTCATTTTATCTCCTACTCCTTTGACGTGTTTTGCGCTCTTCCTCAAAAATATACCTGATAATATCTTCCTGGACGTTGTTATCCTGAATCATAAATTTGACCCGGGCCTCATAGCACTTCCTGCCGGAGCGTTCCGACTCCTGACAGGCTATGATATTTCCGATAATATAATAAAGTTTGTTCAGCTCCTCATTCCGCAGGTGCAGCAACAGTAACATATACTGCCCTTCCTCGATTTCCCCTTCCGTGATAAACTTGACGCCCCCTCCGCTCAAATCGATAATCTGGCCGGCTCTCTCCTTCTTATCTTTCAGTTCTTCGTTGCGAATCTGTATATAAATCGCCTCGCCGGTACCGCATTCCGCCTCTTCTTTGGTAAGCAGATAATAATCGAACTTCATAATACAGGGGTACCGGTAAAATTCTCTTCGCTGAAACTTTTCAAGCTGTGATTTCAGTTCGATTTCCAGCATATAGATATTATCCTTTTTGTAGCGCTCCTTCACCTGTGCCACCGCCCGATAAAGTCCGCTGCGACAGAAAAATACAAAATCAAAGCGCACCCCGAGTGTCAACAGTACCAGTTTCCCTTTTTCTGTCGGCATCGCAATCTCAATATTGCCATTCTCCATGACATCTAAAACTTTGCTCCGATAAAGACAGGGCATTTCATCCCGCTGTCTCCCCCGCTTTATCTCATTTATCTCGATTCTATCTCCTGGATGTATCACTTGCGCAACTGTCATAATATCCACTCCTTAAAAATTTTGTCTCAAAAAATTTAAAAAGAAATGCGAGATTCCCTTCTCACTTGTACTTACTTTCTTTTCAGGCGCTATCAGCCTTGATGCCACCGATTCAAACGCCTTTGCAGACTTCGCCTGCGGCATCATAAGCGACACCGGCCTCTGCTGTCTGACAGAGTGCTCCAAAGCTCTGTCCTGAGGGATCATGCCGATATAGGCAATCTCACCCCCAAGAAACTGCTCAACAACCGAATTCAGCTTCTCATAGACACCGGTTCCCTCCGCTTCGGAAATCACCTTATTAGAAAGAACATAAATTCTGTTCATCGAGGGGTCAAACCCCGCATTTTTGTACAGCGCTTTCATCAGCGAATAGGAATCCGTAAGAGAACTCGGGTCCGGCGTCGTCACCAAAACCACCTCGGGACTCGCCATCACAAACTCCAGCACATGACTTGAAATCCCTGCCCCGGTGTCCACGATAATCACATCCGCCATCTGATCCAATTCCTGCAGCGCATGTACCAGATACACTACCTGTTCCTTTGCCAGGTTATTTAAACCGTCAATTCCGGTTCCTCCTGAAATAAATCCGATTCCGTTCGGCCCTTCCGTGATAATCTCACGAATATTTCTTCCGTGATAGATAAGATCTCCAAGATTGTACTGTGGAATCGCGCCAAACATGACTTCCACATTTGCCAATCCAAAATCCGCATCAAAAATCAGCACCCGCTTCCCCAGCTTTTGTATCTGGATCGCAAGGTTTACGGCGACGTTTGACTTTCCCACACCGCCTTTTCCACTGGTTATAGTAATCACTCGGGCATTCGGCTTATTCTCCTGTTTTTTTAATCTAACCACATTTCTAAGCTTTTCTGCCTGATCCATGCTATTTTCTCCGTATTCTGCAGAAGCACACACATCAGCCCGCATGCCAGAATCAATCCGCACACAAGCACTAATCTGCCCTGCCTCCCAGCAGCTGCTTCACAATCTTCTGTGTATCAAATTCCTCAAGGTCATCCGGGACATTCTGTCCCGTCGTCATATATGCAAGCCTTGCTTCCGAGTACAACCTTAAATTCAGAATATTTCCGTAGGTCGTCGTCTCGTCAAGCTTTGTAAAAATCAGCTTATAGTCCGCGATCTCCTTGTAAATATCCGCAATCTCCAGCAGATCCCGATATTTTGTCGTCGCGCTGACCACGAGATATACTTCCTTGTCATAACTTTCATCCAATCCCTGAATCAGCTTTTTCATATCGTCGCACTGGCTGCTGCTCCGATGGGAAAATCCCGCGGTATCCACAAACACCAGATCACAGTCCGCAGCCCGCTCCACCGCCGCATTCAGCTCCTCCGCAGAATAGATGATATTCATCGGCGCATCGAGAATATTCGCATAGACACGGAGCTGCTCGGTCGCCGCGATCCGGTAGGTGTCCGCCGTCAGAAACGCAACCTTCTTCTCCTTCTCCACCTTGTATCTGGATGCAATCTTTGCGATTGTCGTCGTCTTTCCAACGCCTGTAGGGCCGATAAAAAATATGACCTTCGGCTTTTTCCCGTTCAGATCAATCACGGACGGCTGACCGAACTTCAGAATCATTTTCTGGTATACACTCGATAAAATATAGTCCACGCTGCTCCCGCTCCGGAGAATCTTCTCGGCCTCATCCATGATCTGATTCACATATTTCTCATTCACTTCATTCTCCAGCAGCGTGCGGTAAAGCATCTTCACAAACTGCAGTCCCTCCGAATTTGCGGGCTGCGGAGGCTCCATGGGCTTCTCCGGCTTTACGCTGTCCGCAGACAGCTGCTTTTCAAGAATATTTGACAGATTCTCCAGCCTTTTTTCAAGACCTTCGTTCGATTTCTCTACCGGTTTTTCCGGCTTTATGCTCCCCGCTCTCTGCAGCGCCGCAGGAATCCTCCCGCCCCCATCCGCAAGTCCGGAAAAGGAGATTTCCTCGTCCGCCGCCAGATTGATCCCTTCCCTGGCCGCCGCATTCGGCTTGGCGGGCGGCGCGGCAAACGCTTCCTTCTCCTCCATCGCCGCCGTCACCTCATAGGTAGCGCTCTTCATCATTTTAAACATGCCTTTGGGTTTGATCTCTTTGACATTCAGCACTACCGCTCCGGGACCAAGCTCTTTTTTTGCTTTCTCTATCGCTTCTTCTTTTGTTTTTCCCTGATACTTATTAATGGTCATTTACGCTGTCACCATCCCTACTGATTGCAATTCTACATTCGATTCCACCTCATTGTATGAAATAACAATCAAATCTCTGAAATATTCCTCTGTCAACTTCTTAAAATACATTCTTACAATCGGCGATGTAATCACAATCGCTCCTTTTCCCATACTTTCAAGCTTGGAAACCTCTGATTCCACGGATGTGATAATCGCTTTTGTCTTTTCCGGATCCAGCGTCAGATAAGCGCCCTGCTCCGTCTGCTTCACAGAGGACATAATCTCCTGCTCCACCTTCGGGTCCAGCGTAATAACGCTCGTCGTCTCGTTTGCAGGGAAGTATTTGCTGGATATTGCGCGTTTCAGATTCTGCCGCACATACTCGGTCAGCACATCCGTATCCCTTGTGGTAGACGCATGGTCCGCAAGCGTCTCAAAAATACTGAGCAAATCGCGGATAGAGATTCCCTCGTTCAAAAGGTTCTGCAATACTTTCTGCACCTCGCCGAGGCCGAGCATCTTCGGAACCAGTTCCTCCACCAGCACCGGATTGCTCTCCTTTAAGTTGTTGACAAGGTTCTGTACGTCCTGCCTTGTGAGCAGCTCCGCGATATGATTCCGGATCACCTCGGTCAGATGCGTCGCTATAATGGACGGCGGATCCACAACCGTATAGCCGAGACTCTCCGCACGTTCTCTCTGGCTCTCCGTAATCCAGATTGCAGGCAAATGGAAGGACGGCTCAAACGTCGGAATACCCGTAATCTCCTCCTCCACATAGCCCGGATTCATTGCCATATAGTGGTCAAACAGGATTTCTCCTTCTGTAATCTGTATTCCTTTTATTTTAATTATATACTGGTTCGGGTTTAACTGAATATTGTCCCTCAGTCTTATAATCGGAACCACCGTACCGAGCTCCAGCGCAATCTGCCTTCGTATCATAACCACGCGGTCGAGAAGGTCTCCTCCCTGATTGACATCCGCCAGCGGGATAATGCCATAACCGAACTCCAGCTCGATCGGGTCAACCTGCAGCAGCGAGACCACATTTTCCGGCTTTCGGATCTCCTCGGCCTCGGTCTCCGCCATACTGACCTCCTCCTCGATACTCTCGATGCCGATGTTCCGGTCTACCATCTTTCCGACAACGGCAAATATAACTCCGAGCGGTACAAACAGAAACCACTCCAGCGGCGTCACAATGCCCAGAAATGCCAGTGCGCCGCCGACCAGATAAAGCACCTTCGGAATCCCAAAGAGCTGTTTCACCAGAATATTCGAGAAATCGGCTTCCTTCGACGCCTTGGTAACCAGAATACCGGTCGCCAGCGAAATCAGCAGCGACGGAATCTGCGAGCAGAGACCGTCACCCATCGTCAGAAGTCCGAAATGCTGAATCGCATCGGAAAATTCCATCCCCTGACGGAGAACCCCCATCGCCGTACCGCCGATCAGATTGACAAACGTGATAATCAGCCCGGCCGCCGCATCTCCCTTTACATACTTGGTCGCACCGTCCATAGAACCGAAGAACGTCGACTCTTCCTGAATCTTATTTCTCCGTTCTCTCGCATCTTTCTCGGAAATTGCCCCGGTATTTAAGTCCGCATCAATCGCCATCTGCTTACCCGGCATAGCATCCAGTGTAAAGCGCGCCGTTACCTCAGCCACACGCTCGGAACCTTTGTTGATTACCACAAACTGAATGATGATAAGGATAATAAACACAACGACACCGACAATCATATCGCCGCCGCCCACGAAATTTCCGAAGGTCTCCACGACGTTTCCCGGATTTCCCGTCGTCAGAATCAGACGCGTTGAAGACACGTTCAGCGAAATACGAAATATCGTTGTGAATAATAACAGCGTCGGGAAAAAGGACATATCCAGAACCTCTTTCACGAACAATGTATTAAACAGCACGATCAAAGCAATCGAAATATTGAGCGCCAACATTACGTTAAGTAAAGCAGGCGAAATTGGCACAATTAAAAAGATGACTGCAGCCAGTATATAAAGCGCGACACCAATGTCAGCTTTTTTCATACCTCTTCCTCCTTCGTTATCTACTGTCTAGTATTATATACCATTGCAAGAATCTCTGCCACTGCCTGATACAATTCCGGCGGAATTTCTCCGCCGATATCCACATTTGCATACAGCATCCTTGCAAGCGGTTTATTTTCCACAATTCTGATATTATTTTCCGCTGCAGCTTCCCGGATTTTCTGCGCCATATAATCCTCGCCCTTTGCGAGGACAACCGGCGCCCGGTTCTGCTCCGGCTCATACTTGATTGCCACGGCCAGATGAGTCGGATTCGTGATGACCACATCCGCCTTCGGCACATCCTGCATCATACGTCTTCTGGAAGCCTCACGCATGCGCTGTCTCTGACGTCCTTTGATCTCAGGATTCCCTTCTGTATTTTTGTATTCATCTTTTACTTCCTGCTTTGTCATCTTCATATCTTCACTGAATCGGAATTTTTGATAGACAAAGTCCGCAAGGCCGACAATCAGATATACAAAACTGATCTTTAAGCCGGCATTTATGATTACATCCCCGCACAGCGCCAACGCCTGATTTAACGGAATATCATACAAAATAAAAATGTCATTCTTATGGTCTTTAATAGAAGAATATGCGATATACATAATGACCGCTATTTTTAAGATGGATTTAAAAAGTTCAAATACCGAATCCTTCGACAAAATCCTTTTGAACCCGTTGATGGGATTAAAGCGGTCCGCCTTCGGCTGCATCGGTTTCAGCGAAACCTTCCAGCCGACCTGTAAGATATTGACAAGCAGCGTAATCGCAAATCCAAAGATAAAAAACGGCATCACAATCTTTATCATCTGTATCACAACCATAAAAATGAGATTGGTGACTACCTGTTCCGAAAAATTCACGGCTTTGATGGATATAAGCTCCGGTATCCGATTGTACACGGAATAGAACACTTCCAGAAAACCGTTTCCAACCAACGATATAAAGATTTTCAGCACAAGAAACAGCACGATTAAGTCAAACGCTGCCGTCAGTTCCTTGCTCTTTGCAACCTTTCCGTCCTCCCTGGCTTCCCGCAGCTTCTTGGCCGTTGCCGGCTCTGTCTTTTCGCCGCCCGGCCCGTCCTTGGCAAACCACTGAAGATTATACTCCAATATCTGTCCTCTTCCCATACTCAAGCTAATACATTCCTTCTATGATGGATACAATCATTCTCTTCATCTCTTTGAAAATGAAATCTCCGATGCCCGGCAGCAGCGATACCGTGATAAACAACACCAGTATTCCTACCATAACCTTCATCTGAATACCCACCGCAAACATGTTCATCTGCGGTGCAACCTTCGCCATAATTCCCAAAATACAGTTCAATATCATAATGCATGCAAATACCGGAAGGATAATACGGAACGCGATCACGTACATATCCCCCATATAGCGGATCATTGTAATCAGCATACTGTCCCACTGAAAAATCTGCCCGTTTACCGGAATGACCTGATAGGAGTCTACAATCGCCTGCAGGATATAATGGTGCATATTGGTTGCCAATAACAATAATAATATAAAATAATTGTACAGATTACCGGTAATTGTTACCTGTGAATTAGTCTGCGGGTCAAACTGCTGTGCCATCGAAAGACCGATATCCATATCGATAATATTCCCCGCAAATAAAATAATGGAATTACAAATGTTTGCAGCAAGTCCTATCAGCAACCCTGTAATTCCTTCCTTTAAAACTATGACTGCATATCCCAATACACCCGTATATCCGACTGCCGAATGATCGACCGTGCCAAAAATCAAAATCGCGACAAAGACGGATAATCCGATCTTTGCCCGCGCCGGAACATCCTTTGTACTAAAAAACGGCGCTACCGATACCAGGCAGGATATGCGCACAATAATTAACAACAGTATTTCAAAATCTATCAGTGAAAACGTATATTCTACCATGCCATGCCTTTAACCCAGATAAATACTGAAATTCGACCAGAGCCTGGTCATATACTCCGTCAGTTCCGTTAAAATCCAGGAACCCAACAGCATCATCCCTAAAAACACACAAATAATCTTCGGAACAAAGGTAAGCGTCTGCTCCTGAATCGACGTGACGGTCTGAAAAATACTGACAATCAGACCGACCACCAGAGAAATCAAAAGCAGCGGCGCAGAACATATAATAATTGTGTAAAGTGCCTCCCTCGCAATGTCAAGTACCTGTCCCTGTGTCATTGATTTCCACTCCTATCTCTACCAGTCCTTTTGTCTATAAAAATGTTTTTACCAGGTTACTCAGCACCAGGCTCCAGCCGTCCGCCAGGATAAACAGCAATATCTTAAACGGCAGTGAAATCGTTGTCGGCGGCAGCATCATCATACCCATGGACATAAGCACCGACGCCACAACCATATCGATTACAATAAACGGAATATAAATCACAAAGCCCATAATAAACGCATAGCGAAGCTCCGTGATAATAAAAGCCGGTATCATAACCGTCATGGGTATATCGTCATAATCTTCGTATACGGCTCCGGTAGGATCCATATCCGCAAAAAGCTTTACATCTGATTCCTGAACCTGTCCTTTTATAAACCTACGAATCGGGACCTCCGCTGCCGCAAACGCTTCCTCAATCGTTATCTCACCTGCATCCAGCGGTTGAAGCGCAGTCTCGTTAATCTCGGTGAACGTCGGCCACATAATAAAAAAGGTCAGAAACAATGCCAGACCTACAAGCACCTGATTCGGCGGCGCAGTCTGCGTACCAATCGCTGTACGGATAAAATGAAGTACAATGATGATACGGGTATAGGACGTCAGCATAATCAAAAGCGAGGGCGCCAACGCAAGAATCGTCAGCAATAACAGCGTTTTGATCTCCGTGGACACCGTGACATCATCACTGCCGTATATAATCGACAACCCGTTTGTGCTGTCACTTTTCGCATCCACCGTCGGATTCGTATTCGGCTCGGAAAGACCCTCTATATGCTGTACTCCTACATCAGGATTCTCCTGAGCGGCATATGTCTTTGTGGCACCAAAACCGACTGCTAGCGCCGCCGCCAGAAACAATATCCCTGTCAGAAGTGATATTGTACAATATGTCTTTTTTCGTCTCGTCATAATCTAATCCTGCTTTTTCGAAAAACGTCCCTTCCATTTGTCCAGTATTTCCTGAAAACTCTCCTGCGTTCCGGCAGCCGTTCTGCTCCCATTGGAAACCGTCATGCCTGCGAAATCTTCCTCCGACAGGCCTATCTCATCCTCCGTGAGTTTAGCGAGCATCGTTACCTCATCCTTACCGACTGCAACCACAAGGTAGACATCGCCTAATTTTAAAATCTGGACACATTTATTGCCCGCAATGCGCACAGAGTCAACGACTCTGAACTGTCTGCCGGACATCTGCATCTGCTGAAAACCGCCGATCCATTTCGTGACAAAATATGTAATGGCGAGAACAAACGCAAATATAATCAGCACGCCCAAAAGCTGCAGGAAACTGGTAAGCGATGAGCTCAGTAAAATCATACTAGCCCACTACTTTTTTCACTGCTTCAAGCACACGCTCTGCCTGGAAAGGCTTTACTATAAAGTCCTTCGCTCCGGACTGAATCGCCTCGATAACCATCGCCTGCTGTCCCATTGCGGAACACATAATGATATTGGCAGCCGGATCAATCTCTTTGATCTTCTTTAATGCCTGGATTCCGTCCATGTCCGGCATGGTGATATCCATCAGTACCAAATCCGGCTTTGCATCCGGGTATTTCTCCACCGCAATCGCGCCGTTCTCCGCCTCTGCAGCTATCTCATATCCGTTCTTTGTGAGGATATCTTTGATCATCATTCTCATAAAAGCTGCATCATCGCAAATCATAATTTTTGCCATAACATTCTCTCCTATTCATCCATGTTTTTTGGTTGTTTGCTATTTTATAATTTCGGTAATACGAATGCCATAGCTTTCCTCGATGATAACGACCTCGCCTTTGGCAACATATTTACCGTTTACCAATACATCGATTGGCTCACCAGCAATACGATTTAATTCTATAATAGTTCCCGGGGTAAAATCAAGGATTTCTTTAATTGACTTTGAAGTTCTTCCCAGTTCAACCGTAACCTCAAGCGGAACATCCATGATCAAATCGATATTTTCCGGTCCGTAACCCACCGGAATATTCCCGGTAAACGGCTGGAACTGTGCCGGCTGTACATTGACCGGCTGTCCGTACATCATCTGAGGCATCATCTGAGGCATTCCCATATTCGGTGCACCCATCATCTGTGCGCCCATATTCGGGTCTCCCATCATCGGCATTCCCATCCCCGGCGCACCCATCGGCATTCCCATATTGGGGGCTCCCATTCCCGGCGCCGCCGCCTGCGGCTGAGGCGCCGCCTGCTGAGGCGCCGGTTCCGGTTCCGATGTCGTGGCATTCAGGTCGTCCTGCATCGTCTTGGAGACACTCGTACACATCTCCTTCGCAAACGAAGTCGGATACAGCTGCATGATCTCACTGTCAATCAGATCTCCGATCTCAAGCCGGAACGAAATCTTCACAAATTCATGAGACAGAAACTCATCGATTGCACTCTCATCGATCGTCTCCTGCAAATCAATCAGATCTGCCTGCGGCGGACTGATATCAATGACTTTATTGAGCATGGAAGACATTGACGTCGCCGCCGAACCCATCATCTGGTTCATAGCCTCGCTGATTGCACTCAAGTGCAGCTCGCCGAGTTCTCCGTCCGTATTCGTTCCGTCGCCGCCCATCATCAAATCCGTAATAATCTTTACGTCGTTTTCTTTTAAGACAAGAATATTGCTTCCGTCCAATCCTACCGTATAAGCAATCCGGATAAATACACATGGCTTTTCATAGGAATCACAGATATCGCTCCACTGTGCGAAAGCCACCACCGGTGTAGAGATATCTACCTTGCGGTTTAAGAGGGAGAAAAGTGTTGTTGCCGCCGTTCCCATACTGATATTGGCAATTTCACCAATCGCATCCTTCTCCTCATCCGTCAAATCCTGTTCGACAGCCCCTTCTTCCGTAGGGGGCGTCGAGCTGTTCAGTAATGCATTGATTTCTTCTTGAGACATTGCTCCGTCCATATTACTGCTCCTCCCTAATCACTGATGTAACTCTTACTGCATAATCATCACCGGAAACACCCGGGAGCGCAGTAAATTTCTTAATATTGCCGACATACACATTCATCTCTTCATTCACTTTGCGGTCCAATCGGATAATATCGCCTCTCTGCAGTCCCAAAAAGTCGTTTACCGATATGACGCTGTTGCCGAGCACCGCTTTTAAAGGCATCGACGCTCTTGCAATCAGAGCTTCTATTGTATCGGCATATACCTGTTCGTCTTTCTCCTGTAAGCTCGAATACCAGTACTTGGTATTCAGCTTATCCATAACATCCTCCAATGTGATAAACGGAAGACAGACGTTGATAAGACCTTCTACCTCACCGATTTTAATATTTAATGTGACAAGCGCAATCATCTCCATCGGAGATATAATCTGAGCGTACTGCGAGTTCGTCTCGATACGCTCCAGACGCGCTTCCAACGCACAGACACTGCTCCACGGTTCTTCGAGGAGATTGACGCAGATCGAGAAAATACGCTCCAGAATCAAAAGCTCAATCTCCGAAAATTCCCTCACTTTGTCAAGGGGAGCTCCGACTCCGCCCAGCATACGGTCGACGATCGTATAACCGATGTTCTCCGCGATCTCTATAATAATATTACCGCTCAGCGGTGCAAAATTGACAATCCCGAGCAACACCGGGTTCGACAGCGCATTCGAGAACTCGGAATACGTCACGGCTTCCGAACTCATGACCTCGACCTGAACATTTTTTCTCAGATATACCGGCAGGTTTGTCGACAGCAGCCGACCATAATGTTCAAAAATGATTTCAAGCGTGCGCAAATGTTCTTTCGAAAACTTTGCAGGACGGGCAAAATCATAGTTCTTGACCTGCTTTTCATTTTTTTCTTTGATTTCTTCTGCATCCAGTTCACCGCTGCTTAAGGCTTTCAGCAAACTGTCTATCTCATTTTGAGATAAGACTTCACCCATTCTTCCCCACCACCTAACAAGTTATTTTTTATTCTGTCGTCACGCTTGAGAAATTCACTCCTACAATAAAATCCGAGCCGCCGAATATTTCCTGCATCGCCTCTAAGATTTCTGCTTTCACAGCCTTCTGTCCGTCCTCACTGAATGACTCCATTGTATAAGAACCGACAATGGTATTAATCTCGCTGCGGATAATGGTCTCTTTTTCCGCCATTCCCTCCGCGCCGCCATAGGTCTTGTAGCCTTCGCTCTCCTTATTCATAGACAATCCGACAGAAAACACTGCATAATGTCTTTTTCCGTCACCGCTTTCCGCAAGATTTACCGTAAAGCTGTCCGTAACATTGTACACCTCAATACTCTCGATCGGAACAGACAGCGTGTCTTTATTCTGTCCTCCCTCAAGCTCCAGATTAATCGCCGAACAGACCTGATCGATCAGCTCATTTGATTTCTTTGTCTGCGGCACAATCGTAAATGTAAGAATCGCCGTTAAAACAAGATTCACCAAAACCAATGCAAGAATCAATACAGATATCAGATTTTTTTTCATATGCTTACCTTCCTACTCACTTAAGTCTGAAATATAAGAATTATATACTTTAATTTCCACGCGCCGGTTTCTCGCTCTTCCCTCTGTTGTGGAATTATCTGCAATCGGCACATACTCTCCGCGCCCGGAGGATTTGATAAGCCCCGGATCCAGCGACGTGATTTCCCGCAGATATTCGGCTACCGTGTAAGCCCTGTACATCGAGAGTACGTTGTTGTCCTCGTACTTTGCCGAGTGAATCGGCACATTGTCCGTATGTCCTTCCACCTCAATAATATTGCGGTCATAAATCCCTATGATTTTTCCGAGCTTCTCAATCAGAGGATACGCCTCCTGGCGCAGTTCTGATTTTCCGGAGTCAAACAGCAGCGCGCCGTTCATATTAAGCACGACGTATTCCGCATTGAATTCCACTTCCACCTGATCCCGCAAACCGTACTGTGCAATGCCCGCCTCGATTTGTTCCGCCATCTTCTCAGACTCGGCCAACGCCTGTTCCTGATACGCCTCCGCGACATCCTCCGCACCCGAAGAATCGTCCTCGGACTTGGAATTTGCCATTTCTTTATAGTATCTGTCCAAAAATTCCAGCTGGCTGACTCCGGAAGAAATCAATTCTCCCTCTCCGATCGATGCCCCGCCGTTCGGCAGAATACTGAATGTGCTCTGCATGGAGGCAATCACCTTCTCAAACTTCTCGGCATCCACTGTGGACATTGAAAAAAGCAGCACGAAGAAACAAAGCAGCAGATTCATCAAATCACTGAATGTCGCCATCCACGCTGGCGAACCCTTTGGCGGCTCTTCCTGTTTTTTTCTTGCCACTATTCTTCACCTCCACCGCCATCAGCTGCACCTGCCCGTTCTGCCGGGGATAAGAACGATTTCAGCTTTTCTTCTATGACACGCGGATTCTCTCCTGCCTGTATCGAAAGGATGCCCTCCACCGTAATCTCCTTCATCATCATCTCCATGGTGTCATTTACCTGTAATTTGGTCGCAACCGGTGTACAAAGCCAGTTTGCAATCAGCGAACCGTACAGCGTCGTTACAAGCGCAACCGCCATACTCGGTCCGATGGAAGACGGGTCATCCAGATCCTTCAGCATCAGAATCAATCCGATCAGAGTACCGATCATACCCCAGGCAGGACCCAGCTCCGCCCATTTCTCCCAAAATCCAATATTCTTCTTATGACGTGCGGAAATACATGACAAATCTGTCTCCATAATTCCCCGCACCAGCTCCGGGTCCGTACCGTCAACGACAAGCATGATTCCCTTTTTCAGGAACTCATCCTCGATACCGTTTGCAGCCTCCTCCAATGCAAGAAGTCCCTCTTTCCGCGCAGTGTTTGACAAATCAATAATATGCTGAATTGCCTCCGCCGGATTTAATGTCTCGTTTTTGAAAATAAGCGTGATACTCTTCAGTCCGGCGATAAAATCCGGAAGCTTGTGTGATTCCAGCGTACCTGCAATGGAACCTCCGAACGTAATGACAACCGAAGCGAAGTCAAACATACTCCTCAGTCCGGCCACTCCACTATTCGAGATAACTCCATAGAAAAACATTGCAGCACCAAGCAGCATCCCTGCCAAAGAAGCTATATCCAATTCTTCCACCTACCATCCTTGTAATTATAGTATTACTCTATAGTACCTTTTGTCTAATTCTACTAAACTATCGACTTTTTGTCTACTTTTTTTCAAAAAAAGCAGACATTTTCACAATATCAACCGTGTGGACACAGACTTCCCCGCAGGAAAGGTCTGTGCCACACGGTTATATCGTGCATTATACCATATATAGTAGCCTGTGTGAACACATGGAACCATATATATTTTATTTTTTTATAAATCCGCTTCAAACTTAACGCTTCAGATTTACAAGCTCCTCAAGCAGCGTATCTGAGGTCGTGATTATACGGGAGTTGGCCTGGAATCCGCGCTGTGTCGTAATCATCTGCGTAAACTCTGTGGAGAGGTCTACATTGGACATCTCAAGCTCACCGGACGTCATCTTGCTGCCGTCTGCCGTGATATCAACACCGATTCCGTCAAACTCACCGGAGTTTAAGGTTGTGCTGTAGCAGTTGTCCCCGACTTTCTCAAGACCGGATGCATTTGCGAACTGGGCAACCGCGATCTGGCACAAAAGCTCGGTGTTGCCGTTGTCGTAAGTACCGTAAATCTCACCGTTGTTGCTGACGGAGAGTCCGATTAACGCACCTAATTTCTTTCCTTTACCGGTCTTTCCGTCCGTATCTCCGGAATCGATTCCGGCCGTGGACTTACCGCCGTTGTTGGTGTTCTGTGTTTTTGAAAAGTCAATATCGATATTCTCGAAGTTGCCGTTCGGAAACAGACCTGAAGTTGCAAGATTCAAAATCGCATTGTCCACGCCCGCACTTCCGATACCGACATACGTACCATCCTCTGGAGAAAACAGCAGGTTTGTGCTGACCGTGTTGTTCACGACCTCAAGCACCGGATTACCGTTTGCATCCGTTGTGATCGTTCCCGCCGCTTTTGCAGCCGGGTTTCCCGCCGCATCCACAAAATTCATACGGTCAAGCATATCCACGGAAAAACCTGCAAAAATATCCGCATAGGTTACGGTGATGTTCGCTGTCGGGTTCGCAGGATCCGGATATGTATAATATCCCTCCTGTCCCGCAACCGGAGTCAGCGCCGTCCATCCTCCGGCTCCGTCACTGATAGAAATCGTATTACCGACAACCTGATATCCGTTGTTGACCTGATACTGGGTCGTGGTGGAAGTCGGGCTTCCGAATATCGCCGCAAGCTGCGCGTTTGTCGCGGTAGACTCTGAGAAAATCGCATTGCTGTTGCTGTCTAAGATCTCCTTCAGCGCCACGGTAAAGTTGCCGTTGTCATCTACTTTTTTCACGGAAAACTTTGCGGTATATGCATATCCGAGCTTATCGTAGAAGTTTAAGTTCATCACCATACCTTCGTCGCTGACAACATCCGTATCGTTCTTGTCAATGATCCCGGAACAGGTCGCATTTGTAGTCGGCTCCGGTGCGCTCGTCAGGTTCTCGGCCGCCATTATGTGCAACGGGGACACCGTGTCTTTTTTGATCGCACCCGTTGTCGGGTCTACCTGCCATCCCATTACCGTATATCCTGTGGATGTCATACACAGGTTTCCCGCACCGTCCACATAAAAGGAACCGGCTCTCGTAAAGAGATTCTCCGAACCGTTATTTACGATAAAGAAATTGGTCGAGTTGCTGTCGGAAAGACGGATATCAAACGGATTACCGGTTGTCTCCGCCGCTCCTGGGGAAGTGATGCTGAGGTTGGTCGCCGCGGTGGTAACACCGAGTCCGATCTGTTTTGCATTGACACCGCCGAGTCCGGTCGCCACATTCGCTCCGGATGCGTTCGACGTTGTCTGGTATAAAATATCCTGGAATGTAACCGAGGATGACTTGAATGCTACGGTATTTACGTTTGCGATATTGTTACCGATAACGTCCATTTTGGTCTGATGTGTCTTCAATCCAGACACAGCAGAATACATTGATCTCATCATAGTTGAAATGACCTCCTAAAATTATGTGCTGTTCTCCCATCTGTCAGTCCGGGATTTTTGCCTCCCTAAGGTCCGGCTATACTATCACAGCACCGTCAATATTTGTAAAAATGCTGTTGTCCGATTCGCCCTGGTCGATTGCAGTCACCACCGTGCGATTCGGAACATTTACAATAAATGCGAGAGAATCAAGAATCACAAGCGAATCCTGAATCCCCTTTTCACTTGCTTTCATCACGCCGGATTCCAAGCGGTCACTCTGCTCCTGCGACAGATTGATATGTCTGTCTGACAGACGCATTGCGGCATGTTTGGAAAATCTCAGCTCAAAGCTGCCAGTAACATCCTGTTTCTGTTTTAATATCTCCTCAAAGGAAATACCCTTCCCGGAGCTTGCTGCATCCGTGCTCTTTCGGGTCAGATACTGGTCAGTCACCTGCTCAATGGAAGCAAATTGGTTACTGATCTTATTCATAAACCCATCTCCTAATTCTTATGCGCCTGTGCTGCCGCCCGTGCCGCCGCCGGTACCGCCTGTGCTGCCGCCTGTACCGCCTGTGCTGCCGCCGGCGCCTCCTGTACTTCCGGAACCGCCCGTGCCGCCGGAACCATCCGTACCGCCCGTGCCGCCAGAACCATCCGTACCGCCGTTATTGCTGCCGTCCGAATTGTTCCCGGTCAGCTCATTCATCTTCGCCACAAGCTCTTTGTACTTTTTGATTGTATCCTGGTCAATGTAGGACTGCTGATAGCTGTTCATGCTCTCAAGATATTTCGTCAGCGCCTCCACAGCCTCCTTATCCTTCACCGTCAGTTTATCCGCACTCGGAAGATTTGCCACCGCAGCCTTAAACGTATTCGCCAGCGTGATGGCCTCCATGTATTCGGGATCGACTACCTGATAGATATCGTCGATGGAATAAGCATTTCCGTTTACATAGACATAGGTCTTATTGTTCTCATACTGCACATAGTCTACAAACCCTGCCGTTGCCGTCGTCTCGCCGGTCGTCGGTGAAGTGCTCTTGACCATTACGTATTTTCCGACCAAATCGTTTGCCTTGCTGCTCTCGATCGAACTCTGCATGTTGAGCATGGCTTCCATCTGTGAGAACGTCGCAAGCTGTGCCACATACTCCGTATTGCTCGTCGGCTCAAGCGGATCCTGATACTGCATCTCTGCGCATAACAGCTGCAAAAACTGGTCATACCCAAGATCGTTGCCGGAAGCTTTGGTTTCTTCTTCTTTTCTGGTATCAACTACCTTACCGTTTTCCACGGACGCTATTAATGCCATACAATTCTCCTTTCTTATGCTGTAAAATCAACAGAGTTCCCCTGTTCTGCCATCATCTGCGCCACAAGACTTTCCTCTTCCGACATCACGCCGCCAAGCTCATCTAAACTGTTCAGATTAATATGTCTTGTTCTGCCGGCCGTTTTCTCCTGCTCTTCGGCCTGCCTCTGCTCCTGCTGTGCATTCTGCTCGAGGTTGCGCTCAAATTCATGGCTTCCCACCGCAACTTCAACGGCATCGACTTTCACACCGGCCTGATTCATCTCCTGTTTTAAGGTGACAAGCTGCTGTTCCAAAGCTTCTTTTACCGCCTCATTCTGTGTGTAAATCTGCGCGGATACAACACCGTTTTTCGTTGTGACTGACAGCATAAGCTTGCCGAGATTTTCCGGATTCAGCTGCATTTCCATTGTCGTGGATGTGTTGTTCACGATCACTCTGGAAAATTCCGCAATCTGACGGATAATATTCTGTATATCCATCTGTCCTGCAAAGCTTCCGATATTTCCGGCTCCGGCCGTCTGCACCGCGGCATTCTGTACCGGTACACTGCCTGCCTGAACATTGTCTGCTCCCTGTTCATGCAAAGCAAAACCTCCGCGGTTGTGATTCGATCTCGACTGACCGCTTCCGTCCTGTTCCGTCTCATGCTGCGTTTTCTCGGCTGCCTGCGGTTCCTCCGTCCCGATCTTTTCTGTCGGCGCCTCGATCCCTTCTGCTTCCTCATCCGCCTGCACCGCTCCTGCCTCCGCAGGCTGCTTTGCTGCGGCCGCATCATCCCGCACTGCCGTCTCCGCCTGTACCGCGTTCTCCCGCAGACCTTCCGTCTCCCGGCCGTCTGCCGTTGCAGTGTTGTACTCAGATCCCGCAGCCGTCATCCGGTCTGTGGCATCCTCCATGACTTCCTCTGTCGGTACCTGCAAAGAGTCCCCGGCCGTCATTTCACCGGATACATCCATCGCCTGCTTCAGCTGTTCCATAAACGCTTCTCTCGACAGCCCAAGCTCCTGCAGAAGGCTCTCACTGATCGTATTTACCGCCTGCATCACCGTCATGAACTCACCGCTTACCAACAACGCGCCAGGATCCGTCTCTCCTGTAAGTTCCGCCACAAGCGATGCCAGCTGATTCGGATTCATTAAATCGGCATAACTGAGGCCCAAGACGCTCATCGCATCTTCAATCTGTTCGTCCGACACGCCGAGTTCTTCTTTCAGAACTTCTTTTACCTCTCCGGAAAACTTTTCCAAAGCTTCCTTTGCTCTGCCGTCTTCCTTCCACTTTGTATCGGACGAATCTGCGGCCTGCACTTCCCGCCGTTGTCTGTAATGCGCATAATCGTGCTCCACATCCGCGGGCTTTTGGACTGTCCTGTTCGCCGCCTTCACATCCCCTGCACCTGCAGCGGACATCCCGGCAAACAGCTTTCCTTCTGCCATCGCAGCCATCTGGCCCATCCAATCCGAAAAGCTGACCTTGCTTTCCTCCGGCACCGATATTCCTGCATCCGCCGCCTGATTCTGAATAAAAATCCTGCCGATTTCAGAAATATTTGATGTTCCCATCACTGTTCCTCCTTCCTTATCATATTTGCGAAGGATATCCCTTCCTGTCACGGAAAGTCCTCCTTCTATATATATTCTAAGGCTCCATAATCGCCGTGACCTTCGCTGCGGTCTCAGCGTTCATTTTGCCAAGAATATCTGCTCTTGACTGTGCATCCATATTCAGCAGAATATTCGCCACCAGTTTCAAATCATCCGTCATGGTATCGAAAATCGCTGCCGCTTCTTTCGGTTTCATGGACGAATAGGTATTCACATATTCTTTCAGTTTTTCGTCCTCAGCAGTCTGTTCCACTACCTGACGGTAAATCATCTCGGCATTC
Organism: uncultured Roseburia sp.; assembly: GCA_910577925.1. Classification (GTDB taxonomy): domain Bacteria; phylum Bacillota; class Clostridia; order Lachnospirales; family Lachnospiraceae; genus Roseburia. Next base: position 242,026 of record CAJTOI010000001.1, read on the forward strand.
GCCGGATCTATGCTCTCGTAATATGCCTTATATTCTTGTATATCGGGCGCCGAATCGGAAAACACAACCTCCTCGTAGAATTTTTCACGGATCGCCTCAAAGGCTGCCTCCTCCTGCTTATACTGTGCAAGCTCCGCCGCCTGGCTTTCCAGTTCACCGATATACTGCGCATCGGAGCTCGACGCATTCTGCGCCTCTCCCAGCTGAATTTCCAATTCCCGGATACGCGCCACCGCATCCTCCATACTGTCAAATGCATAGGCGGCATCTTCGGTCGACTCTGTCGCCGTCACCGAATCCGGCAAAATCCGGTTCACATACGGGACATCCTTAAGCAGCGGCCCGAGAACCGTGGAACCGAAGCCGCCCACGTCCCATTTAATCAGCAGCACAATAATCGCGAGCCAGATAATAATGATGATGATAGAAACAAAAAACACGGCTATCTTGCTGCCCGCGCTCTCCTCCTCCATATCCAGCTCGTCATTTGCGGTCTTTGACTTCTTTTTTGCTGCCTTCGCGGCTCTTTTTTCTTCTTTTCTGGCCCTCTTTTCCGCCTTCTTATCTAAAACCTCTTCGTTTTCGTCTGCCATACTGCCACCATCCTAACTATCATGATAATTATAGCTTACCAGTTCGTCTATCTCCTTGCTCTCGGCCTTCTGAAGCTCGTATTTAAACTCTTCAAACTGCTTTTCACGCAGTTTCTCATGCGTCTTTCGCTCCACCATCACATCGTTTAAAGCCTTCCGCGCCAGTTCGACATTCCGCTCCGCTGCATGTACATTCATCAGCTGCGTCCTCTGCCGGCTTTTCATCACTTCGATTGCACTCCTGCACTCTTTGATCTCTCTGATGTTTAAACTGCCGCTGGCAAGCTTTCTCGCCTGCCGCTCATAGTCCGCGCGCCTCATCATAATCACGCGCAGCGCATCCTGCTCCTCCGCAAGCCTGGCATTGGCAGCACTGTATGCGATTTTAGCCTGATTTTCCATCTTAATCTTGATGTCTAAAATATTCTGCATCCGGTAAGTAAACTTTGCCATAAACTTAATCCTCAAACAATGCCCGAAGGAGTGCTATCTCTTCCTCAAAGTCAAACTTTTCCTCTGTCGTCTGTCTTAAGAATGCATTCACCGCACCAATCTTAGCAACTGCATAATCGATTTCCCGATTAGAACCGCTTTTATATGCGCCGATGTTAATCAGATCCTCCGCTTCATTGTAGGTTGCCAGAACATTTTTGAGCCTGCCGGCCAATGCCTTGTGCTCTCCGCTTGCAATCGCACTCATGACTCGCGAGATACTCTGCAGTACATCGATTGCGGGATAATGGTTCTTATGCCCGAGCCGCCTTGACAACATAATATGCCCGTCTAGGATGCTTCGTGCCGTGTCCGTAATCGGCTCGTTGAAATCGTCGCCGTCCACCAGCACCGTATACAGCCCCGTAATAGAGCCGCGCACGTCGGTTCCGGCCCGCTCGAGCAGCTTCGGCATCTCCGAGTACACACTCGGCGGATACCCCCTGGTCACCGGCGGTTCGCCGGATGCAAGCCCGATCTCTCTCTGCGCCATAGAAAAACGTGTCAGGGAATCCATCATCAAAAGCACATCTTTTCCCTGACTTCGAAAATATTCTGCGATTGCCGTGGCCGTTTTGGCCGCTTTATTTCGAATCAACGCCGGTTTGTCCGAGGTTGCCACCACCACTACCGAACGTCTCATACCTTCCTCTCCAAGGTCGCGCTCCACAAACTCGCGCACCTCACGTCCCCGCTCTCCGATGAGTGCAATGACATTGATATCCGCCTTTGTATTTCTGGCAAACATACCGAGCAGCGTGCTCTTGCCGACACCGGAACCCGCGAAGATGCCGATACGCTGTCCCTTTCCGACCGTCAGAAGTCCGTCCACCGCCTTGACTCCGAGCGGCAGCACCTCATCGATAATCTTCCGGCTCATCGGATCCGGCGGCTGTGCCTCCACCGGGCTTTCGGCTGACAGCAGAATCTCTGCACAGTCCGTAGGCCTTCCGATTCCGTCTAATGTATGTCCCAGCAGTGCATCCCCCACCTTGACGGTAAGCGGATGCCCCGTATTTTCAACGATACATCCGACTCCGATTCCCTCCACATTGTCAAAGGGCATCAGAAGCAGCCGTTTATCCCGAAATCCGACAACTTCTGCCATAACCGAGTTTCCGGTCTCCTGGTCCAGTATAATGCGGCACAAATCGTTTAATTTTGCGTCCGGTCCCACCGACTCAATGGTAAGACCTACGATTTTTACTACCTTTCCCAGCTGATTGAAATATTTCTTATCGGCCAGCTGACGGTATTTATCAAATTTATGCGTCATTTTGCCTCATCCTTATGAAGAAAGTGAACGGATATCTTTTATCAGATTTTCCAGCTGCGTACCGAGACTACAATCAAATACGCCCGAATCCGTCTCTATCACACAACTGTTTCCGTCCATTGTGGAATCCGCCAGAATCTCCAATTCGATATCATGGCCCACACGGTCTAAAATTTCCTCCTTGTGCGTCTCAAGGAACCGGACATTCCCGGAAGAAACTTTTATGCGGAAAGATTTCTCCCCCTCGACATTCATTATCGCATCGTCAATCAAATGCATCAGAATATGTTTTTTGTTGTCAAACTGAATGTGAAATACTTTATTGAACACTTCCAGGATCACATCCACCAGGTCATGCTCCATGTCATCCCGCCGCCTGCGGTAATCGGATTCCAATAAACGGGTCTTCTCGGAATATGTCTGCTCCAATTCGGCCCGCGCCGCCTCCAGCTCACTTTGGGCGGCCGTCTTTCCCTCTTCATAGCCTTGACTTTTGGAAGCTTCACGGATTCCGTCCGCACTGTTCTGTGCCTCTGTGACAATCGCCTCCGCCTGGCCTCTCGCCTCCGCTAAAATGCGTTCTGCCTCGGCTTTTGCCTCCGCCACATAATCGATCTCCGGCTCGGGCTCTATGGGTGTCCCCAAATCCTCCGCAAAGAGACCTTCCGTAAATGTCCGGGCTCCTTCCCGCTCCGCGGCACCCTCTCCCTTTGCCTGCGCGGTCGCCGTCTGCCGGGCATTTTTCTTCATCAGCTCCGACACTATCTCGTTGCTGTTAATCACCCGCGCATCCTCTGTCCGCACAAACCACTGTTTATAAAGATTAGACAACTATCTCGTCACCTCCGCCTCTGGAGATAACAATCTCACCTGCATCCTCCAATTTACGAATCACACTGACGATCTTCTGCTGCGCCTCCTCCACGTCTTTCATACGCACAGGTCCCATAAATTCCATATCTTCCTTAATCATAGCAGCAAGGCGCTTCGACAGGTTTTTAAAGATCACATTCTGAACTTCCTCGTTCGCAGCCTTAAGCGCCACACCGAGGTCCGAATTATCCACATCACGCAGCACTCTCTGAATCGCGCGGTCGTCCAGCAGCAGGATATCTTCGAATACGAACATTTTCTTTCGAATCTCGTCCGCCAGCTCCGGCTCTTCGATTTCCAGAGATTCCATAATATGCTTCTCCGTGGAACGGTCTACGGTATTCAAGATGTTTACGATTGCATCCACACCTCCGACAATCGTGTAATCCTGATTTACCAGTGATGCCAGTTTCCGTTCAAGCACACGCTCCACCTCCTTGATGACATCCGGGGATGTGCGGTCCATCATCGCGATACGCTTCGCCACATCCGCCTGTTTCTCGGGCGGAAGCGCTCCGAGCACCATAGACGCCTGTGCTGCCGTCAGATACGACAGAATCATTGCGATCGTCTGCGGATGCTCATCCTGAATAAAGTTTAACAGCTGGCTCGGATCCGTCTTTCTGACAAACTCAAACGGCCGCACCTGCAGCGATGCCGTAAGTTTTGTAATGACTTCCTGCGCCCGCTCGTTTCCGAGCGCTTTGTCCAGCAGCTCCTTCGCATAACCGATACCGCCTTCCGCGATATACTGCTGAGCCAGGCAGACCTGATAGAACTCATTCAGAATATCTTCCTTCACCTGCGGCGAAACACTTCTCGTATTTGCAATTTCCAACGTGAGCTCTTCGATTTCGTCTTCTTTCAGATGGCGAAACACGTCTGCCGACCGCTCGGGCCCTAATGCTATCAATAAAATTGCCGCTTTCTGAAGCCCGTTGAAGTTTTCATCTTTTTTTGCTGCCATAGGTCATTCCCACTCCTCATTCAGCCAGTTGCGCAGCAATGACGCAGCGGCCTCTGGATTTTCCTCTACAAATTTTTCAATGAGAAGCCTCGTCTCAGATTTCTCATTATATCCGATGTCTGCCATCTGATCCTGATTCTCTCTGGTCGACTCAAGCAGGCTCTCCACGGAAAGTTCTTCCTCGTATTCTGCTTCCTTGTCTTTTCTGGTACCGCGGAACACCACGAATCCCAAAAGCAGAAGGATAATCACCGTCAGCGCAATCTGCAGATAGTCGGAGAAAGTTCTTCCTCCGGTAGAATACTGGAACATCGGTTCCGTATATGCGATAATGCTGATACTCTCCGCCGGAAAGCCGGTCGCATTTGCAATCATCGTATAGTAATCTTCGTCCACGTCCATGCGGACCGGAGCGCTGTTCGCCGCGATATACTCCTGAAAAGACATATCCGCAAGCGCGCCTGATTCCCGCAGCGTATCCTCGTCGTAAACCACATAATTTTTTGCCACGATCGCAATCGAAGAATCCTCGACATTTACCTTGCCCGGCGACGACTGAATATCGGTCACTTTTTCGTTGTTCTGATACACGGTCGTCTGGTCCGTGACATTCGACTCCGTATATTCGTTATCCTCCAGCGTATAGGTGGTATCGTCGTTCGGGTCGGTTCCCGGCGTGGCAGCCGCGCCCCCTACACTGTTCGATTCGTATGTACTCTGCTCGCCGATCATCCCGTTGGTCTGCCCATCCGGTGCAGAAAACTCTCTGGAAGTCTCTCTCTTAGTGTCAAAATCCACATCCAGATTCAGCGCAATCTCAACATGGTCATACAGTGAACCGCCTACCAGCACATCCTTTATCTCGCTCTTGATCAGGTTTTCTTTCTTCTCTTGAAGGGAAAGCTGGCTGCTCGCCGTTCCCATCACCGTATTGCTGTCCCCGCCGGAAAACAGGACATTCGACTCCGAATCCAGAATCAAAATGTTGTCCGTGCTTTTATTTCCGATCTGTGTCGCGATAAACTGCGCAACCCCAGCCGACTGCTCCTCCGTCATTTCCCCTGAGAGCGTGAGGATTACCGCCGCAAATGCTTCCTGCTCCCGCGCCAAAATCGTTCCGTCGTCATTCGGGATATCCAGATCGACCGTTGCCGTCTCAACATTGGCAAGCGTCGCCAAATGCTCCGCAAAATGCTCCTCCAGATACCGCTCGTAGCGCTTGGTCTTATCCGCTTCCGTGGAGCTGAAACCGCCTTCAAAAACATTCTCAATGCCGTAGCCGCTGCTGGGGATCCCGTTATCGGCAAGAAGGAAGTTGGCCGCAATCTCATGCTTCTCATTCACAAGAAACGTCAGACCGTCCTGCGACAGCTCGTACTCAATCGACCCGTCCGACTCCAGCATCTCTTTTACTTTGCTCGCGTCGGCCGTCGTCTCACATCTTACCAGCTCCACCATCACCGGCGTACTGACAACAAGCGCCAGTATCACAAGCGCCAGCAGAATCGCTCCCGTGATGCTTCCAAGTACGATCTTCTGCTTCGTGTTAAACTTTTTCCACCACTCAACAATCTGATTTAAAACTTTTTGAATCTGTTCTGGCATGTTTTACGACTCCATTCATCAAATCTGCATGTTCATGATTTCTTTGTATGCTTCCAACGCCTTGTCCCGCACCGCAGTTGTATACTGAAGTGCCGAGAGCGCCTTCGCCTCCGCGATCTGCATGTCATGCGGGTTGTCCGCCTGCCCCAGCGCGAACTTTATCTTCTCCGATTCCGCACTGTTCTGCAGACTGTTTGTCTCATTCAGCATCTCAAGCGCAGAAGACAGCACTGAATCAAACGTCCGGTCCGCATCATCCGCCAGCAGTGTGCGCTGTGAAACCGCGTCCATATAATCCGCACGGGTAACTCCTGTCAATATACTCACATCCATCTCTCATTCCTCACTTCTGTATCATATTAGCGATCGTCAAAAACTATTCCCCAATTTTGAGCGCCGCCTGCACCATGCTCTTGCTCGCGTTGAACGCTGTCGTATTTGCCTCATATGCCCTCGTGGCATCAATCAGGTTCGTCATCTCCGTCACCGTGTTGACATTGGGATAAAACACATAGCCGTTTTCGTCCGCATCGGGATGTGACGGATCATACACCATCCGCAGTTCCGTCTCCGTGTCCTCTTTCACCGAGACCACTTTTACTCCGTTTCCGACCGCCCGCGCTCTGGCAGACTCATAATACTGTGTAAAAGGCGTTACCGTCTTCTCCGCAAAAGTCACGATTTTGCGCCGGTAAGGCGTTCCGTCCTCGGTGCGCGTCGTGTTTACGTTCGCAACGTTCTGCGCGATCGTGTCAATGCGGAACCGCTCCGCCGTCATGCCGGTGGCACTGATATTAAATGCCTGAAATAATCCCATAATCTACCTCCTATTTCAAAACTGTCTGCAGGCGTTTAAATTCGCTGCTGATAGAATTTGTCAAAAGCTGATATTTTAACTGTTCACTGGCAAGCTCAACGTTCTCCGTATCCACATCTACGTTGTTCTTATCCAGACGATAAGAATAATTGGCGGCATCCGTATAGGACTCCACCGTCAGATCATCCAGACGGGTATTCATTCCCCGCACACGCTTTGCAAGCGTCTGAGCGTATTTTCCCTTTCCCAATTCCCGCTCAAGTATCCCGGAGAACGCCACGTCCTGTCTCTTATAACCCGGTGTATCTACATTCGCAAGATTGTTCGCGATCACGTTTTCGCGAAGCCAGCTCGCATCCGCCGCCTTATCCATGATATTAATATAGTCAAATGCGTCCGTGGTAAACATCCCTCGTCTCCTTTCATCTTCCATCGTTCTACACATTATTGCAAATTAGCAGAAATACCTTTCTTAATTATAAAGTATGTTTGAAAAAAAACAAGTACTTTTTGACGATTTTTACATGATGTTGTAGAATTTCAGGAAATCAGCTACTACATCTTTGCATATATCCCTTTCCGTATACTTTATTTGGTAGTTGCAGCCATGCCGGCAATCCCCCTTTCAAACTTTTCCCTTCACTGCTACTTTTTTCCTATGCGTTCCGGCTAAAAAAAAGCACAAAAAAACAGGACTTACAAATATCTGTAAGTCCTATCGGTATTTTTCGCCATTTTTTTTACTTTTTTTGGTTCTGTTTTTTAATTTTATCCAGTTCGTCAAAGACTACGTCATTCAAAACCTTGATATATGTCCCCTTCATGCCGGAGGATCTCGACTCAATCACGCCGGCGCTCTCGAATTTGCGCAGTGCGTTGACAATCACGGAGCGGGTAATCCCTACACGGTCCGCAATCTTGCTCGCCACAAGGATTCCCTCCCTGCCGTCCATCTCATCGAAAATATGCGTAATCGCCTCAAGCTCCGAGAAAGACAGTGTGCCGATCGCCGACTTGACGATCTGTATCTTTCTGGTCTCCTCCGCATTTTCCTCATTCACGGATCTCATCATCTCAAGGCCTACAATGGTTGTCCCATACTCGCTTAAAATAATATCGTCAATATCATACTGGCTGTCCTGCCGGTAGACAAACAGCGTCCCGAGCCGCTCCCCCGCAATATCAACCGGCGTGATAATCGCCGTATATTTTTTTATGTCATCCACAAAGCCCAGCGTCTCCAGATTGACGTTCTCCTTTGTGGACAAAATCCCAAGCAGCCGCTCATTGAGCAGCGGATCTATAAATCCCCCCACCTCATCCGCAATCAGCTCCCGTATCTCGTCCACACCCCTGCAGACACCGGCGCCCAACACCTTTCCCTTTTTGCTGATCACAAGAACGTTCGATTCCAGAATTTCTTTGAGCACATCACAGATATCATTAAATACCACCTTGGAAGAATTGTTATTGTGCAGTAATTTATTGATTTTTCTGGTTTTATCTAATAATTGTACGCTCATGGCCGTGCCTCCTATCGAATCAGAACTGTTTTTCACTGTGATTTATATTTTAACATGTTTATTCTGAAAATTCAATATTTTGGCAATATTTCGCCTACTTTTCTCTCAATTCTCTTTATTTTCAGCAGTTTTATCCGCTGCCGCGTAACCGCACTGTGCGTCGGCACAAACGGTCTTGCTGCCTTTGACGACCATATACCCGCCGCATTTGGGGCACTTTTCGGCGACAGGCTTCGACCAGCTCATGAAATCGCACTCCGGATTATCCTCACAGCCATAGTATTTCCTGCCTTTTTTTGTCTTGCGCAGCACGATCTCCTTTCCGCATTTCGGACAGGGAACGCCGATTTTCTCAAGGTAAGGTTTGGTATTCCGGCAGTCCGGGAATCCCGGGCACGCAAGAAATTTCCCGTGCGGGCCGTATTTCACCACCATGTTGCGGCCGCAGAGCTCGCAGACGACATCCGTCACTTCATCTTCGATTTTAATCTTTTCCAGCTCCTGCTGCGCGGCATCTACCGCCGTTTTCAAATCCGGATAGAAATTGCGCACGACCGCTTTCCAGCCCACCTCTCCGTCTCCTACGCTGTCTAGCAGCGACTCCATGTTCGCGGTAAACCGTTCATTCACAATGCTCGGAAACGATTCCTTCATGATCTGGTTTACCACTTCTCCAAGCTCCGTCACATAGAGGTTTTTCGTCTCCTTTACCACATAGCGCCGCCCCAGAAGTATCGTGATGGTCGGCGAATAGGTGCTCGGCCTCCCGATTCCAAGCTCTTCCATCGTTTTTACCAGAGAGGCCTCCGTATAGTGCGCCGGCGGCTGTGTAAAGTGCTGCTTTTCCTCTAATTCTTTCAGGGACAGCACTGTGTTTTCGTCAATACTTCCAAGCAGCAGGTTCCGCTCCTCTTTTTCATCCTCGTCACTCGTGTACACCGACATAAACCCGTCAAACGCGATCTTTGACGCCGCCACTCCAAACCGGTAAGTCCCCGCACTGATTTTTACATTGGTCGTCTCATAGACCGCAGACGACATCCGGCTTGCCGCAAACCGCTTCCAGATCAGCTGATACAGACGGAACTGGTCTCTCGTCAGAGACTCTTTGACCGCGGCCGGTGTCCGTCTGATATCCGAAGGCCGAATCGCCTCGTGCGCGTCCTGAATTTTGGCGCCTCCGGACTTGGCCGTATGCTGCGTCGCCGCATAGCGCTCACCGTAAGCCTCTGTGATATACGCTCTGGCCTGTGCATCCGCCTCCTCCGAGATCCGCACGGAATCGGTTCTCAAGTACGTGATCAGTCCGACGGTCCCCTCTCCCTTCACGCTCACGCCCTCGTACAGCTGCTGCGCGATGCGCATTGTCTTGGAAATCGGGAAATTGAGCGCCTTAGAGGCTTCCTGCTGCAGCGTGCTTGTGGTAAACGGCAGAGGCGCTTTCTTTACCCGCTCACCCTTTTTGACCTCCAGTACCCGGAATGTCTCCTGCCGGATTTCATTCATGACCTGTTCCATCTCTTCCCGGGAAGAGACCGTGCGCTTTCCGTTTTGATCCCCCTGAAATTTTGCGGTCAGCAATTTCTTTTCCCCTTTTACGGCAAGCCGCGCCTCAAGACTCCAGTACTCCTCCGGAATAAACGCGTTAATCTCCTCTTCCCTGTCACAGATAATGCGCAGCGCCACCGACTGTACACGGCCGGCGCTCAAGCCGCGGCGCACTTTTGCCCATAGCACCGGACTGATCTGATATCCCACCATCCGGTCCAAAATTCTTCTTGTCTGCTGTGCGTCCACAAGATTCATATCGATACTGCGCGGCTGTTTTAAGGATGCCTTGACCGCACTCTGTGTAATCTCGTTGAATGTGATGCGCTGCACCTCTTTTGTGTCCAGCTTGAGCGCCTGAGACAGATGCCAGGAAATCGCCTCCCCCTCGCGGTCCGGGTCGGTTGCAAGATAGACTTTGTCCGCCTTCTTTACCTCTTTGCGCAGCTTTGCCAGGATTTCCCCCTTTCCCCGTATCGTAATGTACTTGGGTTCGAAATCGTTTTCAAAATCAATTCCCATCTGACTTTTCGGCAAATCACGCACATGTCCGTTCGATGCCACTACCTCATAGTTTTTTCCGAGAAATTTCTTGATGGTCTTTACTTTTGCCGGGGACTCCACGATCACAAGGTACTTCGCCATTTTTACCGCTCCTTTATGTCAGTTTCTTCTGATATAACAATTTTTAAATATCTCCGCAATAACCCCTTTCTGCTGCAGAACACTCAGGATCTGCTGCAGTCTGCGCAGTTTTATCCCGCTCTCCGACAGGATTTCCTCCATACTTTTCGGTCGTAAATCTACACAACTATACACCAAGCGTTCCTCTTTTTCAAGTAATATTTTTTCCGGCTCTTTTTTATTACACATGTCGTTTCCGTGTGAAACGATACCGGCAGCAAAGTCATCCAAATCGGAAATCATGCCCGCGCCCTGGCGGATCAAATCATTGCAGCCCGCGCTGAGCGGGTCGTAGATACTCCCCGGCACCGCATAGACATCCCGTCCCTGTTCCAACGCGCAGTCCGCCGTAATCAGGGAACCGCTGCGCAGCCGCGCCTCGACGACCACCGTCATATCGCAGAGCCCTGCAATGATACGGTTTCTGGCCGGAAAATGGGCCGCAGCGGGCGGCGTCCCCGGCGGATACTCCGACAGCACGCAGCCCCGCTCTAAAATCCTGCCATACAGCTCTCTGTTTGATTTCGGATAGCAGATGTCAACCCCGCACCCCAGCACCGCACAGGTAATCCCATCCGCATCCGCCGCCCCCTGATGTCCCGCCGCATCAATCCCCCTGGCCATGCCGCTGACCACACAGATCCCGTACGCCGCGAGCTTTCGTCCCAGCTCCGATGCGGCGTGCCTGCCGTATTCCGAACACATGCGCGCACCCACGACCGCTACCGCAGGCCGCCCCGATTCCGGCAGCGGCCCTCTCACATAAATGCCGTAAGGGGGATCCGGTATCTGCCTCAGCTTCTTCGGGTAGGACTCGTCTTCGAGGGATACAAAGGAAATCCCCTGCGCGCACATCGCATGATACCCCGCGTCCACAGGGCGCGCGCGGCTCTCCGCAATCCGCCCGGCCTGCTCCGGCGTAACGCCCGCAAGCTTCGCAAGGCTCCCCTCACTCAGAAAAAACAGTTCTTCCGCGCTTACCGCAGACGAAATCCGAAGCCTTGTACGGTTTGTCAGCCCCGGAACATTTGCAAACCAATATGCATAGTTCATTCCGATAACCACGTCCTTTCCTTCCATAATACGAACCGTGCGGTACACTGCCGCCTCACGGCCTTTCCCAGAATTTTTTGTCGAGGCTGCGGTAGCAGACCGCCTCATTCAGATGGCAGTCTCCGATTTTGTCCTCCCCGTCCATATCCGCCAGCGTCCGCGCAACCTTTAATATTTTATGATATGTACGCGCCGTAAGCCCAAGACTTGTATACAGCCGTTCCATCCGCGCCTCCTGTTCCCCGGAAAGCCCGCAGTATTCGCGTATCCGCGCCGCCGGTATCTGACTGTTGTAGCAAAACGTCTCCTCCCGGTAGCGCTCCCTCTGTATCTCGTGCGCCTGCACCACCCGACGTCGAATGTCCGCGGAACACTCTTCCTTTGCCGCGCCGTTTAATGCCCGAAACGCAAGGGCAGCCGCCTCGACGCAGATGTCAATCCGATCGATCAGAGGCTGACTGATCCTGCCCAGATACCGTTCGATCGCGCTCTGGGAGCACCTGCATCTCTGCATATCGGGATAGTAACCGCATCTGCACGGATTCATCGCCGCAACCAGCATAAAATCGGCCGGATACTCGTAAGTTCCCTGCAGGCGCACCAGGCGCACCCGCTTCTCCTCCATGGGTTGCCGCAGGATCTCCAGCGTATTGGGAGAAAACTCCGGCAGCTCGTCCAAAAACAGCACTCCCTTGTGCGCCAGAGAAATCTCCCCGGGCTTCGGCAGGACACCGCCTCCGGCCAGCCCGTGCGGACTGACGGTGTGATGCGGCGCCCGAAACGGCCGCCTTTTTATCAGACCGTTCTGTTCGACAAGATTTCCGCTGACACTGTATATTTTTGTCAGCTCCATCTGTTCCCTGTCGTCCAAATCCGGCAGGATTGTCGGAATCCGTTTGGCGATCATCGTTTTCCCTGCCCCCGGCGGCCCGATCAGCAGCAGATTGTGCATCCCGCTGACCGCCGTCTCGCAGGCGCGCTTTACCACGTGCTGACCGCTCACCTCCGCAAAATCCAGCACCGCCTCCGGCTCCTGCGTTTCTTCTATATTATTGGCATACGGCTCCCTGT
>CAJTOI010000001.1:254537-265551 GCA_910577925.1 uncultured Roseburia sp.
CGCCCCCGCGCAGACGCAGAACCGCCTCCTCAATACTGGCAACCGCAAGTACCGAAATCCCCGTCACAAGCGACGCCTCCCTCCGGTTTTCGCGCGGGACAATACAGCGCAAAAGTCCCCGCTCCTTTGCCTCGGCCACCATAGGCAGAACGCCGCGCACCGGCTGCACCCTTCCGTTGAGCCCCACTTCCCCGATTACAAACGTGTCCGCGAGACACTCCTGCGGAAGCGCGCGGATCGCCACTAAAATGGCAAGCGCCATCGGCAGATCAAAGCCCGAACCGGATTTTCGTATGTTGGCCGGGGTAAAATTAATCGTAATCCGCCTGGCAGGCATCAGATAACCGCTGTTGCGCAGCGCCGTGCGCACCCGTTCCCTTGCCTCCTTGACTTCGGAAGCAAGAAATCCCACCATCTCAAGCATCGGCATACCTTCCGAGATATCCGCCTCCACGTAGACCGGAATGCTTTTAATCCCATGAATAATCGCCGTCGCAACAATACTGTACAACGTATCACTCCTTTTCCTGTTTATTTCAAATGATTTGCCGGAAAATTGCAGTCGAACACTGCCTGATAAGATATCAATTTGATAAAAGATGACCCCGGCCCCTTGATGTGACCGGTGTCTGACAATAATTATACTACATTTTTTATCCTGTGAAAAGGTTTTTTTCGGAATATGCCTGGCGGAGCTTCTGCAGCGCCCGCTTTTCTAAGCGTGAGACATAGGAACGGGAAATCTCAAGGGTCTTTGCAATTTCCCGCTGGGTCATGGCCTTGCGGCCAAACAATCCGTAACGGCTGACGATAATGTAGCGCTCCCGCTCCTCGAGCACCTTCGGCACAAGTTCCATCACACATCTGGTTTTCCGCTCCTGCTCCATCTCCTCCACCACGTCCACATCCTCGCAGCCCGCGATGTCCAGCAGATGAATCTGGTTTCCTTCTTTGTCCGTGCCGATCGGTTCGTACAGCGACACCTCTCTTGAATGTTTTTTCTTCGCCCGAAAGTGCATCAGCAGCTCATTGTCGATGCACCTCGCGGCGTAGGTGGCAAGTCGGCTTCCGTAGTCCTCCCGATAAGTGGATATTGCCTTAATCAGCCCGATTGTCCCGATTGAAATCAAATCCTCCATATCCTCTTCCGAATTTTGGTATTTCTTCGCAACATGCGCCACAAGGCGCATATTTCTGAGAATCATCTCTTTTTTTGCCTCAAGGTCGCCTTGCTTTATTCGCTGCAGGCATTCATTCTCCTGTTCATTCGTAAAGGGAGTCAGAAATGTTTTCAAAACGCACCTTAAAAGCTTTCTTGGTACTATTCTATGTCACGGCCGCGTTTTCCGTGCTTTTCCCCCTTTATTATTTCGCTTTTGTACCTTTATCTCTTTAGAGCGCGGATGCATTTCTCAAGATATGCGCGCTCATAGGGCACCTTTCCGCGCAGCAGCCGCCGGCGGATAAAGCGGTTTACCGCCGGTTCGCCGCGTTTTGCAAGCATGACAAGCAACAGCTCTATCAGCGCCATCGTATCCTCGTGCAGCAGATGAAACGGCCTGCCCTTTTCGTAATATGCAAGCGGACTCTCATCGGTATAGCGCTCCTTCTGATAATTCTTGGACGCCGAAACCCGGTCCACATACATCTCCACGACATACTTTACGGGCATCCTCATGCCGCACAGGCCCCTGCGCGCGTCCCCCTCCGGTACGCCGTAATCAATCCAGTACTCCAGATGATGCCTGTTGCGGCCTTTGTGATGCAGCCATGCCGACGAATATCCGCGGCTTCTGCGCTCCGCATCGTTGGGACTCCTGTCTCCCTGGTAATATCTGCAGCCCACGAGAAACTCTGCGGGGGTATATTTGGACAAATCATGGAGCAGCCCCTGTTTATAAAGCCCCACGGCAAAACAGCCGCGCATTACCAGATATCTGTGATGCGTGATCGTACAAAAATGTTTCCAAACTTTCATTACCTGTCCCCTTTATTACTTTCCTGTTAAAATCATAATCGACTGCCCCCGGATCGTTATCTGTGCCCCTCCGAAAGGTTCCTCTTTCTCCAGAAAGGCCTCATGTCCCCGGGAAGTATCCACGACAATGCGCCAGGTCTTTTTGGCCGGCAGCTTCGGCAGCGCCAGTCTGCTGATTCCGCTGCGGAAATTATAGCAGATGTATATAAAGTCATCTTCACTGCCGTCCTCCCGCGCGGCATAAGCGCCGCAGTACATCATTCCCACTGCCTGTTCCTCTCCCGGAAATTCCGAAACCCACGCGCTCTCCCCGTGGTATGACAAATCCGGAAAGCCCTTTCTCTTGAAATCGGAAAGCTTCTTCGGTTCCTCGGCTCCGATTCCCGGATGCGCCTGCCGAAAAGCAGCGATCTTCTTTACGAAGTCCGTAAGCCACGCGTATTTGCCTCCTTTTCTCCAGTTCACCCAGCCGACCGGATTGTCCTGACAATAGGCATTGTTGTTGCCGTTTTGTGTATTTCCAAGCTCATCCCCGGAATAGAGCAGCGGAACTCCCTGCCCGCAGAACAGGATCACAAACGCATTGCAGAGCTGCCGCTCTCTCTGCTCTTTTACGCCGCGCCGGTTTGATCTGCCCTCCGCACCGCAGTTGTTGCTGTAGTTCCAGTTATTTCCGTCAAAATTGTCCTCGCCGTTCGCCTCGTTGTGTTTTCCCTCATAGGAAAATAAATCGATCAGCGAAAACCCATTGTTGTCCGCAATATAATTCACAAAGCCGAGCGTATCATGCTGTTTGCGCTGCTGGCAGATAAAATCGCCCAGCTTGCCGCCGCAGCGGTTGAGCATTTTCCGCACCGGATAGAGATACTCGTCGCTGTAAACAAACAGATGAGGGTAATTCCCCGCCTCCGAAAGCTGGCGTTCCCCGTAACTCCTGTAAAAAATCTTGCTCCGGGCCAGCCATGCATCCTGTGTAATCAGACTGACCGGCACATTCTCCCCCAGAAGATGAAAGCCGTCCACATGATACTCCCGCACCCAGTAGCGCAGCGCTTCCAGAATAATATTCTGGTTCATATTCTCGGAGACATACACCTCCATCACACACTCCATGCCATTGGCATGAAGCGCGCGGATCAGTTCCTTCCACTCCGATTCCGGGCTGCCCCCTGCCGCGTAGGAAGCTTTCACCGCAAAGTAGCTGCCCTCCGCATAGCCCCAGTAATTGACCTTGTCGAAAGCAGCCGGCTCCGGTTCCGGCTTGATCAGGTCTTCCTCCCTGCTCTGCCAGCGCAGATGTTCCGGCACAAAAGCGCCCGATTTCGGCATGATTTCCTCAAATTCATACACCGGCATAAATTCCACCGTCGTGATCCCAAGCTCTTTCAGATAAGGA
Source organism: uncultured Roseburia sp. (assembly GCA_910577925.1). GTDB lineage: Bacteria > Bacillota > Clostridia > Lachnospirales > Lachnospiraceae > Roseburia. The sequence goes on from CAJTOI010000001.1 coordinate 257,912, forward strand.
ATCTTCTCCCGCACGGCCGCAAAAGTCCCGCGCGTCCGGCCGCGGATGCCCGCATCCATAGAAAATCCCCGCACATGCAGCTTGTACATCACCATCCGGTGACGCGGTATCTCCGGCCGCCTGTCCCCCTGCCAGTCAAAGTCATCCTCCCCGCAGCCGCAGCACACGGTGTAATTCCATTCCGCCCTTCCGGCATCTGCCCACCTATCCCGGCCAAGAATGCGAGTGGCATAGGCATCCGGGCAAATCTTCCCGTCTATCTCATAATTATATGCAAGATGCCTCACATCGATTCCCTGAACCGTGACGGAGCGCACCGCTCCCATACAATAATCCGCGGGAGCACAGATTCGCTCCTTTATCCGCATCTTATTGTCATACAGCAGAATCGCACATTCTGCCTCTTTTGCTCCCTCAAACGTAAAGGTCACGCCGTCTGCGGCCGGCTGTACCCCCAGTTTTTTATAGTTTCCTTCTATAACGTGATATCCCATGCTGCCCACCTTTGTACTTTTCTCTAACGGTCTGTAATTTATTATAACGTTTCTTCTATTTTTTGTATAGTTTTTTCTTGTCCGATATGATATGATTCGTGTATCAAAAAGAAAAAGGAAGGTTTTTGCATATGGCAGACAACACCCAAAAAAATGACGACGCCGATATTCTTGTCACACTGGATTTAGACGACGGCACGCAGGTAGAATGCGAGATTCTCACGATCTTTACCGCGGACAAGCGCGATTATATCGCACTTCTCCCCGTCGATGAAGCGGGAGAGCCGAACGAGGACGGCGAGGTATACATCTACCGCTATTCCGAGGATGCGGACGGCACTCCGTCCCTGGAAAACATCGAAGACGACGAGGAGTACGAGGCTGTCTCCGACCGCTTCGACGAACTGTTAGACGAAGCCGAATTTGAGGATATGGACTAGGCTCACTGACGTGAGCCATTACAAGTTTGCTTCGCACACTACGCGCTGCAAACTTGCGCTGCGGCATCCTGCCGGCTCTCTCACGTGAGCCATTACAAGTTTGTTGCGCACACTACGCGCTGCAAACTTGCGCTGCGGCGGCCTGCCGGCATCCTGCCGGCTCTCTGACGCAGCACCTTATAGAGATATGCAAATTATTTACCTGCTCCCTGTCCCTTCGCCTCCGCGACGAAACGCGACACGTCCGCATCCTTCCCGTTCAGCTCTCTAACCGAGAAAAGATGCAGGTTCTTTTTTGCCCGGGTCATACCGACGTAAAACATTCTTCGCTCTTCTTCGATATCCTGGTCCAAAACGGCCTTTTTATACGGCATCGTCCCCTCATTGACATCCACCAGATACACATGCTCATATTCGAGCCCTTTTGCGCTGTGGAGCGTCGTAAGCGCTACCGCATCCCGCGAAGTTTCCTCCTCTCTGTGCAGCCGCTCCAGTTCCTCTCTGTACTGCTCCATGTGGTCAAACCAGCCGTCAAACGTATCAAATCCCTTTGCGCTCTCCTGCAGTTCCTCCAAGACATCGTACAGATCCTCCGCGCGCATCCGCCTGTAATCCGCATATTCCTCGCAGAATTCATCGTAGCCGATTCCCTTTCGAATATAATTGACAGCGGCATACGGGTTCATCCGCCCAAGCTTTCTGATATCCTTCTCCAGCGTCGCAATCCGCTGCGCCACCCACGGCTGTTCCTCGAAATACCACTCCCACACGTCAAACGCAACCGTGTCCTCGTCCAGGGACTCTCTTGTAATGTAGCGCTTCGGACGGTTCATTATGCGCAGAAAATCACTTCTGGCCCGACTCCCCTGCGCAATGCGGATATAGGCAAAAATATCTTTTGCCACCCAGTGCTCGTAGAGGTTCGGCACATTATCTCTGGTTCGGAACGGAACATTGTATTCGAGCAGCTGCTCCATCAAAAGCCTCGGCTGCGTGTTTGTCCGAAACAGGACTGCCACGTCCGCATAACTTCCGCCCCGCTCCGCAATCTCCTGGATATCCCGGATAATGCGGAGGTTTTCTTCCCGCTGATTCTTAAAAACACCATACTCAATCCCGCGGCCCGACTCTTTTTCGGCCCGGATGCGTTTGTCGTAGCGCTCCTTATTGTGGGAGATCAGTCGCAGCGCTCCCGCTACGATCTGTCCCCCGGAACGGTAGTTGACATCCAAAAGCACGGTTTTGGCCTCCGGAAAATCTTCTTTAAAGTGCAGCATCAGCTCCGGCTTTGCCCCGCGGAACCGGTAGATGGACTGATCGTCATCCCCCACGACAAAGAGATTCCGGGAGTTACCCGCAAGCTGCTTTACCACGTCAAACTGCATTTTATTGATGTCCTGAAACTCGTCGATCAGGATATAGCGGTATTTTTGCTGCCAGGCGGCGAGAATGTCCGGCCGCTCCGAAAACAGCTCCCACGTGTACACCAGCATATCCTCAAAGTCAATCAGGCGGTTTTTGTACAAAAATTCGTGATACTCGCCGTACAGTCTGCGGAACATTTCCTCCGCACAGGTCGTCGAATAATAGTTCGAAAGCGCGATCCCCGTATTTTTTACGATGCCGATTTCCCCGAGCACCGATGCGATAAATTCGGTCTCGTCCTCATATTCGAGCCGGTGTTTTGCCACCAGTTCCCGCATACACGCAAATTTCTGCTCTTCCCGGACAATGTTTTCGGCCCGGTAATGATATGCGTGCTTCAAAATCGTAAAAAAAACCGCATGGAAGGTTCCGAAGGTCACGGGACAGGCCGTTCCTCCCATCAGACGGAAAAACCGCTCCTTCATCTCTGCGGCGGCCGCCCTCGTAAAAGTGACAACCAGTATATTGGCAGGATTTACTCCGTATTCCGTAATCAAATATTTGGTTCGCTCTGTGATAACAGTGGTTTTGCCCGATCCCGGGCCGGCCAGAACAAGCATCGGGCCATCCCCGTGGCGGATGGCCGTCTGCTGAGATGTGTTAAAACTCATAGATTTCCTCTATTTCCGTAACTTCGCAATGCCCTGTTCGATTCTGGCGACGGACTCCTCTCTGCCGAGAACCTCCATCAGCTCCGTCGCACCTCCGGGCGTCATCTGTTTTCCGGAGACCGCGGTGCGGATCGGCCACATCACATAGCCGTTCTTAACACCCTTTTCCTCGACGTAAGAGAGGAGCACGGCATAAAGCGCATCATTGGAAAAGTCCTCCTGTGCCCGAAGAAGCGGAAGAACATCCGTCAGCACCGCAAGAGAGCTCTCCTCGTTTGTTTTCATTTTCTTGTGTGTATACATCGCGGTGTCATACTCCGGCAGTGTCTCAAAGAAATCCACATGCTCCGCAATATCGGGGAATACTTCGATTCTCGTCTTCACCATCGCTGCAATCTTCCGCAGATCCAGATCTTTTGTAATCACCTTTTTCAGATACGGCTCTGCCATCTCATAAAACCGCTCAAAATCCATAGCCTTGATATACTCGCCGTTCATCCATTTGAGCTTTGTGTAATCAAAAACCGCCGGGGATTTGCTGATTCTGCGGTAGTCAAATTCCCGCACCAGTTCCTCTAACGAGAAAATCTCCCGATTGTCCTCCGGACTCCAGCCGAGCAGCGCAATATAGTTGACGACCGCCTCCGCCAAAAAGCCCTGCTCCAGCAAGTCCTCAAAGGAGGAATGACCGCTTCTCTTTGACAGCTTTTTGTGGTTCTCATCCGTGATCAGCGGCAGATGGATATAGACCGGCGATTCCCATCCGAACGCTTCGTAAAGCCGCTGGTATTTCGGCGCCGATGAGAGGTATTCATTACCCCGCACGACATGGGTGATATTCATCGTGTGATCATCCACCACATTCGCAAAATTGTATGTCGGGTACCCGTCGGACTTAATCAGAATCATGTCGTCAAGCTCCGCGTTCTCCACCGTGATATCCCCGTACAGCTCGTCGCGGAACGTCGTAGTCCCCTCATTCGGAGTGTTCTGCCGAATCACAAAAGGCTTTCCCGCCGCGAGATTTGCCTCCACTTCCTCTCTGCCAAGCGAGAGGCAATGCTTGTCATAGACGATGATCTCCTTGCCCTCCACGACTTCGGTTTTCAGCGACGCCAGCCGCTCCTTATCACAGAAGCAGTAATACGCCTCTCCCTTCTCGACGAGCTGTTTTGCATATTCCATATAAATTCCGGTCGCCATGCGCTCACTCTGCACATAGGGGCCGTACCCGCCGTCCTTATCCGGTCCCTCGTCGTGAACGAGTCCTGTCTTTTCCATGGTGCGTTTTATGATATCGACCGCGCCCTCCACATAGCGCTCCTGGTCCGTATCCTCAATGCGCAGCATAAAATCGCCGTCCGCATGCTTTGCAATCAAATATTCATACAGCGCCGACCGCAGGTTCCCCACGTGCATTCTCCCTGTCGGGCTCGGTGCAAATCTTGTTCTGACTTTATTACTCATATCGGTTTCTCCCTCATTCCTGTGTAAAATCTACTGGCAATTATATAACAGAACCCTCCAACTTGCAAGGCTAACCGCCTTCGAACATCCGGGATTTTTCAGTCTCTTCCCGCAAATCCGTCTGATCTTCTCTCCGCCCCTATGCACCTTGCCCTGTCCTTATACATATTTTATTATGAATACTTGTTGGAGGTCAAAATCTATGCGAACTTATGGAATGTCGGAATCCACAAAGCACGGCTGCGGCTGTATGCCGGATTCTGTCCACGAAAACTCCGAATTTGCGGTTGCGATGGCCTATGTGCCGTGGCAGAACTTTACAACCGTATATGATCCGGATAAGGCTCTCGAAGTCGGAACGATTTTTCCGGAATTAGATAAACCATTTTTTGGAGGAAGGGGGATGAAACGCAGATGATGTTGAATCAGATGAACCACGCACAGCTTATGCACTGGATTAATATGGTCAGCTTTGCCGTTGTGGAGATCACGCTCTATCTCGACACGCATCCCGATGATATGGAAGCGATCAACTATTTTAATCATTATATCGAACTGCGCCGCAGCGCCTTAGACGCATACGCCGCAAAGTTCGGCCCGCTCACCGTTGATTCAGCCAATCCGGAAAATTTCTGGACCTGGGCGAAACAGCCGCTCCCGTGGGAAGGAGGTGCCTGCTGAATGTGGAATTATGAAAAGAGACTGGAATATCCGGTAAATATTACACAGCCGAATGCAAAAATTGCGCAGATTATCATGAGTCAGTACGGAGGCCCAAATAGTAATAACCTATAATAATGTGTCTATCGTACTATTCCCTTTCTTGTTGGCACCTGTATCGTCTCTGCTGCTTCCTTAAAGATGCCCTCTCCCCACATAATGTGTGGGTGCTGGAGATATTCGAACCCTATGTACTGTAGTTCCCGGTTATCTCTTGGTATGGTATAATATTGCCGATAGTACCTGAAGCAAGTATCTGGCTGTAGTTCCCGGTTATCTCTTGGTATGGTATAATTCCCGGAGCCAAATTTTCTTCCCTGCTTATGCTGTAGTTCCCGGTTATCTCTTGGTATGGTATAATCGATACATACTGCACCCACGCCGCGCCCCGCTGTAGTTCCCGGTTATCACTTGGTATGGTATAATCCGCTTTATTCGCTATGTTCTTCCCGTATGGCTGTAGTTCCCGGTTATCACTTGGTATGGTATAATAAGTTCGTAGAACAATATATTCCCGGAATGGCTGTAGTTCCCGGTTATCACTTGGTATGGTATAATAATTTTAATTAATATTTCTCCGTTGGGTAAGCTGTAGTTCCCGGTTATCACTTGGTATGGTATAATAGAGGACTTCCACGAGTCCTCTATCGCCTAGCTGTAGTTCCCGGTTATCACTTGGTATGGTATAATACATTAAGTAATAATATGCTATTATAATATGCTGTAGTTCCCGGTTATCTCTTGGTATGGTATAATTTTCAAACTCCTTTAAAATGCTTTCTCCCGGCTGTAGTTCCCGGTTATCTCTTGGTATGGTATAATAACCACTTGCATATGTAGTAGGCAACTACAGCTGTAGTTCCAGGTTATCACTTGGTATGGTATAATATAAAGTCTATATAGGGCAAACTACAAGGCGCTGTAGTTCCCGGTTATCACTTGGTATGGTATAATGCCGGACGCTTGCAGATTATTTGTCATATGCTGTAGTTCCCGGTTATCACTTGGTATGGTATAATATATATCATACCACGACTTCAAAAATTATTGCTGTAGTTCCCGGTTATCACTTGGTATGGTATAATATCTGCCTAAAAATAAAAACCCCAGCAAAAGCTGTAGTTCCCGGTTATCACTTGGTATGGTATAATTGTGAAGACTGGAAAATTTACACAAGAGGAGCTGTAGTTCCCGGTTATCACTTGGTATGGTATAATAGAAGACCGATGTATTTATACGGCATAGCAGCCGTAGTTCCCGGTTATCACTTGGTATGGTATAATTGTTCTTTCATGTAAAGGCAGCATTTATTTGCTGTAGTTCCCGGTTATCACTTGGTATGGTATAATCTGAACTTGATTATCAATTAAAGGTTATTAGCTGTAGTTCCCGGTTATCACTTGGTATGGTATAATTCCCGTTCGTCAAAATGCGTCGCCATCATAGCTGTAGTTCCCGGTTATCACTTGGTATGGTATAATAGTTTGGCAAAAAAACATTCCGTGGTGCAGCTGTAGTTCCCGGTTATCACTTGGTATGGTATAATTGCATCGTATGTCTGTACCAAACCATTCGTGCTGTAGTTCCCGGTTATCACTTGGTATGGTATAATCCGTCTTCGCCCGTTAGTACAGATGGAGTAGCTGTAGTTCCCGGTTATCACTTGGTATGGTATAATAGACAGTCCCAAGCCTGTTAAATGCAGAGGGCTGTAGTTCCCGGTTATCACTTGGTATGGTATAATCAAGCCTACAGCGCATTAAAACTGCACAGAAGCTGTAGTTCCCGGTTATCACTTGGTATGGTATAATTGTTAGAAGCCCAGGTGTACCCGTCCTTTAGCTGTAGTTCCCGGTTATCACTTGGTATGGTATAATAATCAGACCACACGACGATAAACCTAAGCTGCTGTAGTTCCCGGTTATCACTTGGTATGGTATAATTTATTGAAATGGGCTTGCAGCTTTTGACGGCTGTAGTTCCCGGTTATCACTTGGTATGGTATAATTTAACCCGATGAAAGCGCAACCCTCAAAAGCTGTAGTTCCCGGTTATCACTTGGTATGGTATAATATTTATCTTCAAATATGATCCGACAGAAGCGCTGTAGTTCCCGGTTATCACTTGGTATGGTATAATCTGACGAGCAACGGTGAGAGCCGGCGAAACGCTGTAGTTCCCGGTTATCACTTGGTATGGTATAATATTTATCTTCAAATATGATCCGACAGAAGCGCTGTAGTTCCCGGTTATCACTTGGTATGGTATAATCGATATTATCGGGCATTTATAACTTGAATGCTGTAGTTCCCGGTTATCACTTGGTATGGTATAATATGTCGTCCGGGCGCATAATCTGACGGAATGCTGTAGTTCCCGGTTATCACTTGGTATGGTATAATAACAGGTACACGCCTAAAAGCGTTGCGGCACGACAAACGCATGAACGTTTTTCATCCCTCTGATCACATCTTCTGCATTTT
>CAJTOI010000002.1 GCA_910577925.1 uncultured Roseburia sp.
AGGTTCATCCGACTGGTGAATCTTAGTTGGCAGGCTCAAAATTCCGAGAGCCTATTTAATTTGTCAAACAGTGCCTTACATGACGGATAGATATTGCAAAACTGCCGATAGCGCGCCTCGTATTTTCCCGCCAGTTCCGCATCCGGCTCCACCGTATCCGCCGCCTTCACAATCTTTGCGGCCGCTTCCTCCACAGTCGCATACGCGCCGTCTGCGACCGCCGCAAGCATGGCCGCTCCGAGAGCCGGCCCCTCCTCGGTCTCCGGAACGTCCACTTTTATATTCAGCACATTTGCGATAATGCGCTTCCACAGCGGGCTCTTCGCGCCTCCTCCGCAGATTTTTGTGCGCTCAACAGAAATCCCGAGCGACTTTGCAACCTCAAACGAATCGCGGAGCGCAAATGCCACGCCCTCCAGCACCGCCTGGGTCATATCCTCCCTTGTGGTGTCCATCGTCATCCCGATAAACGCCGCCCGTGCGTTCGGATTGTTGTGGGGAGAGCGCTCCCCCATCAGATAGGGCAGATAGTACACGTGGTTCTCCCCAAGCGCCGCGATCCGCGCCTGCTCCTTTCCGTAATCTTTTGCGCCAAGAATCGCATCCGTCCACCATTTGTTGCACGATGCCGCAGAGAGCATACAGCCCATCAGGTGATACGCCCCGTTCGCGTCGCAGAACGCGTGCAGCGCATTGTTTTTATCGGCGCCGAACTTTGCCGAAGAAATAAAAATCGTCCCGCTGGTGCCGAGTGAAATATTGCAGCGGCCGTCTCCCACGGTTCCCGTCGCCACGGCTGCCGCCGCGTTGTCTCCCGCGCCTGCGGCCACCTTCACTCCCGCCCGGATGCCAAGCTCCGATGCAATTTCGGGCAGAACCGTCCCGACGCACTCGTAACTCTCGTACAGCTTCGGCAGCATCGCTTCGGCAATCCCGCAGATTCCGCACATCTCTTTCGACCATCTGCGGTTTTTCACGTCGAGCAGCAGCGTGCCGGACGCATCCGAGACATCCGTACAGTGCGCCCCGGTCAGCCGGTATACAAGGTAGTCTTTCGGCAGCATCATCTTTCTTATCCGGGCAAAATTTTCCGGTTCATGCTTTTTCAGCCAGAGGAGCTTCGGCCCGGTAAACCCGGTAAATGCAATGTTTGCCGTGTACGCCGACAGCGTTTGCCTGCCGATTTCCTCGTTCAGATACGCGCACTCCTCACCGCATCTCCCGTCATTCCAGAGAATCGCCGGACGTATGACGTTATCGTCCGCATCCAAAATCACCAGCCCGTGCATTTGTCCGCCGAACCCGATCCCGGCCACATCATCACCGGAAAATCCGCGCAGCAGCTCCTTTATGCCCTGCATCGTCTCCCGGTACCAGTCCTTTGGACGCTGCTCGGACCAGCCCGGATGCGGAAATTCCAGCGGATATTCCCGCGATACGATATTTTTTACGGTTCCGTCTCCGTCCATCAGCAGCAGCTTTACCGCCGATGTCCCCAAATCAATTCCTATGTACAGCATATCCTTCTCCTTTTGAAATCTGCCGCCGCTTCCGCGGTCCCGGATGCGGCGTCGGCAATCCGCATCTGCGTGCCCGTGCACGTTATCTGTATCATACAACGCAGACGGGCTTTTTTCAATAGACTTTTCGAAAACTATCCGCCTGCCGTGCCCATGCACATCGGTTGACATGCGCAAGGATTATGTGCTATTTTTATTCGAGATTCCCACATCGGATTTTCGATGTGCATATGGAGATTTTACAGAGAAAAAGGAGCATTTTGCATGGCGACAATAAAAGAGATTGCAGAGCTGTCCGGCGTTTCGCGCGGCACCGTCGACCGCGTGTTGAATCGCCGGGGCGCCGTAAATGAAAAAACCGCCGAGAAGGTACTTGAGATCGCAAAGCTTTTAAACTATCAGCCGAATAAGGCCGGTATCGCGCTCGCCGCCCAGAAGAAAAAATTAAGAATCGGTGTTCTGCTCTTCGGCGCAGACAATCCCTTTTTCGACGAGGTTATGGAAGGACTGCTGCACAAGCTTGAGGAATTGTCCGTCTATGGCTGTACGGTAGAGGAGCGACGCATTTCCTTTGACCATACGGTTCAGCTTGCCGCAATCGACGAGCTTGCCGCTGCCGGAATCCACGGACTGATTTTGTCCCCCTTCAATGACGACGCCGTCCGCAAAAAGATTGACGAGCTCTCGGAAAAGGGGATTCCCTGTGTCACCGTCAACACAGATCTGCCGGATTCCCGGCGCATCGCCTATGTCGGCAGCGATTACTATAAATGCGGCCGGACTGCCGGGGAGCTGTTCTCGCTTTTGACCGGGGACAGCGCCGAAATCGGCATTATCACCGGTTCCCGCAATGTTCTGTGTCACGAGGAGCGTATCCGCGGCCTCCGGGACTTTATCGCGGACGGTCATGAGGGCCTGCATGTCGCCGCCGTCACGGTAAACGACGACGACGATTACAAAAGCTATGAGGCCGTCAGCTCCCTGCTCGCCGCGCATCCGACGCTTTCCGCGCTCTATTTTACGGCCGCGGGCGTCCACGGCGGCTGCCGCGCCGTGCTGGATGCCGGATTGCCCGCGCCTCCCAGAATCGTCACATTCGATGCGCTCCCAAAAACCAGGGAAATGCTGGCGCAGGGGGTGATCTCGGCCACGATCTGTCAGCAGCCAAAAGAGCAGGGTGCAAAATCGCTCACCCTGCTCGTGGATTACCTGCTGACCGGGGTGCTCCCGGCACAATCTGCGGTTCTGACGGAACTGAATATTCAGATCCGGGAAAGTCTGTCTTAAATCCGCGTCGCTCCGTCCACGGACAACACTTCGCCCGTCACATAGCTCGCCATATCGCTCGCGAGAAATACGAACGCGTCCGCAACCTCCTCCGGCTCGCCCGGTCTGCCGAGCGGTATCTGCGCCGAAATCCGCTGTACCATATCCGCCGGAAGCGCCGCCACCATGTCGGTTCTCGTGACGCCCGGAGCCACCGCATTGACACGGATATGGTCTCTGCCGAGCTCGCGCGCAAGGGAAATCGTGATGCCGTTTACCGCAAACTTGCTGGTCGGATAACCGACGCCGCTCTGCTGTCCGTTCATTGCCACCATCGAGCTGGTGTTGATGATGCATCCGCCGCCCTGCTCCTTCATAATGCGTACCGTCGGGAGAATCGCATAAAACAACGCCTTGACATTCAGATCGATAATCTTGTCAAACTCTTCCGTCGTGTAATCGCACAGCGGCGTGCTCTGCGAGATGCCCGCATTGTTTACCAGGATGTCAATCCTGCCGTACTTCTCCTTCACCGCAAGAATCGCCTTCTCCACCTCTCCCGCGTCCGTCAGCTTCGGGCACATCCCCGTAACCTCCCACGCCGGATTCTCCCCGGCAAGCTGCGCAAGCGCCGCATCCACCGTCTCCTGTCTCGAGCCGAACAGCACGACTTTCGCACCGTTCTGCAGATATTTCTTTACCACTGAAAAACCGATTCCCCTCGTGCCGCCCGTCACGACCGCAACTTTGTCTTTTAACATACGAATTACCACACCTTTCCCGCAGCCTGCAGACTCGTGCGTACGGCGTACGCCGTGCCGCAGGCGCAATAGTTACAACGTATTCTTTATACCCCCGATTATACTTTATCGCGGGGCCTCCGTCAACCGGGCAGGGCGGTCCGCCTCAGACTCGTATACGCCAGCAGGATGTAGACCAGGTAGATCAGGAAAAACAAACCGAGCGACGTCCCCGCAATCACGGCGGGATGACTCGTTCCGACCATAACTCCGGCCTCCACCGAATTCCCCAGATTTATGATAAACGGTATGCCGATGAGAATCGGCGGCACGGCAGGCATCGCGTAATAGATCGCCAGCTGCCATTTCAGCGCGCCCGCAAGCCCGCGCGGGTCCGCTCCGAGTTTCGCCAGAAGCGCAAACTGGCGCCGGTAACGCTCTGTCTCGGCAAGCTGCTGAATCGTCAAAATCGTCGCCGCCGTCATTGTCAGCGCTAAAGCCAGATAATACAATGGCAGCACAACAATCGCCGTCTGTACGGCTACGTCCTTCTCCTCCACTGATTTTGCACACAGATTATCATAATTGTAGTACTGCCCCGCTTCCCAGTTCTTTTCATCCCGGATTGTCTCGAGTACGGCAAACTGCTCCTCGCTCACCGGCTGCTCCGTCATTGCCACATACATGTGGTGCCGGACCGCACTATTTTCCGCCGCCTCGTCAGGGACCACCAGGATAAATCCCGCCCCGTTGACGTCCCATCCGTCCTGCGCAAGCATTTCCGTGTAAACGCCGCCCGGCGCGAGCGTATTTCCGCTCACGGTAACCGACTGCGTGTATGCCTTCATAATATCACCGAGATAATACTTACAGTGAATCAGATACTGTCCCTGCGCAAGCGTAACCTCCGGATACCCCAGCATCGCGCGCAGCGCACGATAGTCGCTGTACCGCATCAGCCCGTCGCAGTCATAATAGCGGTAATATTTCGCATTTTTCTCGATATATTCCGTCACCTGCAGATTGTCTCCCCGATAGACCGCATATTCCAGCTCGCCCCTCACCGGAATTTCCTTTTTGATATAATCCAGATAACGCGCATCGATTCCGCCCTCGTCCTCGGTCCCGATCAGAAGATCAAAACTGTTCCACGCCGCGCGGTTTTTAAACAGCGCATGAAACACCTGCCCGGAGCCTTCCGCGATCAGGGTGGCGGTAAACAGCAGGGAAATCGTCGCCATCACGACTCCCATTGTCGCAAGCTTTGCCGTGAGCGTGCGGAACACAAGCAGCGTCTGTCCGCGGTACTTTTTCTCCGGACGCCGGTCAAAAAAAGCGGGAACACCGGAGGCGAAGCTTAAGAAAAAGCCGTAGAGAAATACGATAACACATGCCGCGCCAAGCATTGCAAAAAGCCAGTCTCCCATAACAAGAAAGAATGTGCCGAGCACCCCAAACACAATCGACACGATAAAAATGCGCCGTCTTTTCCCGCTCGTTTGAAATACCGCCTCCTCGTTTTGCCTGTCAAGATAAATCAGGTCATATATTTTCATCGTGCGAATGCGCCTGCGGCTCTTTAGCTGCGCGAAAAGATAAATAAATCCGAAACAGACCAGCGTCGCGGCAACCGATTTTATGGAAAATGCAAACGAAAACGTGTATGCGATTCCGAACATTGCCATCAGAATCGCCCGCAGCGCCTGAAGCATCAGATTCCCGAGCAGAATGCCGGCCGCCATCGCGCAGCCTCCGACCGCCAGATTCTCCAGAAAAAACAGTTTCGCCACCTGCCGGTTCTCAATACCGATCAGAATATAGGTGCCCAGTTCTCTGCTGCGCCGGTTCAACATAAAATTCGTCGTGTAGGAGACCAGCCACCCGATGATACAGACCACTACAATGCTTGCAAAACCGATTGTGACCGGCAGCATTTCCATCATTTTCGCCAACGTCTCAATCTCCTCCGAAAACGCCAGGCCGCTGAACGCATAGATCAGCGCCGCCGCCATAATAATCGTCACAAAATAGACCAGATAGTCCCTCGCCTGACGCCTTGCATTCCGCAGGGATAACTCAGATAACGTCACTGACATCACCTCCCAACAGCGCAAGCACATCAAGAATCTCGTGGTAGAATACGGGCCGCTGCCGCTCTGCGCGCAGCAGCTCGTTAAAAATACGCCCGTCCTTTAAAAACAGCACCCGCTTCGCATAACTGGCGCTGTAGGCATCATGCGTTACCATCAGAATCGTGGCGCCCATGCCCCGATTCATTTCCGTCATGATCTCCAGCAGATTTTTCGACGCCTTTGAATCTAACGCCCCGGTCGGTTCGTCGGCCAGAATCAGCGACTGCCCCGCAACCATCGCCCGCGCGCAGGCCGCCCTCTGCTTCTGCCCGCCCGAGACCTGATAAGGGAATTTTTCAAGAATATCGCCGATGCCAAGCCGCTCCGCCACTTCCCGCACCTGACGCTGCACCCTGTGCGCATCGGCATGATTGATGGAAAGCGCAAGCCCGATGTTCTCCTCAATTGTCAGCGTGTCGAGCAGATTGAAATCCTGAAACACAAAGCCGAGCCGCTCCCTGCGGAACCGCGCCAGCTCCGTTTCTGCCAGCTGTGCGATATTCTCACTGTCTAAAAAAATATCTCCCGCACTCACCGTGTCTATCGTGGAAATGCAGTTAAGCAGCGTCGTCTTACCGCTGCCCGATGCCCCCATAATCGCAATAAACTCCCCGTCCTCCACATCAAAACTGACCCGGTCCAGCGCTTTTGTGACGTTGTTTTTACTCCCGTAATATTTCTCAATGTCTTTTACCTGTAGCATATATCCGCCTCCTTTGCCTGTGATGCCATGATACATCAGAAGCGGCGCCCTTTGTATCGATCTTTCATTGATTTTTCTTACAGTTTTGTAAGGTTTTCTTTCGCGGGAAACGTGATCGTGACCGTCGTACCACGGCCCTCCTCCGAGGAGAGCCACAGGTCTGCCTCCAGACAGCCGGCCACCCTGCGGCAGAGATAAAGCCCCATTCCCGTCGAACCGCCGCGCGCCCGCCCGTTCTGTCCCGTAAAGCCTCTGTCAAACACACGCGGCTGCTCGTGGGCGGGAATCCCGATGCCGTTATCCGATACCGCAAGCTGCACCTGCTTCCCAAGCTGCCTTCCAGACAGCGTAACCACGGGATGTTCGCTCCGGTACCGCGCCGCATTCTGCAAAAGCTGTCCCAGAAGAAAGGCTGCCCATTTTGCATCGGTATACACGTTCTGTTCGATCTGTTCCGTTTCGACCCGAATACCGCTCTCGATAAGCAGCATCCGATGATTTCCAATTGCCTGCGCAACGACCTCCGCAAGGTCGACCTCCCGGACAAGGATGTCTTTTTCCGCACTCCCCGCCCGCGCATAAAATAAAGCCCGCTCTACATGGGCCTGTATCTGTGCGAGTTCCGGCAAAAGCTTCTGCCGCGTTTTTGCATCCGCATTGCGGCAGACAAGCTCCGCCGCGGTCATCGGAGTTTTGATCTCATGCACCCAGCTCTCGACATACTCCTGGTATTCCCTCTGCGCCTCCCGCGCGTCCGAGACGGCGCGGATCATTGATTTTCCCGCTCTGCGGCTCAGTTCCAGCAGTTTGCGCTCGTAGATGCTGCGCCCTTTTGTCACACACTCCGCAAACAGGTACTTTTCATCAAGGCCGTCCATCACGGCCCAAAGCTCCTGCAGTCGTATCCGGCATTGATAGTAGTCAAAAAGCAGCATACCGACCGCAGTCGCGAGCCAGGCAATCAGAAGAATCACAACCACTCCGGCGGCCGTTCCCGCAGCCACAAGAAATCCTGCCGCGGCGGCGGCGAATACCGTCTCAATAATCAGCCGCTCCATGCGGTCCGACAAATATTCCCGAAATGTCATAGCTGATACCCCATTCCCCGGCGCGTCTTAATCAGATCCGGCCGTCCCAGTTCCTCCAGTTTCTTCCGCAGGCGCGTCACATTCACGCTGAGCGTATTGTCGTCGATATAAATCCGGTTCTCCCACAGCGTCTCGATCAAATCCGCGCGGGAGACAATCTCGCCGGGACGGCGCATCAGGCAGGCCAGTATCTGCAGCTCGTTGCGTGTCAGCTCCACCTTTCCCGACTCCGTCTGTGCGGTTCCCTTTGCCATATCGACGCGCAGTCCCAAAGCCTCCGTCACATCCGGCTCCGCGGCCCCGCCGCTCCGCCGCAGAACGGCCTTAATCCGGCTCATCAGCACCGGAATATGATACGGCTTTGTGATATAGTCGTCGCCGCCGAGACCGAGCGCCCGGATTTCATCCAGACTCGAATCCCGGCTCGTGACGAAAATAATCGGAATCCGAACCGTTTTTTGCAAGTCAGCGCACAGCCGAAACCCGTCTTTTCCGGGGAGACCGATATCCAGAAGAATCAGTGCCGGGCGGCTGCTCTTCGCCTGCTCCGGAATATCCGAAAAGTCGGTGACTGTCAGGGGCGCGTACCCTTCGTTTTCCAGCAGGAGTGCGAGCTCGTCCCGGATGACGGGGTCGTCCTCGATAATCATTATTTTTTGCATAACTTCCCTCTCATCTCTAAAAACTCCTTCTTTAAAAAAAATCCTCCCAAAATAGATTTTGGTTCTCTACCTTCTCTACTTTAGGAGAATTATAACAATTATATGTTAATTCTAATACAGCCAATTTTGAAAAACTCCTGCTGCCCTTGATAGATCAAACCACCAGCAAACGATAATAACTATTACAATCGCTATACATACTCCATTTAGCGTTTTCATATAGACAGGGTATTTTATTTCATCTGTGTTCTTTTTCGCAATTTCCTGTACAAAACGTGTCAACACATAAATAATATTCAGCAGTACAAATGCCAAACCTGTCGCAATAAGTACCACTCTATAAATACTGGCATTTCCAATATTTTCAAGCACTGATGTTGAAAATGCTATGCCACCGGTAAATGCAAGTACAATAGATGCAAAAATACCTAATATCGTGATGTATTGTTTTTGCATCTCATCCACCTTCTCAACTGCATCTTTCATATCTTCCGTTTTTTCCTCAAGTTCTTTTGTTGTTCTCATTACCTTCTGCAATTCATCGTAACTTCGCATTTCTGTTTTTTTAAAATAATTTATCCTCGCAATGTCTAAATTAATATGGTCATATAATTTATTGACCGGCATACTTATATCTATCAGCTTTCCTTTTTTATCCTGATTCATCGGCTTATACCCTTTTCTTACCAATTCCATATTCTGACTCAAAATCTCAAGATTTCCCAATGATATATCATCATCTATCTGAGATAGTACTGCAAAAATATCCGAATAAAAATGTCTAAAATTAGCCGTATCTGCATCACCATAATAGATCTCTTCTAGTTCAAGGTATATATTTCTTCTTTCCTGAGATGAACTAAATGTATCCTGCCTCAGCGCCAGCTTAAACAACAATTTCTTAAATCTTTCCCGATTTTCATCTATCTTATCATTAAGCAATACAGCTACCCCTTTAATTGAATCAATCTTACAGGAATAGGTCTTCGATTTCCCCATCCGTCCCGGTAAACTTCAGCCCACGCTTTCCCCTGCGCATGCGTTTCCTGAACCAAATCCCAGGGATCCTTCCCCCTTTTTTCTTCTACAATAGCATCAATTTTTTGCTGGTCTGCATAATCTATATCAATGTTATAATTCATCGTAATAGCCATTGAACCAAACCCGCAATATTGATAATACACTTCCGGAACAACCGGTCCAAACTGCCACGCCTGAATTTCGTCAGAAAAAAGTATTCTTTTCTCGTCAACAAGATATTTTTTCTGTAAAAAATATAATATCTTTTGTAGTTGTAAATTACTAATCGGTTGTTTATCTGACGTACATTTATCAACAATATATTTTGCAACATCCAATGCCGCATATACCCTTTCTGCCATAATACCCCCTCCTTAAACTTTAAAATACCTGCATTATGTATTTATTATACTACTTCATTTTCAATGTGATTACAATATATCATTTCGAAGAAGCAAACATATGTTCTATTTTGAGTATACTATATCATTTAATAAATGTCAATAAAGATCGCATATGTAGATTCTGACATTATTCCCGTAACAACATCCCCTTTATCGTTTTCACATAATGCTCCGCCGCCGATTCCTCGAATGAAATCACCCGCGACCACATCCTAAGTCCCTGGTAATAATACAAAATGAGGTCTGCGACCTGCTCCGTGTCGACTGCACGGAATTCTTTAGTCTCGATTCCGTATTCCAGCAGGCCAATCCAGCGCTTTCTTGCTCTTTCATTGATATCCGCAAAAAAGTCCTGATTCCCCAGATTGGCGTACTCGTATATCGCAAGGCTTAAAGACAGCTCTTTGTCCATAATCTCGGATTTTATCGCACTGAGCATGTCTTCCAGTATCACGCCCGCCTTCTCCCGCTTCTCTATGCGATCGGCTATCACATACTCTTCCGAGAGAATTTCCGAAAAAATCTCCTCCGTTCCGGCGTAATAGCGGTAGAGTCCGCCTCTGCTTAATCCCGTCCTCTCACAGAGATCGGTCATGGTTACGGCTTTAAAGCCTTTCTCGGCAAACAGGCGGTACGCCTCCCTGCGGATTGCTTCTTTTGTCTTTGTTCCCTTATCCCCCATATCAGTCCGTCATTTCCTCCCGCAAAAGCGCATACATGCAGTATGAATGAATCTCCCCGTTCTTACAGACACCGTTTCGCATCGTGCCCTCGCATGTAAACCCCGCTTTCTCTAAAACGCCCCTTGAACCTGCATTGTCGGCAAACGGTTCGGCAAAAATGCGGACAATATCAAATCTCGCAAATGCTTCCCTGCAGATTGACTTTACCGCTCCCGACATAATACCCTGGCGCCAGTAATCCTCCGCAAGCCAATAGCCGAGCTCCGCGGACTTTTCGTATACGTCGTCTTTTACAAAAATTCCGATACTGCCGACCGCCTGACCGTCAACCTCAATCGCGTAACTGAGCTGATTCTTTTCCGCGCCTGCAAGACTGTCACTGATATACCAGCGCGCATCGTCTAACGTATAGGGACTCGGGAACACATTGCGCAGATTTTTTGCGATATTCGGATTATCGGCCGATCGCGCCAGTGACTCCTCATCCTCCGTTTTCCATGCCCTCAATGTAAAATCTCTCATTATCAATTCCTCCCCGCAAAAAGCGACACTATTGTCTCTTTTATTATGAGACAATAGTGTCGCTTTTGTCAATACAAACTTTTCTTTTGTAGCTCGGCGCAATAGAATTGCGTGCCGAAAAGACCGGCCCCCGATGCAATCTTCTGCCGCACCAATTCTTCACAGCCTTCCGGCGCCATACGCTTGACCTTCTCCCAAATCATCTTTTCGCTGAACCGATCGTCCTTTGCAAACGGAACGACATCGCAGGTGTCCTGATACCATTCCAGGGCTTTCTCCCGGAAAAAGGACTCGATTTCGGCATATTCCGTTCTGCCGGCCAGATTCTTCTGTTCCCGGGGGTCCGCTTCCATATCGTAAAGTTCACACGCCGCATGCGCGCGATAGACATATTTCCAGCGGTCGCTGCGGAGCATCGCCCCTTTGGCATGGGCTTCGTCATCAAACTGGGCCGCATAGCGGGGCCACATCACAGAAAATCGAAACCCGTCCGCAACGGCAGGGTCCACGGATTCGCTGCAGTGGGCTTCATCCGCCATTCGCCCGCCTTCGCAGTGAACGATATCGCGAACCTTCCTGTCATGATCCGCGAGAATCGGGCGCAGAGAGCGGCCAAAGTGCGTGTGATCCGGGCGAACGCCTGCAAAGTCCATGGCCGTCGCATAAAAATCAACCAGTTCCACAAGACTGTCGCTGATTCCGGGAACAACATCGCTTCCCTTCGGCGGTTTGATCAGCAGGGGAACCCGGGTGAGCACATCCGCAAAACAATTCTGCGCCTTCTCGATCAGGCCGTAATCTCCGGCATAATCTCCGTGGTCACTGAAAAAGAAAATGGCGGAGTTGTCATATTCCCCGGCATCCTTTAACGCCTGACATATCCTGGCAAACTGTCGGTCCACTTTCATGCACATTCCAAGATAGACGGCGCGGAGTTCGTCCCACTGCGCGTTACTCATTCCGTCCAGATTCTGATACCGGCGAAGCAGCGCTTCCATTTTGGGTTTTCCTTCTCCCTCTTCCGGCAGAATCCGCGCGGCGAGTTTATCCCGGTCAATCGCCGAAAAGTACGGTTCCTCCACATTGTAAGGGGCATGCGGGTATAAGGTTCCGACAAAGAGGCACAGCGGCCGGTCGTCTGCGGGATTTCGGATGCGCCGGCAGGCCGCATCCACATCCTCGTCATCCGCAGTATAATTTTGACCGTTTTCGTCCAGCTTCAATTCCCCGTTGCAGAACGAATAAAACTCCGGACTCCCGGGGACGCCCCTCGGATGATCGTTGACAAAACCGGGGGCTGGAGCGGCATTTCCTCCGTAGTACAGCTCCGTGACGTGGCTTTCCACCAATCCGGGATGCTGGGCGGCGACCAGATCATTGCGGGCGTTTGCCCACACATAGTACCCGGCATTTTTCAGCTCTTTCAGCAGAGAGGTTTCGTTTTCCTGCAGCAGATATCCCATCGTGCGGTGGCCTGTTGTATGCGGATACAGACCGGTAAAAAAGCTGCACCGGCTCGGCACGCATACCGGATTCTGGCAGTAGGCATTTGAGAACGATACGGCGTCCTCGCGGGCAAACGCATCGAGAGCAGGTGTGATTGCAGCCGGATTTCCCATATGTCCCATGGTATCCCAGCGCATTTCATCGGGATTAAAAATGATAATATTAGGTTTCTTTTTCATTCTCTTTCTCCTTATTCCACGGCAAGCTGTCCGCGGGCAGTCTCGGGGTTGTCCTTCCAGCGCTCCAGATCGGGCGTCCCTGTGGCCGCCTCGCAGACGGCAAGCCACCGGCTCATGCGCATTCGCTCCCTGTGCTCCTGTTCGGCCGACTCGGCGTCTGCCGTCTGCTCCGCAGCGTCATTCAGATGTTTTGCTATTTCCGGACAGCGCTCAATCCGATTGACGGTTTCATCCGGATCTTTTTCCATGTCAAACAGGACGGCTGTGTCGGGACTGCCGTGATACCGGATATATTTCCATTTCCCTTCACGGACCATCACGGCATAGGAAATCTTTCCTTCCGGCCGACGGCCCGCTGTTTCCATCAGCTGGCTGATCACGGGATGTGCAGACGCTCCTTTCTTATAATCGGCCGCGAGCATCGGAGTAAGACTGATCCCGTCTACAAACCGGCCTTCATATGACGTACCTGCCAGTTCACAGAAGGTCGGTCCCAGATCCATAATGCCGGTGGGATCGGTGATAATCCTTCCCGCGGGAATACCGTCCCCGGTCAGCACCAGCGGCACGCGGACCGAATCCTCAAAGAATGTCTGCTTTCCGTACATTTTTCTCGAACCGATCATGTCCCCATGGTCACTCGTATACCCGAAAACTCCGGCATGGCCCGCCCTTTTTGTATATGTGCAAAAGGCGCTGCGAAGCTGCCCGATATACCCGTCCGTCTGTTCAATCAAGGCACAGTAGGCGGCTGCCGCTTTCCTGCCCTGTTCGTCGGAGATCTCCGGGAAACGGTGGGAAGCGAGCCACGGGTTTCCGGATACAAAATCCGGAAATACATGGAAATCCGGCGGCAGATAATTCCGTTCCCTGTATTTCAGATACAGATCCGGCGGCGCGACCAGCGGGGAATGCGGTCCGAAGGTTCCGACCACAATAAATTGCGGCTTGTCATGCGGACAGGCCAGATATTCCAGAGCCAGGCGAACAATTTCCCTGTCGTAGTATATGACCGGGCTCTCTCCGCCGCCGACAATTTTCGGTTCGCCGGAGGAAGCGAACGCCGGATAGAGATCGCCCTTTTCCGCAGCCGGAACAGAGTGAGGCAGGCTCCAGCAGGTCGGCGTCATGTCGCCTCCGATTCGTCTCATAAATCCGTGGCGCAAATCCTTCCCGATAAAATGCATTCTGCCGATCAGAACGGTTTCGTAACCGGCTTCAACCAGCGGGAAAAGGAAGGTCGGACGGGTCTCCGGGATCGTCTGTCTGTTATTCGTGACACCGATTCGGGTAGGAAGCGCGCCGGATACAAAACTCATCCGCGCCGGAACGCAGAGCGGGCAGGACGTATAATGCGCATCAAAACGGGTACCTTCCGCCGCCATTGCGTCCAGATTCGGCGTGTCCGCCATCCCCCCGTCGTAACCGGTATATCGCGCGGCGTGCTGGTCGCTCATTACCAGCAAAATATCGGGCTGTTTCATAAAAGATATCTCCTTTCCGACCGTGTCCCCTGTTTACCCGGGGCAATGTCTTTGATGCTTCTTTTACGTCTTAATTATATTGGGGGCAGCGTTCTAAAAATAGCACTTTTCTACCAATTCCAGGACAAAAAACGCCATATTCCGTTGACATCATCATCCGTTTTCCCCTATGATAAAACTATAAACGGATGAAATTACATATGAATGTATGGAGGTGTGCCTGTGGAACGTGCGGTTAATATGGCTCTTTTGTATATCAGCACTCGGTTTTCGGTCAATGCGGTTAGCTTTCAAAGGGATGCGGAAACATTTTGTCTCCCTGTTACCCTGTACGCTGCAAAACATGAAGATCACATTATTCGTGAAATGCTCCGCACGGCGCCCGACCATTCGATCTGCTTCGTGAAAGACCGCCTTTTTGCAGAATACTGCTTTGCATTTGCGGATAATCTGGTCATCTTTGTCGGGCCGTTTCGTACCGGACGCTTATACCGCAGCCGGCTGCCGGAAAAGCCTGCGCTGACCGACGGCGAGAAGGAGCAGTACCTTGCGCTGTTCTCCTCATATCCGGAGGTGAAAACCGGGGATATCCGGCTCTATCTTCACATTCTTTTTACCGGCCTGTACGGCAACACAAATCAGATCACCGAAAGCACTCTCGATATGCAGTCGGAAGACCTCCGCCATGTCTGGGAGGAAGAATTCTTTTTTGAGCGGGAAAATAATCGGGAAATAGCCGTGCAGGGAAATATCTCTTTTTTGCTTATGTCCAATATACAGGCCGGAAATTACGAGACCTCGATACGGCTGTACCGGCGTATCATGAATAACAGAGGCCAGTCCTTTATTCTGATCCATGCCATTGAAGGGCTCACCAGTATCCGCATTCTGGCGCAGATCGCCATGAAAAAGGCAGGCGTATCGGATACCAGTTCCGGTCAGCTTTTGACGGATTTCAAACTCCATGCGAGGACCGTCACCGACATCACGGAATCCCGCAGGCTGGCGGAAGAGCTGATTTATAACTGCTGCCGTCTGGTGCGGGAAAACAGGACAAGAGATTACAGCCCAGCGATAAAGACTGCTGTCGACTACATTCATTTTCGGCTGAGCGAGCCGCTGAGCGTCCCTGCCATCGCGGCGGAAGCCGGACTCACCCCGAACAGCCTGACCACAAAATTTCACAGCGAAGTCGGATGTACTCCTACCGCTTACATTACAAAATGCAGACTGGAAAATGCCGCGCGTATTCTGAAAAACACGGAGCTGAGCATCCTCGAAATCTGTACGAGAGTCGGGATTTTGGACGCCAATTACTTTACAAGGTGCTTCCGAAAACAATACGGGTGCTCCCCTACGGAATATCGGAAACGCGTCGGCGAACCGGAAGAAGAGTCCTAACCGGAATAGTTTTGTGCGGGTCTTCCCATAAATATGCCTGTTATAATCCTACCATCAGATTTTATAAGGAGGCATTGCTATGGGTAAAAAACCAAATTTTATTGTCATTCACACGGATCAGCACCGTTACGACTGTACCGGAATCGCCGGACGCCGTACGGGTATCTATACCCCCTATATCGATTCGATTGCACATCAGGGGGCAAATTTTACTTCGGCGTACACCGACTGTCCGCTCTGCATCCCGCAGCGCCTCAGTCTGCTTACGGGACAGACTCCGGCGCGCCACGGCCTTTTTGCGAATGTCGGCATTCCCTATCTGCCGCTGGAAACCACGCTGCCCGCCGAGATGCGCCGGGGCGGTTATCAGACGGCTTTAGTCGGCCGCACGATGCACACCTATCCTTTCAATTATTCCTACGGTTTTGAATACTATATGCCGGGAGATCCCTCCAGCGATCAGAAAGATAAGGGAGATGCATTCTTCCGGGATTTAAAGGAACACAGTTCAAAAGAAACGGGCGGATATTACGGCTGCGGGCCCCACAATAATTCCCGTGCCGCCGCCCCTTACCACCTGCCCGACGAACTTCATCAGAGCAAATGGGCTACAAACCGCGCGCTGGAATTTCTGGAAAACAGAGACTGCTCCCGCCCTTATATGCTCTTCGTGGGCTACTATGCCCCCCATTCCCCTCACAATCCGCCTGCGGAATTTTTCAACCGCTATTATCAGCGAAACGATCTGGATCGTCCTTACATTGCTCCCTGGGACGTCCCGCCCGCATCTGCCGGAAACGTAATGGCGAGATATACCGGGATGACGGACGAGGACAAACGCTGTCTATACGCGGGCTATTACGGAAATATCGCATTTCTGGATACGCAGGTGGCAAGACTGCTTCAGGCGGCGATGGATAAAAACACCTATGTCATCTTTACCTCCGACCACGGCGAAATGCTCGGGGACCACTATCTGATGCAGAAAAACAGGCCTTACGAGGGCGCGGTACATATCCCGTTTATGATTATGGGACCGGAAATTTCGGACGGTCAGCAGTCAGACTGTCCGGTCGGCTGGACCGACATTATGCCCACCATTCTCGATTTTGCGGGCTTACCGATTCCGGACAGTGTGGACGGAAAGAGCCTTGCTCCGATGCTTCGCGGCGCAGACCAAACTCCCGTCCGCGCTTACATGCACGGTGAGTGCACCCATGATTTTATGTTTGACGCAAAAATCCGTCCGCAGTCCGATCGCCGCAATTTCATATACGAAAAGGGCTCGCAGTTTCTGACAGACGGCAAAATGAAGTATATCTGGCATGTGACAAGCGGCAGAGAGCAGCTCTTTGACGTCGAAAACGATTTCGCCGAATCACAGGATCTGTCAGAAAATCCGGCTTACGCACAGGAACTGCTCCTCTGGAGAACGCGCATGATAAAAGAGCTCGCCGGACGGCCCGAGGGCTTCTCGGACGGAGCGAACCTGATTGCCGGAATGGAGCCTCGGCGCACCGACGCCAGGATGGCAGAACTGATGCGGCAGCGTCAAAGCGAAGGTTTTTCGCTTGCTTTTGCACGGAACATCCGTCCGGAGGAAAAAATGGCGTTTGCGGAACATCTGTGCCATTAAAAGTTCTGCGGGCCGTAGAATCGTGCTAAACACAATAGAAACATGCTGTCAGAAAAATTCTGCAGCATATATGATACAACTATGAAAAGAATTCCGGCCGGATTCTGAAAGGAAACCGATAAAAGCACACACGCAAAGGAGTGTTATCTATGCAAAAAGAAAAGTACGCAAAAACAGCGGCTTTATGGGAGCTTATTCTTGCTGCCTGGCTTTGTATTTCCATGAATGTCTTTACCAACTTCACCAGTTATTTCCAGTATTATCTGACCGGCATCGTAGGAATCGGCACCGTACTCGCGGGTTCCTTCATCACAATTTTCCGCATCTGGGACGCGTTCACCGATCTTGGTGTCGGTGCTGCCGTCGACCGCACCAACACCAGATTCGGCCAGTTCCGGCCGTGGATTTTCGCAGGTATGATCATCTGCGTGGTATCATCCGGGTTGCTGGTATTTGTCCCGAACGCGCTGCCCGAGAATACCGCGCTCCGCATGACGGCTTACATCATTATTTACATGATTCTGGTTCTCGGTGCGACGATGTACAACCCTGCAACCCGTTCCACCGCACAGATTCTTACAGACGACCCGAAGCAGCGGGCCTCTATCGGTCTGATCCGCGGCGTCTCGCTGCAGATTATGTATTCCGTTCTTCCTGTGATTGTGTTCTCCCATCTGCTTCCGGCATCCGGTGGAAAGTTTGACTATGACTTCTTCGTAAAATGGTGGGGCGTCTACGCGGCGATTACGGTCGTATTCTGTGTCCTTGCCATGATCGGTCTCGGCAAAAAGGACATAAAAAAGAATGACTTTACCGCTCCGTCCCGGAAAGCCTTTGACCTTAAACAGACCTTAGATGTGGTAAAAGGCAACAAACCTCTGCAGATGCTGATTCTCTCCGCAGGTTCCGACAAGCTGGCTACGGTGTGCCAGAACAATGCCACGGTTGTGGTTATTCTCTTTGCGATCACTGCCGGAAACGCGAAACTCAACAGCGGCGCGAATACATACACCTTAATTCCCTGTATCCTCATGCTGCTTCTCGGCCTCGGCGGTATCGCGCGCAGACTCGGCCCCCGCAAAGCGATGAACTTCGGAAGCTGGGGCGGGATTATCGTATGTGTGCTCAGCATGCTGCTATGGATCTTCGGCGATCCGAAAAGCATGAGTTTCCCCGGTATGGAAGGCTATAACGGATGGACCTTTTTCACCCTCGCCTACCTTGTTCTGTGGTGTCTGTACAAGGGCTTTACCATGGTCACCTCCAATGTGACAAACCCTATGATTGCAGACGTCATTGACTATGAAACTTATCGCAGCGGCAACTATGTGCCCGGCCTGATCGGGTCCCTCTTTTCCTTCGCGGATAAGGTGATCTCCTCTCTGGGACCTACGCTTGTCAGCGTCCTGATTGCAACCGTAGGATTCGGAAATCAGCTTCCGGACGCGACCACCCCGTTCTCAAATAAACTGTTTGCGATCGGTCTGTTCGGAATGTACGGCATCGTTATCTTAGGCCTTATTGTAAATCTGGCTGCCATGAAGTTCTATGACCTGACTCCCGAAAAGATGGCTGAGATTCGCAGGACTCTGGATGAAAGAAAAAACGCATAATCTGTTTTCAATCATATCAAAAAAACAGCTCTCGTTTTACCCGAATGGGACGAGAGCTGTTTTTGTCTTATCATTTTTATCAAATATACCCTCGGCAGACAAGAGCGCTTCTTGGATTATCCCCTCTCTTTTCTTGCGGCAAGCTCCTCCTGTGCAATCTGTTTCATGCGCGGCATGGCGTAATCCAGCAGCGTTTGAAACGCCTTACAATAATAATTATGGTTCCCCTTCGAATCCGCATACCAGTCGTTTTTGCAGCCGCCGTTACATATCTTCCGATAAGAGCAGGCCAGGCATTCTTTCGGCTTGTCTGCGCCGGAAGAGAGAAAGTCCGCTGCTTTCCGGCCGACAGCCATCTCCGAAATCGACGTTTCCGTGATGTCGCCGATTTTCCAGTGATCCAGCACATAAAAATCGCAGGGATAGACGGAACCGTCCCCTTCAATTACCAGATATGAACCGCACTTTCCGCAGGCGGCGCAGGTACTCGCGCCGTCGCCGAGCAAAATATGGATGTAGTCGTCAAAAATACGGACGCTGTGGTAATCTCCCTCAGCCCAGTCCCGATACCACAAATCAAACACCTCACAGAGAAATTGCCCGTATCGTTCCGGGGTCAGAGAATAGGGCTCCTGTCCGCGCGCATGACCGATCGGGTCCATGCAGGCAATAAACTGCAGAAAGCGGAAGCCGAAATTCTTCAGTCTCCGGTAAGCAAGCTCCGGGGATTCTGCACAGTCACGCGTGACGACACAAAGCGCATTACAGGAAACGCCGTGCCTCTCGAGCAGAGTTTTGGCCGCGAGCGCCCGCTTCCATGTGCCTTCCCCGGACGCATCGATGCGATACGCATTGTGCGCTGCCCGAAACCCGTCCAAAGACAGCCCGACCAGAAATCCGTTTTCATGAAAAAATGCTGCCCAGTCTTCATTCAGCAGGGTCCCATTGGTCTGAACGGAAAAGCCGACTTTAACGGCGGGCGGTTTTGACGCTTTGACCTCACTGACAAAGTGACGAAAAAACGGCAGTCCGGCCACTGTCGGCTCTCCGCCCTGAAAGGCGAAGGACACGGCTCCATCCGCGTCAACGGCATCAAATGCCTGCCTGATCAGCAGATCCGCAAGTTCCTCCGTCATAACCCCCATACTGTGCTGACTGCGGTTCTGCGCTTCGTCTTCATAGAAACAGTATCTGCAGCAAAGATTGCACTGACTGGAAGCCGGTTTGATTAAAAGAGTTAAAGATTTCATAGAACACCCCCGATCTCATTTTCTATTATAGCGGCAACGCTTCCGTCTCACTATTAAATATCTGTCAATGGCAGCACAAAAACACTCCAAAAATTGTGCTAAATGCAGTAGAATCATTCTATCCGTTAAACAGGATTGTATTTTATAATAAATCTGTCAAAAAGAGAAAAGGAGGATGCTTATGTCGATTTTTCAGTCTGCGCTATTTGCCGTTGTCAGTTTTTTGGCTTCTGTTGCAGGAGCAATCTGCGGAATTGGCGGCGGTGTTGTGATCAAGCCAGTCTTAGACATGTTTGGCTGGGCGAGTATATCTACAATCAGTTTTTTATCCGGCTGCACCGTCTTATCCATGAGCTGCTATACCGTAGGAAAGTCTGTGATCGCCGGCGAGAAGACGGTAGACCTAAAACTCGGAACGCCGCTTGCAGTCGGCGCCGCCCTCGGAGGAGCCGCCGGTAAGCAGCTATTTCATCTGATTAAGAGCATGTCGGCAAATCCGAATATGGTCGGCGGAATCCAGTCAGCCTGCCTGGCGCTTATCACGGCGCTGACTTTAATCTACAGCCTTAATAAATCAAAAATCAAAACAAGACAGGTCGCCTCCGCCGCCGTGTGTGTGATTATCGGTCTGATTCTCGGGATTCTGTCAAGCTTTCTGGGCATCGGAGGCGGCCCGATCAATCTTGTTTTTCTGTACTATTTCTTTCGTATGGAAACGAAAATCGCCGCGGCAAACAGTCTGTATATTATTTTATTCAGCCAGATTACCAGTCTTGTCACAACACTCATAACCCGAACCGTACCGGAATTTCCCCCGATCACCCTCGTTTTCATGGTAATCGGAGGTATCCTCGGCGGCATGGCGGGACGTGCGGTCAATAAAAAGATAGACAGTCACGCAGTCGAGCGGCTCTTCCTTTATCTGATGGGCGCAATTATCCTGATCAGCATCGGAAACGCGTGGAAATATCTGTCTGTCCCGCAATAGCGGGACAGACTCTGACTCTGCCTTTTGCGATAACAGTAGTTATGCTTCCGCCATTTTCGTGCCTCAGCGTTTAGTTCTTAATCTTGCCGCTCACTTTTACGGTGCTCCATGCGCCGTACACTGTTTCTTTGCCCGATTTCTTATAGCTGCGCACTCTCACATAATACTTCTTTCCCGTTTTCAGCTTTGCAAACGTGTAAGAAGTCTTCGATGTCTTCTTGGATTTCACGTTTTTCTCGAATTTCTTATCTGTGCTCACCTGCACCTCATACCCCGATGCCGTCTTATCCTTTGCCCATTTCACGGTCAGCTTTTTGCCCTTTACCGCCTTTACAGACTTTACCGACTGTTTTTTCGGGCTTACCATGATAGTAACCTTCTTGGACGCTTTCCCGGCCTTAATGGTTATGGTGGCAATTCCGGTATTTTTGACGGTTACTTTTCCGGTATTCTTATTCACGGAGGCAATCTTTGGCTTCGAGCTTGTGAAGGTCATCTTACTCTTTGATGATGCCTTGATCTTGAATGGCTTTGCGTCGTATGCAACTTTGTACACCGTTTTCTTGCAGGTGATGGATGCAGACGGCTTTGCAGCTTTTGTAATTGTAAAGCTGACCGTCTTGCTGCCAGTATACTTCCCTTTCCCTTTCACAGTTACCTTGGCTGTCCCCACTTTGATATTGCTGCCGTAAGAAACGGTATAGTCCGTATTTAAAACTAATGTTCTGCCGTCCAGCTTTACGGTTACAGCTGGCTTTTTGGCTTTTCCGTCGTATGTGTAGCTTTTTTTTGCCAATGTCACTGTCGCTTTGGAGATATTCACGGCGGTTTCCGGGTGATCGCCGCCTCCTGAACCGTTATCTCCTCCCGAACCGTCACCGCCTCCCGAACTGTCGCCTCCTCCAGAACTGTCGCCGTTACTGCTGTCGTTGTCATCGTCAGGGTCGGGGCTTACAGGCGGAATATAATTATAATGCATCGTCGCCTTTGACACAGCCGCTGTCGTATCACCGGATTTACTTATACGGTTCCACTGCGCTTCGGTGCCGGTAAAATATATATCAGACAGAGCGCAGGATGTAAACGCAGCCATGCCTATTTCCGTTACGCTGTTCGGAATTACGACAGAGGTCAGCCTGGAGCAGGAGGCGAATGCTGACCCGCCTATACTTTGTGCGCCTTGCGGAATTTGCACTCCGGTAAGCATCAGGCAATTCTGAAACATACCGTCGCCGATGCGGTCTATATTTGGGGGCAGTACTACGCTCATCAGATAATAACATTGCGTAAACATATTGTCGCCCATCTTTACCTGCCTGCTGCCGGGAGCAAATTTCACGCTTTTCATCGCCTGACACTGAAAAAATGCGGCGGCCCCCACCTCTCGGACGCTGGCAGGCAAGGCTATGGAAGCGAGATTTGCGCAAGCTCTGAATGCATTTGGACCGATGGTTTCCACCCCTTCGGAAACAGTCATCGAACCTAGATTCTGACACTCGCGGAACGCGCTGTCACCGATCGTTTTCACACCGGAGGGAATGGTCAGGTAAATAATCGAAGTCTTACGGAACGCGCTGTTCCCGATTTCTGTCACACTCGGAGAAATCTCTGCACTGAGAACGCCGCATTCCCAAAAAGCGCAGGAGCCGATACCGGTAACGCCGTTTTTGATAACGATCTTCCGGATCTGGTCTTTGTTTTTTCTCCACGGCTGCTCATCGGCACTGCCGAAATTCGGCATGGCGCCCCTGCCGGAGACGGTCAGCGTTCCCGCCTTTGTCAGATTCCACGTAAGCCCCCCGCTCAGGGTTCCGCCTGCAATCGATGTGTCGGCATCCGGATCATTCGGCGGAACATAGCCGCTCGGATAACGGGTGATGTAATGGCTGGTGTTTCTCATCACTTCATCTTTGGATATGGCCCGCCCCC
Source organism: uncultured Roseburia sp. (assembly GCA_910577925.1). Taxonomy (GTDB): domain Bacteria; phylum Bacillota; class Clostridia; order Lachnospirales; family Lachnospiraceae; genus Roseburia. The sequence continues at coordinate 22,727 of CAJTOI010000002.1, forward strand.
AATGAACCTTCCCTTTGTGGTCGCCCGTGCTCATATTTCCCTCGGCAACAACCACGCCCGCATCGCTCGCCTCGAGCACGATCACGGTATGAGCGTCATTGTTTACCCGCAGAATATCTCCGACTTTTATATCCGCAAATGTAAACTTACCCGCCGCGTACATTCTGGCAGGCAGACTGTCGAATGCCGCATCGCTGAGTATAAATGCAAACGCCACGCAGCCCACGGCGCTGATATTCTTCCCGTCAAGAGGTCCGCCCTTCCAGCGGTAATATCCCTTTGAATCGGAATAAGGCTCATAGTTGGTCCATGTCGCCCCTTCCTTATACGCCTCCTGATCCTTCAGCGCGATCATGGCCTGATAGGCTTCCGTCGGGGCAGGAACCGCGCGCTGATCGGCGACAGGTCCGAACGCGGTTTCTCCCCCAAGAAGATCCGCCTGCCGCAAAGGTTCTGCCTGCCATGCGTATGCCGCTGACGGAAACGAAATGCATAAGCACAGTGTTAAAGCAATGGAAGAAATTAGCTTTTTCAATTTTGCAACCTCCTGATTTTCGTTTTTGGAGAATTGGGAGCCGTCAATACTCCCCTCTTATAAAAATATTGCGGTTTTTCTGCTTTGTCAATAAAATTGCTCGTTCGCCGCCTCAAACAGATTGTGAAGATAAGGGTACTCCCATTTATCCGCACCTACGTTTGGGGATGCGCCGTCGCCCCAGCCCATGCCCGGCTTGCCGCCGTAATCGGTGAAACTGGCCGCCATATAGCGGACAGTATTCACCAGCACAGTGTTCGGCTCCTGCTCGCGCACGCCGATTACTTCCGACATATTGGCTTTGCCAAACTTAAAGAAATCCACATACTCCAGAATTTCTTCCCCCGTATCATATTCGAAGGAGTATCCGTACAAGTCACAGCCATCCTCCGTATGGCTCTTTTCAAAAGTGAGATTCGATACTCTTCCCGGGCAGAGTTCTTCGCTGCACCGTATCACCTCCGCCTGAAACGCTTCCCAATCCTCCGGTTCATGGAATGGATTTACCCCCACGGGATTCGTTACCGGCAGACTGTGAATCTGGTTCTCTTCCTCCCAAGGCATATAAGTCACATCGCCATTCAGAAAATAATGCGCAAACCCGTCCGGCTGTTCTATTTGGAAACTCCCCTCGGAGCGCAGACCGCCTCTGGAATACGGGTCTTTGCGGATGTAAAAAATCTCCGGCAGAAATACCGTCTCACCTGCCGGCAGATCATTCGGATTCTTCGGCGCATCCCCGCTCCTCACGATTGTCGTCCACTTGTATCCGGTTCCGTAAAAACGTTCGCTGATGCGCCAGAGGCTGTCTCCTCCCTGCACTTTGTATTCGAACATCTCGTCGCCCGTGAGCTTGATATAGTCCTTCGGGTCAGCCCATTCCGGGAGTTCATACACCAACGCAAACGAATCTCTCCTTTCCCGCTCGCTCTTCTCCTCCTGCTCTTCCTCCGTTAAGCCGTTTGCCACCGCCCGTCTGCTGTTTTCCACCTCTTTTTCGGTCTTGCGCACAAACTGCTCCGTCTGCGTATCCCAGAGCAGATAAGAGGGCGGCGTATAATCTTCCTCCACCGCTTTTGCACCGTTCATGTGAACCGGCGCGCCAATCCGCATATCTGCGCAGCCGTCACCGTTTAAATCCGGATAAGTAATCGTATCCGGCAGCTCAATACTCAAAGATACCCGGCTCTCCTGCAGCGCTTCGCCAGTCTCCATATCTATCACTGTCATGTCGTAGGGTTCGTCCATACAAAAGCCATTTAAGAGATAGTAGCGAAGTCCCGTATCATCCTCCCCATCCTCTTTTGCGAGTGAAAAATGCAGGGAAAGCATCCTGCCGTTCTCCGTAAGCGGCAGCTCATAATCGGCCTCCGCAAGCAGACCAAAATACCGCATAATCCCTTCGTCCCCGGCATATTCCCAGTTCTCGTCAATTCCGCGGACTTCCAGAAAGCTGCGCTTCGGGTTCTCCAGCTCGGTCAGCCGCTCATCATGGTCGATCCAGTATAGACTTTCCTCATCCAGCCCCCAGCCGCTCCCCAGAATGCCGTAACGCTGGAAAACATCCGCAAATACATATTCCAGAGTTTCGTCGTCTTCCGACGGCGTGTTTTGCAGGGTAAGTCCGTATGCCGTCCGATCCTTCACATAAAGATTAACCCTCGAGTTCCGCCTGTTCAGATAGAAATATTCATAGCCGTTCTCCTCTTTCCGCGTTTCCTGTATATAGTAAAACAGCTTCCCGTTGTCTGCGCTCCATGCTGTCAGCGGATGTTCTCTCGTATCGAATTCCCTTTTCAGTATGTAGTATAGATCGAGCGCATGGTCGTTCTCCGTCATGGGAAAGGTATAGTACAGAAAATGAAGTGCGTCCACATCCATTTCCTGCATAGACGCCTCGTTCAGGGCTGTCTCCATTTCCGCAAGAGAATTGTAAAACCGCCATGTCACATCCGCTTCTCCCGCAAACCGATAAGCTGACGGCGCATCCCACTCGGTTTCCAGCCTTTCCCCCTCATAATCCTTTATCGTAATTTCCGCACTGGCATAGGGGCTTGCGGAAGTATGTTCATACAGATATCCGCTGAGATCCTGCGCCTCGCAGCTCCCATGCTCTTCCAACCACTCTTTCGGTTCTTCCTTTGTTTCAGCGCTTTGCGTTTCATCCGCGCTTCCTGACGATGCGCCGCAGACCGCAAGCAGCAGGCCAAATGCGGCTATACCGATGATACGGTTTCCTCTTTTTTTGTCCACTTTGTCCTTCGTCCCTTCTAAACCGAATCACATATCTTTCTATTTCTTATCTGTTTTTTGTTCCAACATTTTTATAGAATTCAAATAATCCTCTTCTACATCACTAATAGTTCTGGCTTTATATTTCTTATATTCATCTGTTTCCTTATTAACAGTCTGCTTATGAGAGACACTTCCATTTCCCTGCAATAACTGCTCTCCATTCATTGTAAGAATACGATCCAAATGTCTTCTATAAATTGCAAATAACTATCACTCATTTCAAAAAGATTCGAAGCAACCAGAAAAATCACTCCCTCTTTATCTTTTCCCATGTGCTTTCGTGGCAGGATAAGACTCTGAAAAAAATTCATCCATAAATTGTGTTGTTTGATCTACAAGTACATCAACCAAGGCGATTACACTATTTCGGATACAGCCTTTATCTATAACAGACATGTTAAAATTCTCATTTTGTCCTTTATCCTTCAAAATAAAATGTAAAATAAACCTATTGGCATGAATGCAGACCAAACGTTCCCTATTATTATTTACATGCTCTTTTTTGTCCTGTAAACAGCGCTCAACTTCTCTCATATATAATACAGAATTTAAAAGTACACATGAATTTGTCGATTGATTCATTAATGCCTTATATGGCGTTTTAGTACTATACCATCTTAAAATGCTCCAATATCTCCCTTATAGACATTTCTTTCTCTGGCGGGCATTTCGGCTGTCTGAAATCTTCCGCTTTTGGCAGGTTATAGTTTTCCCTCTCAATAATACCGCATTTTTGTTTTACCTGTGCAATATATAAACTACTGACTTTCAATCCACTATGCTCCAACACATAATCCTTGATTTCTTCATAAGTGGCTGCTCTCCGCAGCCGTCAAATCAAGCTCATCCATCTGAAGCTCTACCTCGATATGTTGGTCCGCATGAAGTTTGGACAATAAACATACTGTCTCAACGGTATTACCCCTTTCCCACAAGGCTTATAGTTTCAACTCTTTTAATGTTTCTGCGTATTTTCTATAACCAACTATTGTATCTTGAAAATTTTTTTGAGCTTCTTGTGGTAAATCTTTAATAATCTCTTTCTCAACAAACTCTGCTATTTCTTTCATAGCATCGGATACGTCTTTTATTATCTGTTCAAATGTACTATTTAAGGTATAGTGCATCAATCGATTTCTATATTGATAAATATGCATACTGGCAATGAATGTACATTCCATTTCACATACATTCTTTAACCTCAAAATTCCCGATTTAACATCAACACATACAAAATCTCCTGCCAAATAATCTGAATATTTAGCCTTATTCAAATCAGAAAAAATGAGCGTCCAATGCTCTTGCTCTAACCTATATTTAACAAGTAATTCCAAACAATTTGCCAAATTCAATATAATATGTTTCATGGTTAATTCATCAAAATCACCCTGACTAGATAAATCCAAAAATGGATCTAACTCTACATTTACCATTTCCATAGAATCATGTATATTATTCAAAAAGAAAAGTTCATATTTCATACCCATTCACCCATCACTTTTTACCTACTTCTTATTAAGTCCCACTTCTAATTTGGGGAGATTATTCAAGCTTACTGTTTCCAAAGTCTGCAACTGCTGTACCGCTAACTGCCGAAGCAACTCCATTCTCTCTTTCTGTTTCTTTCCCTGATTAATCAAAACAGCATTATAGCTTTCCAGATTGGCAAGCACTAATAATTGGTTTAGTGTTGCCACATCCCGCATATTTCCTTTCACCGTTGGATTTTCATCTTTCCATTGCTTCGCCGTCTTTCCAAACAAAACAACATTTAACATATCTGCTTCATTAGCATAAGTGTACGCAACCTGTGCGGGTGTTAATTCTGGTGGAATCAGATTCTCTTTAATCGCATCTGTATGTATCCTGTAATTCAACTTAGAAATTTCTCTATTCAAATTCCAATTCAAAGATAAGCGACTGTTTTCGTCTGTCTTTAAACGCCTATAGTCTTTCATAATATATAGCTGAAACTCAGGAGAAATCCAAGTTGCGAAAGACATAGCAATATCGCTATGGGCATATGTTCCGCCATAACGTCCTGATTTTGAAACAATGCCAATGGCTTTCGTAGCTTCTATCCACTTCTTTGGCGACATTGTAAATGCGTTTGCTCCTGCCTGTTTTCTAAACCCCTCGAATTCGAGGGGTTTAAAATATGGATTATGAAGTCTTTCCCATAATCCCAGAAATTCTATCACATCCCTGTTTCTCATCCAGTTTTGAATAACCGCTGTTGGGTCATCACTTTTATATCGAGCTATATCCGTCAATGAAATAAATTCATTTTCAAAATCCTGTGTATAAATACCAATATCTATCCCATTTGCATGAATTGTATCCTTAATTATTTTTCCCATTGCTCCTCCTGTAATCTCATCATAATCCTCTTAAAACATCTTATCCTCTTTCTCATCAAAAAGTTCTGTTGAACAACTGTCTTCATCTTCCCACATTTCCCGATATGCTTCAATATAACTCTTAACACAACTAGGATATATATACGAATATCTTCTACACACTCGTTTATACAATCCCAGTATTTTCTCATCAAAAGCAAAATCCAGTACATAATCAAGCAAATGTGACAATTCATCTTCTGACACAATTCGGCTGCACACATCTTCAACCAATGGCAAATAAACCTCATAGGCTTTCCGATGTAATTGGACTATCTGTTCTGTAATCTGATAAATCTTTTCATCCATTAGATTACCTCAAAATATTTAAGTGCATCTTTTATCGCCTCAACTTTTTCTTTCGGCGGATGTTTCCTCGGCTGTTTTAATTCTTCTACTACATTTGGCGCGTCATACATTGTCAGACCTAATGATCTCTTTACCTCTGCGATATAAGCGGTATGTACCTTAAATCCATATTTCTTCTCCACATACTCCTGTATCATTTTATATGTTATTTTCGGTTTTGGCTGATATTTCTTTGCCCGTTCTGCTATTGCATCTAAAGGCACTTTGCCCTCACCCTCGCCAAACTCAATTTTCACGTTGATATGGCTATCTGGTGATTTGTGGGACAAGAGCACAATGGTTTCAACATGAGTATCAAATTAGAACATATCCCCACAAAACCACGGAAATATGGGCAATATTTTTAAAATACTAGAACCGTTCGTGCATCCCTTTTCCCACAAAATATAAGCTCAATCAATTTTGCACCACCCTAATGCAAAATTTCAATTAATTCTCTTTTCAATATCTTCAATCGATGGCAATTTGTCTTGTAATTCTTCTGAAATGTGATTAGAAAGCTTATATTCACTTACTCCCATTGGTTTGTTTACATCTTTCAAAGCATATTCCGCTACCATTTTATCCTTACCCTTACATAATAATAATCCAATTGTAGGGTTATCATTTGAAGATTTCAATTCTCCATCAACTGCTGACAAATAAAAAGATAGCTTTCCTGCAAATTCTGGTTCGAATTCCACAGTTTTTAATTCTACTACAAAATAGCAATGCAATTTCACATTATAAAATAATAAGTCGATAAAAAATTCTCTTTTTCCAACTTGGATAGGATATTGCCGCCCCATAAAAGCAAAACCTGACCCAAATTCCAACAACAATTTTGTTATTTGTTGGACAAGTGCATCTTCCAACTCAATCTCTCTAAGTTTTTTCGCATTCGGTATAAAGTCAAAAATATATGGGTCTTTAATAATTTCTTCTACCTGCTCACTTAATGGATTAGCTAACTGTTCCTTAAAATTTGTTGTTTTATCTGCTAATGCCTGTCTGTAATACAAACCACTTTCTATCTGATGCGAAAGCACTGTACTAGACCATCCGTTTTCCAAACATTGCTGTGTATACCACATATGTTCTTCTAAATTATCAGTCTTATCTATCAGAAGCTTTATTGCTCGCCAACTAATTTTTGCACCAGCCTGATGCAAAATTTCTTCAGATGGTATTCGGCGTGCAAACTGCTTCATATAATTAAGATTTCTAACGGAATATCCTTCTCTGCTAGGATAAGTCATTCTCAAATCTTTTGATAATGTTTCGACAAATTTATTTCCCCATTGGCTGTACTTAAGAATTACATTTCCTATGTTCCAAAACAAAATATTACGTTCAACATTTGCACTTGTCATTACCTGATACTGTGCTTTTGTTATTCGTTCTTTTATTTTCTCTAAGACATCAATATACTCGTCCATAACTATCTCTGTTTTCTTCGCCATACAGCTCTCTCCCTTTAACATCAAATCCGATGGAAATCATTCTTTTTATAAATTCTTTTCCATACGATGCTATTTTGTTCTCATCTACTACAATAACTAAGTTTTCTTTCGCACGAGAACACCCTACATAAAACAATTTATATGCCCATAAAATGCCTTTAATTTTTGTTGCTTTAAAACAGCCTTTTGCATTAGTGGAATTAGGATTGTTCAAATATTTGTCATAATATTCTTGTTGACAAAACGAAAAATATTTATTGTCCTTATACTTATCTTTTACATACTGGGCAAACTTTAAATACTCATCCTCATGTTCCTTATATGTTCTAGCTGGCTTTAAATAAGTTAAATCTATTGATTTCATATCAGATACATAATCATAATAAAAATTTTGAAAATCTGTTAAATTAATATCCCCAGCACATAACAATTTAAAAAACTCATACATATAAACTATTGGATTTCGAGTTGAGTCTTCAGCAATAAAGCAAACATTATTATGCCCTTCACCTTTTACCCCATGCTGTGTAGAAACGCTGGGCTTCCCTAAATATGTATATAGAGCATTTAATTGTGACAGCGACACTTTCAGCACGTTTTCATATTCCGTGTCTTCTAAAAACGGAAGAAAAATATCCTCATTACAATATTCATTATCTGTCAAAAATTCACAAAACTCTTGTATGACCATAGCCGAAGTATCATATACTTCTTTCAACTTTTTCACTTTATCAGAAAAAACGATTTTATCATCATGAAGTTTAATATCCGTAAATCTACTATTGAAAATTTTCTTTTTTTCTCTGGCTAATTGAATGCTTCTGCCATATGCAGCCATACTTATCATTTTGATAAAATCACAAACACAAAATAATATCCGAAATAATTTATCAGGATTATCATTTGTTGTATCTGTCAACACATCTACAGGTGTATATTGAGAAGGAAATTTATATGCTTTCATATCTGATAATGCACTATACAAATCACCTGCACCAATCTTTTCAAAACGCTCACGATTAAAAAGATATAACTGCATATAATCTTTAAATTGCTCCATAAAAAATTCTGAAAAATCATTTGTTATCACAACAGTAGGATTAACCTTTTCACGGGCTTCGTTTGGCTCTTGGAAAAAATTCTCATCATTATATAAATTGTTAAGGACTCTCACGATATTGAAAGAGCAACGATAATTAGTATGTAAGCTATCATCTTGATTAAACTTACTGAGTATAGTATTAAATGAACCATCGTAATTACTATATATCTCTTGCATTTTATCTCCAAGCAGGTATAATTTGCTTTTCGTATTCACTACAGATTGATAAAATATATATAACACATCAGCAGATGTATCTTGATATTCATCAATAAAAATATATGCATATTTGCTAGATAAACGTTTTTTTAACACCTCGAATTTCTCAAACATTTTACGACAAAAGAATATCATATCATCGTGAGAAAGACCTCCATAGTAGTAACTACTATAAGACTGTTCATTATAAAAAATCCGATGTAGGTTATTTTTAACGGTTTTAAAATCCAGTTTTCCAAACTTATCAATATATCTAGCATTCTTTGATTCTTCTTCACCATTGTCTATCATTGCCTCTATCTTATTTTCAAATACTTCAAGATACAAATTAATTACCTCTGTTTTTGAGAAATAAAGAGCAACAAATCCAGAGAGAAATGAATGAATTGTATCTATTATAACATTTTTACTATTAATTCTCGAATTAAGTTCCTCCTTGGCTCTATTCGTATAAGTAATACTCAAAATTTTTCTATTCGGGTATTTTGCAAGTAGATTAATAATTGTATTTTCAATGTAGGTTGTTTTCCCACTACCTGCCGGTGCATTAATCAAAAACATATTGTCAAATCTATTTATATCAACCACATCAATCCCTCCCTTATATAATCCGGCAGTGCTTTCAAATATAATTCGGCTAAAATAATCGAATACATAAAATCTGTTTTATTATTTTTATTTTCATTTAGAATATCTCTCACTGTTATATTCCTTTTTCGTGTTGGAATATCTAATTTAATGCTATTAGCTGATATTTGATTTGCCCACCAATCGGAACTTTTTTTACTTTCAACTGCAATTCCCAAAAGCTTGCATAACATTGCTTCTTCCAAAGTACGAGTATAGTTATCATTTTCTCCCTGTGACACAACTTTAATCAATTCACTATCTGCATTCTTAATCCACAAATCAATATCTGTTACAGTTGGCTTTCTCTTTATATCAGAATAATCAGGTCTTTTTATTTTAGGGCAAGGTTTCTTTCGCAAATCAGATTGAATTATAGATATTCTCTCAAGTTCTGATTTTTTATAAAAACAATCTTCATTTTGTTTTCTACACTTATATTCACAATAAGGTAATATGCTTTCTTTTATTATATTTGAAGTAATATAATCTTTATAATACTGTATCAACCCTGCATTTGTAATTCCATCATCTTTTTTTATTTTATCAATTGATGTCAACATTTTATGATAATCTATATCAGTTATTATTAGTGTCTTTATTTTTAGAAAATACACCAATTTTCTATACCAATGTGTATAAGCACCCCCAACTTGTACAAAAGAAATATATTGATTTGATAAACCCTCAAATTCATCTAATGATAAAATCTTTTCAATATATAACTTTTCAGTGTCCCCCTCATACATAATAACTTTATTCGCAAAAATCAAATCTGAATAGTTAATAGAAAATAAAAACGAAAAGAACTGTCTTTCCTCCTCTGTATCAAGATTCTGCTTGAATAAATTCATATCATAGATAGAGCTTTTTAACAGTTCATCAATTCTTAACACTCTAATATTTTTCAATTCAGAACACTTAACTATCTCACTAGAATGAGTTGTAATAATCCCTTGCACTCGGTTATTATCCTCATTGAGCAATATTTCATTTATAAATTTAATTAGCATTCTCTCCATCTGCGGATGCATATGAGCTTCTGGTTCTTCAATAACAAAAATATCTACTACATCTGATTTATACTGTTTCACAAAAGCTTCTACTTTTAGACACATGAATATTAAATTACTTATACCCAGTCCTTGGGAAAACTCTTTAAGCTTAGTTCCATTTTTGAATTCAAAAAAAGTTTGTAATGAAGATGACAAAAAGGTCATAAGCAATTCATCAGAAATATCTGTTTGTAAAGAAAATTCTCCCTTATTATACTCAAAATATTTTTCAATATTATCTAAAGCATTTTGTGCTTTTATTAAAGAATGCTCTCTAACTTTCTCATTAAGTTTTTGTGCCCTCAAACCACTTTTAATATCCTTTATTATTTTTGTCTTAAAATCTTCCCAATCATTACTTTTTTTAAAATGGCTGAGAAGCTCTTTACTTATTGAAAAATAATTGTCTGTTTTTTCATCATTCAACAGACGAGTAGCATTTAAATAATTGTAATTAAAAAGTGCCTGAAATTCTCTCACTCCAATTAATTGTCTGTTCTCATAATTTTTGTCAGTAAAATATACCTTATTTTCCAGTACCGTCTCCAATATTTCAATCAAAAAATCCTCAAATCTTTCATTCAATTCGTCTATTTTTTCATTGATTTCTTTAGTTTTTCTAGCTACGCTGAATGTATTTATTTCATTCTTTTTTTCAAACAAGCTTGTAACATTCAAACCAAGAAGCTTATTTAGTTCAGCCATATCAGCTTCATAATTAAATAGAAAGAAGAAACTTGTACAATCATCACCTAATTCCATCAAATAATCGGAAAATAAAGAAATACTCTCATCTTTATTATATTGAACTTCTATCTTAATTTTAATTGCTGTCCATTTACTTCTATCATCGAATGAAAATTTTTTCTTGATTTTTTCTCTAAACTCTGTCTCATTCAAGCTAATACTATATATTTTATTAATATCAGATATAAAATCATACTGTAACTTTGAATAATACTCTGCTGAAATATCCTCTTTTGTAAAATTTCTATCTCTAAACAATCTTTTAAAAAGTTCAATAATAGATGTTTTTCCACTATTATTGGCACCAGCTAAAATTGTCAATTCGTCGTCAAAGTTTATAACTGCATTTTGAAACTGTCTGTAATTTGTAATCGCTATCTTCTTTAGTTTCACCTCTACTCCTCCTTCTCTAAATTAAATTGTCGGAAATCAAATTAAAATACTCCATAGCATCCTTTATTGCTTCCACTTTCTCCGCTGTCGGATGTTTCCTCGGCTGTTTCAATTCCTCTACCGCATTGGGGGCATCATACATCGGCAATCCTAACTCCCTCTTTACCTCTGCGATATATGCGGTATGTACTTTGAAGCCATATTTCGCTTCTATGTACTCCTTAATCATCTTGTATGTAACCCGCTCTTTCGGCTTGTATGCTGCGGCTCTCTTAGCAATATTATCAAGCGGCACTTTGCCCTCACCCTCGCCAAACTCCACTTTTACGTTGATTACACTATCAGGTTTTTTGTGGGAAAGCATTACAACCGTCTCCACATGCACCGTGTGCCCGAACTGGTCCACCGCCCGCACCCGCTTAAGCTCATATCCCCCGTCGCACAGAATCCGCAGATCCCGCGCCAGCGTCGCGGAATCACAGCTCACATACACAATCCGCTCCGGCCGCATCCGCAGCATCGTCGCAAGGCACGCCGCATCGCACCCCTTCCTCGGCGGGTCCACGACAATAACGTCGGGATGGCGCATATCCGCGCCGGGACCGCTGTCAGACAGCTCTCCCCCCTGCTCGTAAAATGCCGGCAGCACCTCCTCCGCCTTCCCGACAAAAAACTCCGCATTGGAGATACTGTTGAGCCGCGCGTTGTTCTCGGCATCCCGAACGGCCTGCGGCACGATCTCCACCCCGTAAACCTTCTTTGCCCGCTGCGCCAGAAACAGAGAAATCGTCCCGATACCGCAGTACAGGTCCCAGACCGTTTCCCTTCCGGTCAGTCCCGCATATTCCAGCGCGAGGCTGTAGAGCTTTTCCGTCTGTCCGGGATTCACCTGATAAAAAGACTGCGGCGAAATATGATACGCGACCGCCGTATCCGTGCGGGCAAATTCCTCCGCAGCCGACCGGCCGGACCGCACAGTCTCATTTCCCGGAACCGTCCCGTTCCCGTCCGCCGCCGTCCCTGCGCCGCACCGGCGCAGGTAAATATAGTCCGTGATATAGGGCTGTCCCCAGATCGTCTCCGTCTCATCTCCCAAAATCACATTCGTCTTTTTCGTGTTCCGGTTCACGGAGATACTTGTCATCCCGTCAATCCGGCGCAAAGCCTGCGTCAGCCGCTCCTGCATCGGCAGACGCCGCCCGTTAATCACCAGACACACCATAAGCTCTCCGGTCACAAAACCGCAGCGGATCAGCACATGCCGCACAAGTCCCGTCCCGCTCTCCTCATCGTAGGGCGCGATTCCGTACTCCCGCATAAAGTCAAGCACACACGTTAAAACCTCCCGGTTCGCGGAAATCCCCAGTTTACAGTCCTCCACCGGAATGATGCTGTGCGTTCTGGCCGCATAAAAGCCTGCGATAAGCTCCCCGTCCCTGTTTCGCCCGACCGGGAACTGCGCTTTGTTGCGGTAGCGGTACGGATGCTCCATCCCGACCACGGGCTCCATGATTCCGTCAATCTCCTCCGCGCAAAAACCTCCGATTCGAATCAGATTACCGCGCACCTTTTCCTGCTTAAAGGCCAGCTGTCTGTCATAATCCGTCGTCTGGATCTGACAGCCCCCGCAGCGCCTGTGCAGCCCGCAGGCCGGCTCCACGCGGTGCGCGGAGGCCGCAAGGATTTCTTCGAGTCTCGCATAGCCGTAATTTTTCTTCAACTTTGTGATGCGGGCCCTGACAATATCCCCGACTACCGCATCCTTGACAAAAAAAGTCATCCCCTCGTACCGTCCGATTCCCGCCCCGTCGGTCCCGATATCCTCGATTTTCAGTTCTATCAAATCATTCTTCTGCATAAAAGCTCCATTCCAAAGTATCTGTCTTTGCCCGGTACGGCGGCGCAAATCCCTGTCAGTTATAACGCAGGACAGCCGGCGTCATCCGCCGGCTGCCCGCCTTTTACTTCCGCTGTCAAAAAAGCTCTCTGTCCTATTGGCCGCGTCCCGACCGTCGGATATTGCTCTCCAGCAAACGATTATATCCCTGCCACTCGACATTGTTTTCCGGTACATTCGCAAAAATCTCCCGGATTGTCTCCATCTTCGCGTCTATGTTGTCCGCAAAGCTGAGCGCGAGCGCTTCCGCCAGCGCCGGCTTTTTCGGAGAACCGAACTCCAGCTCCCCGTGATGTGCCAGAATACAGTGCTTGAGCTCGTTTCCAAGCACTTTCGGGAAACCCGGGATCGCGCGCATCCGCGCTCCCACCATCTCGGTCCCGATCACGATATGTCCGAGCAGCTGTCCCTCGTCCGTATAGTCATTCTGCGGAAACGTAGACAGCTCCTCCAGCTTGCCGATATCGTGAAAGATAGCCGCCGAAAGCAGCAGATCCCGGTTCAGCATCGGATACATCCGCGAAAAATAATCACAGTGCTTCGCCACCGAAAGCGTGTGCTCCAGCAGCCCGCCGACAAATCCGTGATGTACCGTTTTTGCCGCAGAGTGAAACTTAAAACGTTTGGCAAAGTCCGCATCCCCGGCAAAAAAGCTCTCCAGCAGCTTCTTAAGGTACGGCTGCCGCACCGACGCGATCAGCGCCAGAAGTTCACCGTACATCTCCTCGATATCCTTTGCGCTGACCGGCAGGTAATCCTTCGGGTCATATTCCCCCTCCTGCACCCTGCGCACCCGCTTTACATTCAGCTGCAGATTTCCCTGAAAACTTGTGATATCACCCATCACCGCTATGTAATCCATGGAATCAAAATCATCGATTCCCACGGAACCGGGCTCCCAGATTTTTGCATCCAGCGTTCCGGTCTTATCCTGCAGCACCAGATTATCGTAAGGTTTCCCCGCCTTTGTCAAAAATGTCTGTTTCACTTTACACAGATAAACTTCGTTAATTCTCTCGCCCTCGCGAAGACTCTCAATATATTTCATCCTGACCTCTTCCCATTATTTATTGTAAAACACGTATTTCCGCCGTGCAGGTAATCTCTTTATAGCCGTCCGCACTCTGGCGCTCAACCACAATATTTACCGTTTCCCCCGGCGTCAGCGTCAAAAGTTTGTTCTCAAAACTGTCTACATTATAGATGATCTCCCCGTCCACGCTCGTAATCACATCGCCGCTCTGAAGCCCCGCCGCCATCGCGGGAGAATCCATCCTCACCTCCCTAATATATGCGCCTTTCGGGATGTCATATTCATTTGCGATATCATTCGTCACGGTGATAAGTTCAAGTCCGATATACGGAATATCCTGGTTGTTGGACAGCATCTCGATCATCCGCTTGAGCTCCGAAATCGAGAGCGCCGTGAGCGTACTCTCGTCGCCGGCACTGCTGTAATCCTGCATGACAAGGCCGATCACCTCGCCTTCGACATTGATAATCGCTCCGCTTCCTCCCTCGCTTCCCACGATATCCGTAGTAAAGACCGTATAGTTATTGTCCACCGTCGAAATGCTGTTATTTGTCGACGTGATATTCCCGGTCAGAATCGAATAATTTGTTCCGAGCGGGCTTCCCACCGCAATCGCGATCATTCCCTGCGTTGTCAGCAGCGAATTGCCGAGCGTCGCGACCGCAATCGCCTTCATCGTCTCTTCATCCACACTTTCCCGCGGGACGGACAAAATCGCAATTCCGGTATTGCCGTCATACTTTTTCATGGAGGCTGCGACGGAAACCTCATTGATAAACGTGACATACACCTCCTGCACATCGGAGATCACCTTGCGCTCTGTCAGGATCAAAAGCTCCTGTCCGTTGTCCGCAACGATGATTCCCGACGCCTGTCCCCTGCTCTCATACGCATTGTTGAACCAATCCGTATCGCTCTTTACGCCGGTTACCGTCACCACGAATTTATTCGCCTCGCGCCCCACCGCATAGAGCTCATTCTGCAGCTTCTGGAAGTCCGCAACCGTAAATTCCCGCGGCTCGACCACCGAAGGCGGCTCCTTTGTATCCTCCTGCTCCTCCGTCTCTGCGGGAGGCTCCCCCGGTTCGACTGCCTCTGTCGGCTCCTCCGTATCCTCCTGCTCCGTGACTTCGATATCGTCTTTTGGTATCGTCACGACAGGCTCGCCGGCCGGATGCAGTATATCCGCAAACTGCGGCTCAAACCAGGCAAACACCAGGCTTGCAAGCAGACCGAACATTACGGCCATCCCTGCAACATAACCTGCATAAATCAGCAGCCGCCTCTTATTAATCGGCTTTTCCTTTATCTTTTCATTTATAAACGAAAAGCGGTCCCTCTCCTTATTTTCCTGCATGATTTTCCTCTTTTCTCTGTGTGCCGGGCACACTTTTCTCGAAAACCGTACCTCCATATATTATAAAATGAATCAGATGCCCTTGCAATAGTTTCTTTTCTTCATATATAATGTAGGTAGCGGGAGTGCCGCCTGCCTCTCCCATAACAACTTTAAAAGGACTATCCGATTATGAACGATAAGGTTTTAAACACACTTGAATACAATAAAATCACCGCACAGCTTGCGGAGTACGCATACGGCAGCGAGGCAAAGCACCGCTGTCTCACCCTTCGTCCCGGCACCGACAAAGCGCTTATCGACGCGCTGCAGCTGCAGACAAAAGACGCGCTGAGCCGCATCTTTAAAAACGGCTCCCTCTCCTTCTCCGGCGTGCAGAACATCATGGACTCTATAAAGCGCCTGGCAATCGGCGGCTCTTTAAGTGCCGCGGAACTGTTGCGCTTCTGTTCTCTGCTTGAGGCCGCAAAGCGTGCAAAGACCTATGCGCGCGCAAAGGGAGACCGCGTCTGCGACGAGGAGACAAACGATTGTCTGACACCGCTTTTTGCCCAGATTGAGCCGCTGACACCGCTGCAAAGCGAGATCCGCCGCTGTATTCTGTCCGAGGAGGAAATCGCGGACGATGCCAGCGGCACCTTAAAGTCCATCCGCCGTTCCATGCGCGGGATGAACGACAAAATCCGGGCGCAGATGAACGCCATGATGAATAATACCACGACGCGCAGCTATCTGCAGGACGCCGTCGTGACCATGCGCGACGGCCGGTACTGCCTTCCGGTCAAGGCCGAGGCAAAATCCCAGATTCCGGGCATGATTCACGACCAGTCTTCCTCCGGCTCCACCCTTTTTATCGAGCCTATGGCGGTCGTGAACCTCAACAACGAATACAAAGAGCTGCTTCTTCGGGAGCAGGACGAAATTGAAGTCATCCTCGCAAATCTCAGCAATCAGGCGGCCGGTTACACCGAACAGCTGCAGACCGACTACGAAGTACTGACCGAGCTTGATTTTATTTTTGCCAGAGCTTCCTACGCGAAAAGTTATAACGGCGTCGCTCCGTCCTTCAACGAAAACGGCCGTATTTCCATCCGGAAAGGCCGCCATCCGCTTCTCGACCCCAAAAAGGTGGTTCCCATTGATGTCCGCCTCGGCGACGATTTCTCGCTTCTGATCGTCACAGGGCCGAACACCGGAGGGAAAACCGTCTCCTTAAAGACCGTGGGGCTTCTGACACTGATGGGACAGGCGGGACTGCATATCCCGGCCTCCGAGCGCTCGGAACTTGGCATTTTTGAGGAGGTTTTTGCGGATATCGGGGACGAGCAGAGCATCGAGCAGTCGCTGAGCACCTTCTCTTCCCATATGACAAATATTATCCGTATCTTAGAGCAGGCCGACGACCGCTCTCTGGTACTGTTTGACGAGCTGTGCGCAGGGACGGACCCCACGGAGGGCGCCGCTCTCGCAATCTCGATTTTATCCCGGCTTCATCTCTACGGGGCAAAAGTGATGGCAACCACACACTACAGCGAATTAAAGATATTTGCGCTCGGGACGGCGGATGTGGAAAATGCATGCTGTGAATTTAACGTAGAGACGTTAAGTCCCACCTACCGTCTGCTCATCGGAGTTCCGGGCAAGAGCAATGCGTTTGCCATTTCCGAGAAACTCGGCCTTTCCGGGGATATCATCACCGACGCAAGGGGACGCATCGGCGAAAGCGAGGAGAATTTTGAGGATCTGCTGGCCGATTTAGAGAAAAGCCGTGTCACCATTGAGCGCGAGCAGCTGGAAATCAATCAGTACAAAGCCGAGATCCACGCATTAAAGAAAGCACTCGAGCAAAAGCAGGAGCGTCTCGACACAAGCCGTGACAAGATTCTGCGCGAGGCGAACGAGCAGGCCTACCATATTATCAAGGAGGCGAAAGACCTCGCGGACGAGACCATCCGCAATTTCAACAAATACGGGCAGGCGGGCGCCCCGATTGCACAGATGGAAAAGGACCGCACAAAGCTGCGCGGCAGAATGAAAGACGCGCAGCAGAAAATCTCCGATTCCGTCAAACAGCCCGACCGTCATGCCGCACCGAAAAATCTGCGCATCGGAGACAGCGTGAAAGTTATCAGCATGAATTTAAAAGGGACCGTTCACTCTCTGCCGAACGCCAAAGGCGATTTACTTGTGCAGATGGGGATTTTAAACTCTCAGGTCAACATCCGTGATCTGATCCTGCTCGAGGAGGACTCGGCCCCCTCCGGCAAGAAGTTCAGCAAAACCGGCGCCGGCAAAATTAAAATGGGAAAATCCGCCTCCGTCTCCACGGAGATTAATCTGATCGGAAAAACTATCGACGAGGCGATTCCGCTTTTGGACAAATATTTAGACGACGCCTATCTGGCGCATCTCCCCTCCGTGCGCATTGTTCACGGAAAGGGGACCGGCGCCTTAAGAAATGCCGTCCAGACGCATCTGAAACGTTTAAAGTATATCAAATCGTTCCATCTTGGAGAATTTGGGGAAGGCGATTCCGGTGTGACCATCGCCGAATTTAAGTAAGAGAGGTTTCTATTATGGCAGCAAAACAAAAAATCTTAATCGTAGACGACGACAATAATATCGCAGAGTTAATCTCTCTGTATCTGACAAAGGAATGTTTTGACACCAAAATTGTCAATGACGGCGAGGAAGCCCTGACTGCCTTTGAGCAGTACAATCCGAATCTGATTCTGCTGGATCTGATGCTGCCGGGCATTGACGGCTACCAGGTCTGCAGAGAGGTGCGGGCCAAGGCCAATGTCCCGATTATCATGCTCTCGGCAAAAGGAGAAATTTTCGACAAAGTTCTGGGGCTTGAGCTGGGCGCGGACGACTACATGATGAAACCCTTCGATTCCAAGGAGCTTGTAGCGCGCGTAAAGGCTGTTTTAAGACGTTATCAGCCGGCCCGCGCGGAAGAGCCGGCTCCCGAACTGAAATGTGTCAAATACGACAATCTGGTCGTAAATCTGTCCAATTACTCTGTGATTTACCGGGGAAAGGCCGTCGATATGCCGCCGAAGGAGCTGGAGCTTTTGTATTTCCTGGCCTCCTCCCCCAATCAGGTCTTTACCAGAGAGCAGCTTCTTGATCACATCTGGGGCTATGAATACATCGGCGATACCCGAACGGTAGACGTACATGTGAAGCGTCTCCGGGAAAAAATCAAAGACTGTTCAAACTGGAGCCTTGCGACGGTCTGGGGAATCGGCTATAAATTTGAGGTCAGGGACTTATGAAGCGCAGACTTTACCTGAAGCTGCTTGCGGGATATGCGCTCTACGGCGTTATCGGATTTCTCATCATCGCGACTTTTACCTATCACGCCATTTTTACGTTTGTGGAAAGAAGGGAAGCGGCAAGCCTGTACCGGGAATCGGCACAGATCTCCGCCGTCTATGCAGAGCACTATTTTACCGAATCCCTGACGCTTGACGAGACAAAAACACAGCTTAACACTTTAAGCGCCTATCTTTCCGCCGAAATCTGGATTGTGGACACACGCGGCAAAATGCTTGTCAACACCGCACATCCCGGACTTGCCGAGAGCGGTGAAGTCATTGAAGGCTTTGATATCACTGACTTCGGCAGCAGCTACTATCGGAACGGGAACTTTTACGGCTACTTTACCGGAGACACCCTAAGCGTTCTCTCTCCGATCACCGTCAATTACAAAGTGCGTGGCTATGTACTGATACATAAACCGGTAAACTCCGTTATTTCTTATGCCAACGGCCTGACCGCCCTCTCCTATCAGACTCTCGCGCTTTTATTCCTCGCCGCGTTTGTCGTGCTGATTTTATTTACCTATATCGTCTATATTCCGATCCGGAAAATCAACCGCGGGGCAAAGGCGTATGCCGAGGGGAATTTTGAGGAACAGATTGATGTTCATTCCAACGATGAGATCGGATATCTGGCGGCCTCCCTGAATTATATGGCAAACGAACTGCACACGCTCGAGGATGACCAGCGGAAGTTTATCTCCAATGTCTCACACGATTTCCGCTCTCCGCTGACCTCCATCAAAGGCTACGTGGAAGCCATCTTAGACGGAACGATTCCCCCGGAGATGCAGGAAAAATATTTAAGCATTATTCTTTTTGAGACGGAGCGCCTGAATAAACTGACCCAGAGTCTCTTAGAGCTCAACAAGTTCGGCTCCCACGGTGTTATTCTGGATATCACGAATTTTGACATCAACTACACCATCCGCATGACGGCCCAGACGTTTGAGGGAATCTGCACCGAAAAACATATCACCTTCAATCTGATTCTAAGCGGCGAAACGCTCTTTGTCTCCGCAGACATGAGCAAAATCCAGCAGGTGATCTATAATCTGATTGACAATGCCATTAAGTTCAGCCATTCGGATTCGACCATCACGATCGAGACCACGGAAAAGAATGAGAAGGTTTTCGTCTCGGTGAAGGATACGGGGATCGGCATCCCAAAAGACAGCATCAAAAAAATCTGGGACCGCTTTTACAAAACCGATCTGTCCCGCGGAAAAGACAAGAAGGGAACCGGACTCGGGCTCTCTATCGTAAAGGAAGTGATCGGCGCACACGGCGAAAATATCAACTGCATCAGTACCGAAGGCGTCGGAACGGAGTTTATCTTCACGCTCCCGCTGGCAAAAGGCAGTGATTCCTAATCCCCTTTGCCTTGACTTTGTATTTTATTTTACTTAAACTGCATATGTATTATTATGAATGAATTGAGGTGACAATATGATAAAAATGAAAAATCTGGAAAACTGCAGGATTATTCTCCACAGCCCCAAGACGGGACAGACCATTGCGGAGACCTATATTACTTCCTACAACAGCAGCCGCCGTCTGCTGCACGTGCACGCGGACGAGCTTGCCTCCCTCTACAGACAGCCGATCCGGGGCCTTATTTTCGGAAAAGAGATGATCTATGAGGTCTTCGGTGTCCTCACGAACCGCGTGATATCCAATGAGCGGGAAATCACACTCTACCGGGAATCGGAGATTAACCACCGCAAGAGCATCCGATACGACATTGATATGCCGGCGATTATAACGTCTGTCACCCATTACCGCAAAAATATCCCGGAACACCACAACGCCGCATGTACGGCGCATATTATCAATATGAGTTCCACCGGCATCTTGCTGCAGGCGCCCGCCGGAAATATCGACGTCGGCGATCTTATTAAAATTACTGCCATCAAGAATCTGATGCGTCTGCGCATAGAGTGCAAGGTTATCCGTCTGCAGGACTGCAACATCCAGTCCGACTGGTTCGGATGCACGATTCTCTCCATCAAAAACGAATAAAAGCCCGGCGCCGCCGGACACACCTGTAAAAAACCCGGCTGCAGAGCACTTCGCTCTGCGGCCGGGTTTTCATATGACATTTGCAAAGTGGCATTTCTTATACTAACTCCAGCAATACCTCTAACGCACCGTCGCCCTTACGCTGTCCGATCTTAATGATTCTGGTATAACCGCCGTTGCGGTCTGCGTATTTCGGAGCAATCTCGTCAAACAGTTTTGCAGCAAGATCCACCTCTTTGGTGTTTTTCTTCTTTCCGGCTGCCTCTGCAGGAACTTCCTTTACCGGATAGAGTACTTTTAACATCTCTCTGCGCGCATGAAGACGGGAAGGCATATCTTTCTTGATCGTCTTCTCAACTTCGTCATATACGGTAACTTTCTTGCCGTCTACAACCTCTTTCACACGCTTGCCGTCTTTATCTTTGCGGGCAACCTTTGCCTTTACGGTAACTTCCTCGTAGTTATCCTTCTCTTTTACGGCGAGAGCGATGAGCCCCTCTGCAATTTTGCGGACCTCTTTCGCCTTTGCCTCCGTGGTAACAATCTTACCGTTGTTGAGCAGTGCGGTTACCTGCCCTCTGAGCAGCGCCTTTCTCTGGTCGGATGTTCTGCTTAATTTACGATACTTTGCCATTTTTCTTTTCCTCCATTCTTCTGGTACATCTGGCAACGCCTTTTGGACTTACTTGCCCGATGCAGCGTGAACTTCCGCTTGCGGTACAAACTTCGTTCACAGCGCAAAAACAAGGTTCTGCGCTTTTCTGGCTGCGACATACTCCATGCCTTTTTGGTCTTACTGTTTCTGCCTATTCTTCTGACTGATTTAACTGAAGTCCCAGCTCTTTTAACTTGGCAAGAACTTCCTCTAAGGACTTGCGTCCTAAGTTACGAACTTTCATCATGTCCTCCGGAGTCCTGTTCGTCAATTCCTCAACGGTATTGATTCCGGCTCTCTTCAGACAATTATAGGAGCGGACGGAGAGTTCGAGTTCATCGATATTCATCTCAAGAACCTTCTCTTTCGCATTGTCCTCTTTCTCAATCATGACATCTGCCTGCTGCGCAGCTTCGGACAAATCAATAAAGAGACTTAAGTGCTCGCTCAATACCTTCGCTGCAAGACTGACCGCCTCATCCGGCTCCAGCGTACCGTTGGTATACACATCCAGTGTAAGCTTGTCGTAATCGGTAATCTGCCCCACACGTGTATTCTCGATGGAAAGATTTACCCGCTCAACCGGTGTATAGATAGAATCAATCGCGATCACACCAATCGGAACATCTTCTGTCTTGTTCTTATCCGCGCTGACATAACCTCTGCCCTTTGTGATGGTAAGCTCCATATACAGTTTGGAATCTGCTCCGCCGTTTAAATTGGCGATCACAAGCTCCGGATTCATAATCTGAATATCGGAGTCCACCTGAATATCAGCCGCAGTCACTACGCCTTCGCCTTCGAATTCAATGTAAGCAACTTTCGGTTCATTTGTAGAGCTGTTATTTCGGATGGCAAGATTCTTGATATTCATGATAATCTCAGTCACGTCTTCCTTCACGCCCGGAATCGAACTGAACTCATGCAAAACACCGTCAATCTTAACCTGGCTGACAGCCGCACCTGGTAACGAAGAAAGCATAATTCTTCTCAGAGAGTTGCCGAGAGTGGTGCCATAGCCTCTTTCCAGGGGCTCTACAACAAACTTTCCGCACTTCTTGTCTTCTGAAATTTCTGCGATTTCAATTTTTGGTTTTTGGAAATCGAACACTACAAAATCCCTCCTTCTCGGGTATTTGCTCAAATAAAGTTGCTAATAAGCGGACATAAATTGTCCGCTTAATGGCGACTCTTACTTAGAATATAACTCGACGATAAGCATCTCGTTCACAGGTACGTCAATCTGCTCTCTGGAAGGTAATTCTTTTACAGTTCCCTGTAATTTCTCAGTGTCAACTTCTAACCAATCCGGAACCAGTCTTCCGCCGGTCGCTTCTATGATGTCTTTCATTCTCTGAAGACCTTTGTTCTTCTCTTTGATCTCAATCACATCGCCTGCTTTTACCAGATAAGACGGGATGTTCACCTGCTTGCCGTTTACCAGCACAAACTTATGGTCAACAATCTGTCTCGCCTCTCTTCTGGTTCTCGCAAAGCCCATGCGGAAAACCACGTTGTCGATTCTGGACTCCAGCATCGTCATTAAGTTCGGTCCGGTCATGCCCTTCATGCGGTCCGCCCGCTCGTAGTAGTTGCGGAATGGCTTCTCTAATACACCGTAGATGAACTTTGCTTTCTGTTTCTCGCGCATCTGGAGACCGTACTCAGACATCTTCTTGTTCGATCTCTTCAACTCTCTGTTGGATTTCTTATCATATCCCAAATAACTCGGCTCCAAGCCAAGTGATCTACATCTTTTCAGAACAGGAACTTTGTTTACTGCCATTTTAGCCTCTACCTCCTAATTAAACTCTTCTGCGTTTCGGTGGACGACATCCATTATGAGGTACCGGAGTTACGTCTTTGATGCTCGTAACCTCAAGACCGCATGCGGAGAGCGCACGGATTGCCGCCTCTCTTCCCGAACCCGGTCCCTTAACCATAACGTCGACTGTCTTCAAACCGTGTATTAAAGCTGCTTTTGTAGCAGTCTCTGCTGCCATCTGCGCAGCATATGGAGTAGATTTTCTTGAACCTCTGAATCCAAGACCACCGGCACTTGCCCATGATAAAGCATTTCCCTCGGCATCGGTAATGGTTACAATCGTATTGTTAAAGGATGCCTGGATGTGTGCCTGTCCGCGTTCAACGTTTTTCTTTACGCGCTTTTTTGTCACTTTCTTTGTAACTTTAGCCATATCTAAACTAACCTACTTTCTCAAAATAAAAACCACGGTGTGGCTTCCATAATAAATATTTTCTATGCTACGAATTATTTCTTCTTATTTGCTACGGTACGCTTCGGACCCTTGCGTGTTCTCGCATTGGTCTTTGTCTTCTGACCGCGGACCGGAAGGCCTTTTCTATGGCGGATACCGCGATAGCAGCCGATCTCCTGAAGTCTCTTGATATTCATAGCAATCTCACGCCGCAGATCACCCTCTACCGTCTGTGTCTCGTCAATGACTGCGCTGATTCTCTTAACCTCATCGTCCGTCAAATCTCTGACACGGGTATTCGGGTCTACTTTTGCCTCTGCGAGGATACGGCTGGAGCTTGTTCTACCGATTCCGTAGATATAGGTCAAACCGATCTCAACACGTTTTTCTCTTGGTAAATCTACACCTGCAATACGAGCCATGTGCTTTTTAACCTCCATTAATTCATCCGGCACTGCATGACAGTTCACCTGCCGCACAGCGTCCTGTTGTTTTATGATTCCATGCAAGCCCGGCGGGGCGAGCAGCAAGCCACCTGACACTGTGGCTTTCCGGCAGAATCTGCCGTCCCCGGAGAATACGCGAAAAGCAGCTCCGTTGTCCTCCGGCCTGAAATGTGTGCTTTCGTCTTTCTCCTCTATATTCGGATGAGTCCCTTCGTGCTCTCGGTATGTAAACACGAGAGGGCAGCTGTCCCTGCTGTTCATATGATAACAGTGCAAACAACCCTGCCGGGTGTTTCACTGCAGCCGCACATAATGAATTGATACAAGTAAGACAGAAAAATTAACCCTGTCTCTGTTTGTGTTTCGGATTCTCACAGATGATCCGGATGCTTCCTTTTCTCTTGATGACCTTGCATTTTTCGCAAATAGGCTTAACTGATGATCTTACCTTCACAGCAAATCCTCCTTTCCACAAGGGCTCTTCCTGTGCGATTATGCACAAAAAGGCACTATCCAAAAGTGTCCGTCTAGCATTATAGCATGAACACTATTCAGAGTCAACTATTTATTTATCTCTCCAGATAATTCTTCCCTTTGTCAAATCATACGGGGACATCTCAATCGTAACTCTGTCTCCCGGTAAAATACGAATAAAATTCATGCGGAGCTTTCCGCTGATGGTGGCCAGAATCTGATGTCCGTTCTCCAGCTCCACTTTAAAAAATGCGTTCGGCAGTTTCTCCACCACGGTTCCCTCTACTTCGATTACATCTGCTTTTGACATGAATAACTCTCCTCCTGTTAATGATTCCCGTCAGTATTTCTACCGGCGTTATATAGCTTGATTGCCCGTTTGACTGCGGTATCCGTAAGCGGTTCCGACAGACAGCCCGTCACTTCCCCGGGCAGGTTTTTGATGCTCTGGATATGCTTCATGCTCTTTTTCTTCGGCGCATCCAGAGGCTTTGTCGTACCGTTTACGAGATACGCAAATCGTTCATCCTTCCGTAAAACCAGATAAATATGGTCTTTGTCATGCCCTGACAGGGATTTTGCAAATTCTGTGCTCATCGTTTCTTTTTTCCTCCAATGCCCGCCGCAATCTCGGAATCTGTCAGTGTCAGTATCTCCGGCTCTCCCTTCGTGATCAGAACGGTATTTTCATAGTGCGCCGAGAGCGACATATCCTCCGTAATCACGGTCCATTCGTCGTCGAGCCAGAGCACATCCGGCAGACCGATATTTATCATCGGCTCTATCGCAAGCGTCATGCCGGGCCGCAACCTGACTCCCCAGCGAAACTGCCGGAAATTCGGTATTTCGGGTTCCTCGTGGAGTTCGCTGCCGATGCCGTGTCCGCACAGGTCGCGGACTACGCCGTAGCCGAAGCTTCCGGCGTATTTCCCGATGGCCCGCGAAATCCGATGGAGATATCTCCCCGCTCTCGCATATTTGACTCCTTCAAAAAAGCTCTGTCTTGTGCGCTCGATCAAAAGCTCTGCCTCTCTCGAAATCTCGCCGATCCCGTGGGTTCTGGCCGCATCCGAGTGATAACCTTTATGGATCACTCCGATGTCAAGGCTGACAATGTCACCTTCCTGAATATAATGGTGCGGATGCGGGATCCCGTGGACGACCTCCTCATTGACCGATACACACACCGACGCAGGATATCCCTGATAATTTTTGAAAGACGGTTCGCATCCATAGCTACGAATCATTTCTTCACCGATGCGGTCAATGTCCAGTGTCGACATCCCCGGCCGCAATTCCTTTTCCAGATTCTCGTGAACCCGCGCCAGAATCTTTCCAGCCTCCCGCATCAGTTCAATTTCATGAGGGGTTTTAATTGTCACAGGCATCGCTTACTCACCCAAAATCGCTGTGATATCCGCAAACACTTTCTCCATCGGCTGTGTTCCGTCCACCGACTTGAGAATTCCCTGCTTCTTATAATATTCAATCAACGGCTGTGTCTGCTCATGGTAAACCGTAAGACGCTTCTGCACGGTCTCCGGTTTATCGTCGTCTCTTAAGACAACCTCGTTTCCGCAGCGGTCACAGATTCCTTCCGTCTTTGTCGGGATAGATACAATATGATAGGTCGCTCCGCAGTTTAAGCAGGCGCGTCTGCCGCTCATGCGTGTCACGATACTCTCGTCGGGCACATCCACATCCACCGCGAAGTCCATACTCTGATTTATTTTGCCGAGCGCCGCATCCAGTGCCTCTGCCTGCGGAATGGTTCTCGGGAAACCGTCCAGCACAAAACCGTTTTTGCAGTCGTCCTGTCCGATTCGGTCCATTACAAGGTCACAGGTCAGTTCATCCGGTACCAAAAGCCCCTGGTCCATGTATTCTTTGGCTTTTCTGCCCAGGTCCGTGCCGTTTTTAATGTTGGCGCGGAAGATATCCCCGGTAGAAATATGTGGAATCCCGTATCTGTCCGCAATCTGTTTCGCCTGTGTCCCTTTTCCGGCTCCCGGAGCCCCTAACATAATAATCTTCATACAAACCCCTTCCCTTTCACTGATACGAAAGCAACGCTGAACTTATTCCAAGCCCAGCGTTCCTTCCCAAAATCCGGTTTTCTGCCGGATCAGTCATTTAAAAATCCTTTATAGTAACGCACACGCATCTGCGATTCAATCTGCTTTAATGTCTCAATGACAACGCCGACGATAATGATAATGGAGGTTCCGCCAAAGGAAACATTTGCTCCAAACACGCCGTTGAAGAGAATCGGTACAAACGCGATAAATGCAAGAGCCACCGCCCCTATAAAGACAATATAGTTGAGTATTCGGTTCAGATAATCGCTGGTCGGCCTTCCCGGTCTGATCCCCGGGATAAAACCGCCTGCCTTCTTCATATTGTTCGCAACCTCCAACGGATTGAAGGTAATCGATGTATAGAAGTACGCAAACGCAAGAATCAATGCGATATATACTACCAATCCAATCGAGTAAATCGGCTCATTCGGATTGCACCAGTTCGACTGAGACATACCCTTTAAAATTTTGCTCCCGATTCCCGTTCCGTTTCCCTTGTTCAAAAGCCCTGCAATGATAACCGGAGTCTGCAGCAGAGACTGTGCAAAGATAACCGGGATAACTCCACTGGTATTTACTTTGAGCGGAATGAATGTCGACTGGCCGCCGACCTGCTTCCGTCCCTGAATTTTTTT
Organism: uncultured Roseburia sp.; assembly: GCA_910577925.1. Lineage (GTDB taxonomy): Bacteria > Bacillota > Clostridia > Lachnospirales > Lachnospiraceae > Roseburia. The sequence continues at coordinate 50,052 of CAJTOI010000002.1, forward strand.
CGAGTACTGCACCGGGATTCTCCGCTCTCCGCCCTGAAGCAGTACGACAAACAATACCATTGCAACAATAATCGCAACGATAATCACCGCGGCAAGAACCGCTTTCGGAACCGTTTTTCCCGTAATAAATTGCTGCCACAGGGTTCCGATATCATTCGGCATCCGGGAAATGATGTTAATGGTAAGCACGATAGAGATACCGTTTCCGACACCCTTCTCGGTAATCCGCTCACCGATCCACATCAGCACTGCGGAACCGGCTGTCAGTGCAAACACAACCAGGATAATCGACAGGACACCCATCGCTCCGTCGTTGTATTCCAGATATCCGCTCCGCTTAAATCCGATCGTCATGGCAACCGACTCAATCAGCGCCAGTACAACCGTCACATATCTTGTAATCTCGGCAATCTTCTTGCGGCCTTCCTCTCCGTCACGCTGCATTTCTTCCAACTTTGGAATTGCGATTGTAAGAAGCTGCATAATGATGGATGAGGTAATATACGGTGTAATGTTCAGTGCAAATATTGACATATTGTACAGAGAACCACCGGTTATGGCGTCAAAAAAGCCCATTCCATCCGCGGTCTGACTCGCAAACCAGTTTGCAATCATTTCACGATTCACACCAGGAATCGGAAGTTCGCTTCCGATTCTGATGACAATCAACATCAAAAATGTAAAAATAATCCGTTTTCGGATATCTTTAATCTTAAATGCATTACGGAGTGTCTCAAGCATTAAATCACCTCTGCTTTTCCACCAAGAGCCTCAATTTTTTCTTTTGCGCTTGCGCTGAATGCGTTTGCCTGAACGGTGAGTTTCTTAGTAAGTTCGCCATTGCCAAGAATCTTAACGCCGTCTCTCGGGTTCTTAACAATGCCGGTCTCGATCAATGTCTCAACAGACACTGTCGCACCGTCTTCAAAACGCTCAAGAGCCGAAAGGTTAATACCAACGATTGTCAGAGAATTTCTGTTGTTAAAACCTCTCTTCGGCAATCTTCTGTATAACGGCATCTGACCGCCCTCGAAACCAGGTCTGGGTGCTCCGGAACGAGCTTTCTGTCCCTTATGGCCCTTGCCGGCGGTCTTACCATTTCCTGATCCATGTCCGCGTCCTCTTCTGAAATTATCACTGTGCGCGGAGCCTACCGCCCCTCTTAAATTTGATAAGTCCATTTCTGACACCTCCTTATCTTTTTATGCTTCTTCTACTTTCACGTACGGCGCCACTTTGCGAAGCGCGCCTGCCGTAGCCGCATTGTCCGGCAGCTCCACTGTTTTGTACAGTTTTGTCAGACCAAGGGCTTCGATTGTCTTCTTATTCTTCGGCACGGCACCGATCGTTGATTTTATAAGTGTTACCTTTAAATTCTTCTCTGCCATCTTAACCCCTCCTTAACCTACGATCTCTTCTACGGACTTACCGCGAAGTCTCGCCACTTCTTCGGGAGATTTTAACTGACTAAGCGCATCGATCGTCGCAAGAACTACGTTCTGCTTGTTATTCGAGCCCAAAGACTTGGTACGGATGTTGCGGATCCCTGCAAGCTCACATACGTTACGGGCAGGACCGCCGGCGATAATACCGGTACCTTTCGGGGACTTCTTTAACAGAACGGATGCACCTGTATGCTTTCCGGTCACATCATGCGTAATACTGTCAACATCATCGAGTTTCACTGTAATAAGCTTCTTGATTGCATCTTCTTTTCCTTTGCGGATTGCTTCCGGAATTTCGGTTGCTTTTCCAAGGCCTGCTCCCACATGTCCCTTTCCGTCGCCGACAACAACCAAAGCTGTAAAGCGCATATTACGTCCGCCCTTAACAACCTTCGTTACACGCTTGATTGACACTACTTTTTCTTCTAATTCTAACTGACTAGCATCAATAATTTCACGTTTCATGTTTGCTCCTCCTAGAATTCTAATCCAGCTTCTCTTGCTGCATCGGCTAATGCCTTAACTTTTCCCTGATATATGAAACCGCCTCTGTCAAAGACAACCGTCGTAATACCCTTGTCTAACGCGCGCTTTGCAATCACAGTGCCAAGCTTTGCTGCCGCATCAACGTTGTTTGTTTTCTCCAGCTCTGCCTTAAGCTCCTTGTCAAGCGTGGAAGCAGAAACAAGTGTATTGCCAACTGTATCGTCAATAATCTGAGCGTACATATGATTATTACTTCTGAACACAGCTAAACGTGGTCTCTCTGCAGTGCCTGCAAGATGATGACGCATTCTTCTATGCTTATTTTCACGAACTGCCGTTCTTGATTTCTTACTAACCATTTTTCGTCACTCCTTTAATTATTTCTTACCAGTCTTACCAACTTTACGTCTGATAACCTCATCAGCATACTTGATACCTTTTCCTTTGTAAGGCTCAGGTCTTCTCTTGTCTCTGATTTCAGCCGCGTACTGGCCGACTTTTTCTTTATCAATACCCGATACGGTGATTTTGTTTCCTTCAACTTTGGATTCGATTCCTTCCGGATCCGTCATCTCAACCGGATGCGAATATCCGAGGTTTAAAGTCAGCACATTTCCTGCTTTCGAAGCTCTGTAACCGACACCGTTTACCTCAAGCTCCTTTTTATATCCGTCCGTCACACCGACTACCATGTTATTCAGCAATGTTCTTGTCAGTCCGTGCAGGGATTTCATCTTCTTCAACTCATTCGGTCTTGTAACGATAACCTCGCTGCCCTCTAACTTGATTTCCATCTCAGATGGAAGGGTTCTCTCAAGAGTTCCCTTGGGACCTTTTACAGTCACATGATTATTTTCTGCAATATCAACCGTAACGCCGGCCGGTACTGCGATTGGCATTCTTCCTATACGTGACATGCCCGTACCTCCTAATTATCTATAATGATTGTTTACATTTCCAATTTACCAAACGAACGCCAGTACTTCGCCGCCGACCTGAAGCTTTCTCGCCTCTTTGTCGGTAATGATTCCCTGGTTTGTGGAAAGGATTGCGATTCCCAGACCGCCAAGCACTCTCGGAAGCTCGTCTTTGCCGGCATATACGCGAAGACCCGGCTTGGAGATTCTCTTAAGGCCTGTAATGATTTTCTCGTTCTTATCTGCACCGTATTTCAATGTGATACGGATTGTCTTAAAATTGCCGTCTTCCACGATGTCGTATTTCGCAATATATCCCTCATCCACAAGAATATCTGCAATAGCGATTTTCATTTTAGATGCAGGAACATCAACTGTATCATGTTTAGCAGTGTTTGCATTACGGATTCTTGTAAGCATATCTGCGATCGGATCACTTGTTGTCATGATGTATATTTCCTCCTTAATTATTGTTATTACCGCCAGAACGGTTTACCAGCTTGCCTTCTTGACACCCGGTATCTGGCCTTTGTATGCCAACTCACGGAAACATACTCTGCAGATTCCGTATTTTCTTAAAACAGAATGTGGACGACCACAAATTTTGCAACGTGTGTAAGCTCTGGTAGAGAACTTTGGTTTGCGCTGCTGTTTGATTTTCATACTTGTTTTAGCCATTAAAATTCCCTCCTATTACTTGGCGAACGGCATGTTGAATAATGTCAGCAGTTCGCGCGCCTCTTCGTCTGTTTTTGCGGTAGTAACAAAGATGATATCCATACCGCGCACTTTGTCGACCTTATCATACTCGATTTCCGGGAAAATCAACTGCTCTTTGATACCAAGCGCATAGTTTCCGCGGCCGTCAAATGCGTTCGGATTCACCCCTCTGAAGTCACGCACGCGAGGCAGTGCAAGGTTTACCAAACGATCCATAAACTCATACATTTTCTCGCCGCGCAGTGTTGTCTTACATCCGATTGCCATACCCTCACGAATCTTGAAGTTCGCAACGGAATTCTTTGCCTTGGTCGAAACGGCCTTCTGGCCGGTGATTGTCTCCATATCTTTCATGGCAGCCTCTAATAATTTTGCATTCTCTTTGGCTTCACCGACGCCCATGTTTACGACAATCTTTTCGAGCTTCGGCACTTCCATGACGTTTTTATATTCGAACTTTTTCATCATCGCATCTACGATTTCATTCTTATACTGTTCTCTCAGTCTGCTCAACTTACTGGCCTCCTCTCTCTAAATTAGTCAATCACTTCACCGGTGGATTTTGCAAAACGAACCTTCTTGTCTCCGTCCATCTTAAAGCCGACGCGGGTCGCTTTTCCCTTGTGAAGATACATTACGTTTGAAATATCTACCGGCCCCTCCTGATGGATGATGCCGCCCTGCTGATTTGCCATGCTGGGCTTTGCATGCTTCGTCACCATGTTGATGCCTTCCACAAGAACAGTGCCTGCCTTTTTATTCACGGCAATAACCTTGCCTTCTTTATCTTTGTCTTTTCCGGCGATCACTTTTACCATATCGCCTTTTTTGATTTTCATGGTTGCCATATTCTTCGCCCTCCTACAACACTTCTGGAGCTAAGGAAACGATTTTCATAAACTGTTTCTCACGAAGCTCTCTAGCCACTGGTCCAAAAATACGGGTTCCTCTCGGAGTCTTGTCATCTTTTATAATAACAGCCGCATTCTCGTCGAACTTGATATAAGAACCGTCTTTACGACGCGCGCCCTTTACGGAACGTACAACAACAGCTTTTACGACATCACCTTTTTTAACAACACCGCCTGGTGTTGCATCTTTGACCGTAGCAACAATAATATCACCAATATTCGCATATCTTCTGGTAGATCCGCCCATAACACGGATAACGAGCAGCTCTTTTGCTCCTGTGTTATCGGCTACCCTAAGTCTACTTTCCTGCTGTACCATGCTTGTAGCCTCCTTTCACTATTTCGCTCTCTCCATGATTTCTACAAGTCTCCATCTCTTGTCCTTAGATAAAGGTCTTGTTTCCATTACTTTGACTTTATCGCCCATCCTGCACTCGTTCTTCTCGTCATGAGCTTTTAATTTATATGTCTTTTTCACGATTTTGTTGTAGAGCGGATGTCTTACGTTATCCTGGATAGCCACAACAATTGTCTTATCCATCTTGTCGCTTACAACAATACCAACACGTGTTTTTCTAAGATTTCTTTCTTCCACGACCAATTATTCTCCTTTCTGGAATTCCTACTGCGCAACTTTCTCTTTCTCTGTGATGACCGTCTGGATTCTGGCAATATTCTTGCGAACCTCTTTGATTCTGCTCGTATTATCCAGCTGATTGGTTGCGTTCTGAAATCTCAAATTGAAAAGTTCTTTTTTCGCTTCCACTAACTGCGCATTCAAATCTGCAACAGACTTCCCTTTTAATTCTTCTAAATATCTACTAGTTTTCATTCGATACACCGCCTTCTAAATCTGCACGTGAAACTACTTTACATTTACAAGGTAATTTATGTGTAGCAAGACGCAACGCTTCTCTCGCAACGTCTTCCGGTACTCCGGAGATTTCAAATAATACACGACCCGGCTTTACAACTGCCACCCAGTACTCCAGGGAACCTTTTCCGGAACCCATACGTGTCTCTGCCGGTTTTGCCGTCACAGGCTTATCCGGGAAAATTTTAATCCAAATCTTACCGCCGCGCTTAACATAACGGGTCATAGCGATACGGGCTGCCTCAATCTGATTGGAACGAATCCAGCACGGTTCTGTCGCAACGATACCGTATTCACCGTTGACGATCATATTGCCTCTTGTTGCCTTTCCGGCCATGGAACCGCGGAACTGTTTACGATGTTTTACTCTTTTTGGCATTAACATAATTACTGAGCCCCTCCTTCCCGGGAAACCCTATCTCCCGCATTGCTCTTTGTAGGAAGCACCTCTCCTTTATAAATCCAGACTTTAACGCCGACTTTACCGTATGTGGTATCTGCCTCTGCAAATCCGTAATCGATGTCTGCTCTTAAGGTCTGCAGCGGAATCGTACCCTCGCTGTAAAACTCGGTACGCGCCATATCAGCGCCGCCAAGACGTCCGGAACAGGATGTCTTAATTCCCTTTGCCCCTGCTTTCATGGTTCTGCCCATGCAGGATTTCATTGCTCTACGGAAAGAAACACGGTTCTCCAACTGCAGCGCAATATTCTCTGCTACCAGCTGCGCATCGCGATCCGGTCTCTTCACCTCTTTGATATCGACGATCAGCTTCTTGTCCGTAAACTTCTGAACTTCGCCCTTAATTTTCTCAATTTCAGCGCCGCCTTTGCCGATTACTACGCCCGGCTTTGCCGTGTAGATAATCACTTTCACGCGGTCGGATGCTCTCTCGATCTCGATCTTGGAAACGCCTGCTGCATATAATTTCTTCTTAAGGTATGTTCTGATATTGTAATCTTCTACCAGGAAATCTGCAAAATCTGCTTCCGCATACCACTTAGAGTCCCAGTCTTTGATAATACCGACTCTTAAGCCATGTGGATTAACTTTCTGTCCCATATATACTCCTTTCTCAAAGCGGGGAATTGTCTCGCAACTCCCGCGGCACGCCGCCTTTCGCGAGACGTCTCTATCTCTCGTCCAGCACGATTGTGATGTGACTCATTCTCTTCTCGATTCTGTAAGCTCTGCCCTGTGCTCTCGGTCTGATTCTCTTCATTGTCGGTCCTTTGTTTGCGTAGCACTCTGCAACGTAAAGGTTCTCTTTCTTCATGCCGTTGTTGTTCTCTGCATTTGCGATTGCCGACTCCAACAATTTCTTAACTAAACTCGAAGCGTAGCGCGGATTGTATGTCACGATGGCAAGCGCCGTCTCAACATCCTTTCCACGGATTGCGTCTAATACGAAGCAAGCTTTCTGAACAGACACTCTAGCGTAAGACAGCTTAGCGGAAGGTCTGGTATCTTTTACTTCATTTCTTTCTCTTTTAATCTGACTTCTATGTCCCTTAGCCATGGATGAAACCTCCTTTCAACAAATGTTTCTTATCTAACGCCTGATTTCTTTTCGTCTTTTCCATGTCCTCTGTAAGTTCTTGTCGCAACGAACTCACCGAGCTTGTGTCCAACCATATCCTCTGTCACATATACCGGCACGTGCTTTCTTCCGTCATGCACCGCGATGGTGTGACCAACGAACTGCGGGAAGATTGTGGAACGACGTGACCATGTCTTAATAACACTCTTATCACCAGATGCGTTCATAGCGTCGATTTTCTTCAACAGGCTGGCATCTGCAAATGGTCCTTTTTTTAATGAACGAGCCATAATTTACCTCCTAAATAGTGTCTGCTTTCTCTTCACACGCACCCGCGTGTTTCGTAAAAGCTCAAACATCTTTACAATTATAACAGAATTATCAGGGAGAAGCAAGTACTGTTTCTCCCTTTTTGATAACAGAACACGGGATATGGCGAATTGCTGTAAACAATTCTCTATATCCCGGAGAGAATCGCTTGCAGCGTCCTCCATATCGCGGGAAGAAAAGCGGTAAACCGCTTTTCTTCGGCGCATTAAAATAAGCTTGCTTATTTTAATGCTCTGCCGTCCCGTCTTCTCACGATAAGCTTGTTGGAAGCTTTGTGTTTCTTTCTGGTCTTCAAGCCAAGCGCAGGCTTGCCCCACGGTGTGCAGGGGCCCGGACGTCCGATCGGAGCGCGGCCCTCACCGCCGCCGTGCGGATGGTCATTCGGGTTCATAACAGAACCGCGTACGGTCGGGCGGATACCCATATGGCGTTTCCGTCCCGCTTTACCGATATTTACAAGGTTGTGGTCACCGTTTCCGATTACCCCGATGGTCGCGCGGCAGTTGAGCGGAACCATACGCATCTCGCCGGACGGAAGTCTCAACGTCGCATATTTTCCCTCTTTTGCCATCAGCTGTGCGCTCATTCCCGCGGAACGAACCAGCTGTCCGCCCTTGCCCGGGTACAGCTCAATGTTGTGTACCTGTGTACCGACCGGCACATTCTCAAGCGGCAGGCAGTTTCCAACACGAACCTCTGCCTGGGCGCCGCTCATAACGGTCATACCGTCCGTCAAGCCCTGCGGAGCAAGGATATAAGCCTTCTCGCCGTCCACATAGCAGATCAGCGCGATGTTTGCCGTTCTGTTCGGATCGTACTCGATGCCGATTACCGTTGCAGGAATCCCGTCTTTGCTGTTTCTCTTGAAATCGATGATTCTGTATTTTCTTCTGTTGCCGCCGCCGTGATGACGAACGGTGATCTTTCCCTGATTGTTGCGGCCGGCGTTCTTCTTTAAAGAAGTCGTAAGAGATTTTTCCGGAGTTGTCTTGGTAATCTCGGAGAAATCGGAGCCAGTCATATTTCTTCTGGAAGGTGTATATGGGTTGTATGTCTTAATTCCCATTGTAGTTCTCCTTTCGTTGCTTTATTATCGCGCTTTGCTGCGCCTAATCTGCTTCGTTACCCGCAGTCAAAACCGTCCGGTTTCGATTTAAAGTCCAGTAAAGATCTCGATATCTTTGCTGTCAGCTGTCAGCTGAACGATCGCTTTCTTTGTCTTGGCAGTCTTTCCTGTCACCATACCGCGTCTTTTGTTCTTTCCGTCCATATTCATGGTGTTGACGCTGGAAACCTTTGTTCCCTCGAACATTTTCTCCACTGCCTCTTTGATCATGGTCTTGTTTGCTTCCGGATGAACCAGAAATGTGTATTTCTTTTCCGCCATCGCAGCCATGCTCTTTTCTGTCACTACCGGTTTGAGGATCACATCATAATATTGTACGTTTGCCATTATGCATACACCTCCTCGATTGTCTTCACGGCGTCTTTTGTCACAACGACCGTGTCATACTTCAATACATCAAATACGTTGAGCTCGTTTGTCTGAGCCGTCTTAACGGTCGGGATATTGCCTGCGGACCGGATCACATTCTCATCCATGTCATTCAATACAACAAGCGCCTTCTCAACCTTTAAGCTGTTGAGCACCTCAACAAACTTCTTTGTCTTAATCTCGTCAAGCTTAAGCTCGTCAAGAACGATAAACTTGTTCTCGTTTACTCTCGATGTCAGCGCGGACTTTAACGCCGCTCTCTTCTCTTTCTTATTCAGCTTGAAAGAGTAATCTCTCGGAACCGGAGCGAATACGACGCCGCCGTGTGTCCACTGCGGAGCTCTTGTCGAACCCTGTCTTGCATGACCGGTTCCTTTCTGTCTCCACGGTTTTCTTCCGCCGCCGCGCACTTCGGAACGCGTTTTTGCCTTCTGTGTTCCCTGACGGTTGTTTGCCAGCTGCTGAAGCACTGCCATATGCACTAAATGCTCGTTTACTTCCACACCGAAGATCGCGTCATTCAAGTCCATCTTGCCGACTTCCTGGCCTTTCATATCATAAACAGCTACATTAGCCATTGTTAAGTTCCTCCTTTCCTGTTCTAAGCACTACTTACCGGCTTTTACGGTCTCTTTGATTGTCACTAAGCACTTTTTCGCGCCCGGTACGGCACCTTTTACCAAAAGCAGGTTGTTGTCTGCGTCAACTCTTACAATCTCAAGGTTCTGAGTTGTAACTTTTACGCTTCCCATATGTCCCGGCATTCCTTTTCCCTTGAATACACGGCTCGGCGAGGAGCACGCACCGTTGGAACCCTGGTGACGATGGAATTTAGAACCGTGAGCCATCGGACCTCTGTGCTGTCCGAGTCTCTTAATAGCGCCCTGGAAACCTTTTCCTTTTGAGATTGCAGTCGCGTCAATCTTGTCGCCCTCTGCAAAGATGTCAGCCTTAATCACATCCCCGAGCTTGTACTCGTCCGCATTCTCAAACTTGAACTCTTTTACGAATCTCTTACCGGAAACACCGGCCTTTGCAAAATGCCCCATCTCGGCTTTGTTCACGCCATGTCTGTGCGCAACTTCTTTTTTGCCGTTCGCATCTTTGTTCACAATCTTTTCTTTCTTGTCGGCAAATGCCACCTGCACTGCGCTGTATCCGTCATTCTCCACAGTCTTGATCTGTGTCACGGAGCAGGGACCTGCCTCTAATACAGTAACCGGCACTAACACGCCGTCTGCGTTGAAGATTTGAGTCATTCCGACTTTTGTTGCTAAAATAGCTTTCTTCATACTTTACCTCCTGTTTACTCTACAGCGGAACGCTTCATACCCAAAACATTGGGGCAGCGGAACCGTTCATCCTAGAAAGTCCATATAAGTGGAATGCGGAGTTTTTCACATTACTTCTATATTAAACCCTTCAGGATATTAACAAATTTGTTGTGACGAAATGAAAACTATTTTGTTTTCATTTTGATATCAATATAAACACCTGCCGGCATCTCTAAACGAGACAACGCGTCAACCGTCTTCTGGGTCGGTGTTACGATATCGATCAGTCTCTTATGAGTTCTCTGCTCGAACTGTTCGCGGGAATCTTTGTACTTGTGAGTCGCTCTCAGTATCGTAACAACTTCCTTCTTGGTCGGAAGAGGTACCGGTCCGCTCACCTGTGATCCGTTCTTCTTAACAGTTTCGATGATTTTCTGCGCCGATGAATCAACCAGTTTGTGATCATAAGCTTTCAGAGTGATTCTCATTACTTGACTTGCCATAAAAAAAGCCGCCTCCTTTTCGCACTTAATAATTCAGTACGACAAGTGGTGACTGCACACATCCCCGTGCGTGTCGCATATGTACTTCCAAAAGTACCCGCGATGTGACTCCGTTTCCGGTGCGCCGCACGGTTGTTTCTACTTACTGTAGACGTTATTCGTGATACAGTGACTTGTCGCCAGTTTCCTAACTTGACATTCGCTCCACGGAAAACCTGCAGTTCTCTGCAGCAACCTCACGCTTCTACGCTATCAATGTCACAGCAATGTTTAGTATAGCGGATGTCCGCGGGAATTGCAAGTGTTTTTTTACTTTTTTGCATAAAACAAGGCCGAAAGAGAACATTATGCCATTGTTCTCCCCGGCCATTTCAAAGTCACATATCCAGCAACTTCATTTTATCCGCATCAGAAAGTTTATGTTTTCCCTTTTTCGCGTAACACATACATCCCATCAAAAATACTGCCAGATTCCACGCAAGCACCGAAAGCACCACTCTCCGGTGATAATCTCCCAGGGAAAAATCTGCTCCCTGCATCTGATAGCAGGCACTGTACAGTACCAGCATCAGCCCTAACGTATAGAGCAAAAACAATCCTGCCGCGCTTCCAAACCGCATTTTGCGCTGTTTCGTATTCACCAGCATTTCCGTCAATACTCTTGCCGCTACCGCTATTCCCACCGCTGTCAAAAGAAAAATTGCCGACCAGTTATTACTCATACAAGCCTCCTTTCCGGTATTCCCGAATCAAAACCGCCGCCGCATCAAATTCAACCTTTTCTTCTATTGCCAATTTTTTGATTAGCCTGATATATGCGTCATCTTCTTTTTCCTCTGACGCTCTGATTTGCTCAATAACCCGGTTTAAACGAGCACGCACCGTCGGATAAGTGATATGATACAGCTCCGCCATCTCTTTCAGGGAGCCGGAAGCCAAAACAAATTTTTTTATGAAATTCAAATCTTCCTCTCCCAGTTCCGCTATCCATTGCGGTATCTCGTTCACAGACAATCACCTCGCATTCATGACTACAATTGTTGTCCCTCCGCTATCTATGCCAATTGTCTCCTTTGTACGCTTTCGTTTATTTCTGTAATTTTATTTTAGCATTAAATAATATTGAAGTCAATTTTATTTTTATTAATATATAACTTTATTTTTATATAGTTTTTCAAAATTTATTTCATATTTAGTGTCTGTTGGTTAAGCAGATATCTGCTGCTTGCAGCTTTTACAGGAAAAAACACTGATTATTTTCCATCTCTTTATCTCCCCGTAAAGGAAGTTCCGCGGGCGCTTTCCTCACTCAAATATTTCTGTGAAAATGCGCCGCAGTATCACATTGTCTGCGCCGGCTCCCTGCTCGGCATCGCGCTGCACGAAGGCGCCTCATTTCCGGTGGGCAAAGTGGATTTTCTAAAGCTTTACCCGCTTTCCTTCAAGGAATTTCTGATGGCTGCTTCCGGAGAACGTTTTGCCGAACTTCTTGAGAAGCAGGATTATCCGATGATTACCTCTTTTAAGCAGACCTATATTGACGCACTGAAGCAATATTATTTTATCGGCGGTATGCCGGAAGCAGTGCGGAGTTTTATAGAGGAAAAGGATTTTAACGAGGTTCGGGAAATTCAAAAGCGAATACTGGTGAGGTGGCTTTTGTGATTGATACCGGCGAACAGATTGTCCCCGTAGAAGTGAAAGCTGAAGTGAATCTGAAAGCAAAAAGCCTGAAAACCTATCGCGAAAAATTCAACCCTGAAATTTCCGTCCGCACTTCAATGTCAGATTATAAAAAAGAAGACTGCCTTATCAATCTGCCGCTTTATGCGGCGGAAGAGATCCGCAAATGTACGGGCGCGATAATTTAATATCACAACTACTATCCCCCTTTTCCTCATTATGTGTTATAATATCCGGGTAGTAAATTTACGACATCATTACTAAGGAGCTTTTCAAAATGAATATTATTATTGTGGGCTGCGGCAAGGTGGGCTACACCCTCGTAGAACAGCTGAACAATGAAGACCACGACGTTGTCGTGGTCGATGAGCGTCCGGAAAAGTTGCAGGGAATTACGGACAATCTCGACGCCATGGGCGTTCTCGGCAACGGAATGAGCCACGGCACCCTGCTCGAAGCCGGCATCACCACCGCCGACCTTCTGATTGCCGTGACCGGCGACGACGAGAAGAATCTCCTCTGCTGCCTGATCGCAAAAAAGACCGGCCACTGTCAGACCATCGCACGGGTGCGTAATCCTATATATAATGAAGAGATTGCTTTCTTAAAGAAAGAGTTCGGTCTGGCCATGATCATCAACCCGGAGCAGGCGACCGCAATGGAAATCGCACAGATCTTCCAGTTTCCCTCCGCGATACGCGTGGATTCCTTTGCAAAAGGGCACATGTCCCTGCTGCATTTCCGGATAGGCCCGAACTCACCGCTCATCGGCCTGCAGCTGTTTAAATTTCATCAGACCATGCAGCGCAACGTGCTTGTCTGCACCGTGATCCGCGGAGACGAAGTCATCATTCCAAACGGTGATTTTCAATTTGCGGCAAACGATATCGTCGCCATCGCCTCGGAGCGGCGCAACGCACTGGAATTTTTCCGCAAAATCGGCGCGGCAAAGAACCGTGTCGGCAACGCCATCTTAGCCGGCGGCGGCAAAGTTTCCTTTTATCTCGCGAAAATGCTGCTTCACTCCGGCATCGATGTCACGATTATCGAAATCAACCGCGCGCGCTGCGAATCACTGAGCGAACAGCTCCCCAAGGCAACTATCATCTGCGGCGACGCCACGGACCAGTCTCTGCTGATGCAGGAAGGTCTCGCAAACGCCGACGGGTTCGCCGCGCTGACCGGCTTAGACGAAGAGAATATCCTGCTCTCCCTCTATGCCAACCGCGTATCGAGTGCGCGAACCGTCACCAAGATCAACCGGATTGGTTTTCATTCCGTCATCGGCGAACTCAATCTCGGCAGTATTGTCTATCCGCGGGTTACAACCTCGGATTACATATTGAGGTATGTGCGCTCCACAAACGACTCCAAAAACAGCGAGTTCGAGAAGCTCTACAAGCTTGCCAACGGGAAAGCCGAGGCGCTGGAATTTATCATCAAAGAATCCTCCTCCGTCTCCGGCATCCCGCTGCAGGACTTAAACCTCCGCAAAAACACTCTGATCGGCTGTATTTACCGCAACGGGCACGTCATTATCCCCAGCGGGCAGGATATGATGATGGAGGGCGATTCCGTACTCGTCGTCATCTCCGGCTACCGCATATCCGACATCCGTGAGATTTTGGAGGATTAAGTGCTATGAATTATGCGATTATACTATATATTCTGGGCTGTGTATTAAAATTTGAAAGCGCGTTTTTGGTCCTCCCGATGCTTGTCGGCTTTCTGTACGGAGAAACTTCTGCGATCGCATATCTCGTCATCGCAGCAATCTGCCTGATACTCGGCCTGCTTCTGACCAGAAAGAAGCCGGCCTCCCCGAACCTGTATACCCGGGACGGCTTTGTCGCCGTCTCATTAAGCTGGATTATCATGAGTATTTTCGGAGCCGTTCCCTTTGTGCTGACAGGAGAAATCCCCTCCTACGTGGACGCGCTTTTCGAGACAATCTCCGGCTTTACCACAACCGGCGCAAGCATTTTAAGCAATGTGGAGGCGCTGTCCCACGCCAACCTGTTCTGGCGCAGCTTCACGCATTGGATCGGCGGCATGGGCGTGTTTGTTTTTATCATGGCAATCCTTCCTCTGATGGGAGGCTCCACGATGAATCTGATGAAGGCCGAGAGCCCGGGACCGTCCGTCAGCAAGCTGGTTCCCCATGTAAAGGATACGGCAAAAATCCTCTACGGCATTTACATCGGCATCACCCTCTGCGAGGTAACGCTGCTCTGCGCATTCGGGATGTCCCTGTTTGACGCGCTGACCACCACCTTCGGAACCGTGGGCACCGGAGGCTTCGGAATCAAAAACGACAGCCTCGGCGGCTATACTCCCGCCATTCAGAATACGGTAACGATTTTTATGATTTTGAGTGGCATCAACTATACGGCCTTCTTTTTCCTTCTCTCGGGAAAATTAAAAGATATGTTTAAAATCGAAGAAGTGCGCTGGTACCTCGGAACGATTCTTATTGCGGCTGCATTTATCACCTACGACATTCGGGGAATGTACGGCAGCCTGCACGAAGCCCTGCGTCACTCGTTTTTCCAGGTCGGCTCCATCATCACCACCACCGGCTTTTCCACCGCGGACTTCGACCTCTGGCCCGAGATGTCAAAATGCATTCTGGTAATCCTGATGTTTGCCGGAGCCTGCGCCGGCAGCACGGGCGGCGGTATCAAGATCTCCCGCCTGATGATTCTGTTTAAGAGCATCCACAAGGAGCTGTCCATCCTGATTCATCCGAGGCAGGTGAAAAAAATCCGCATGGACGGGCGCGCTGTAGAGCACGAAGTCGTCCGCTCGACCAACGTTTTCTTAGCCATTTATTTTATCGTCCTGATGACTTCAACGCTCTTAATCAGCGTCGATGAATTTAACTTTACGACAAACTTTACCGCGGTAGTGGCAACCCTGAACAATATCGGCCCCGGCCTTGACCTTGTCGGACCGACACAGAACTTTTCTATATTTTCGGGTTTTTCAAAGTTTGTGCTTATGTTTGACATGCTGGCCGGGCGGCTTGAGCTGTTCCCGATGATGATTCTGATGATGCCGGCCACCTGGAAGCGGAGCTGAGCGGAATGCACGCGTCATAACAGCATAAAATTTTAAAGGAGGATATGACCCGTATGAGTCATATCCTCCTCTTTTTAATGTATCAGTTCAAATCTCTGCACCATCTCGTTCAACAGTGCGGCCTGCGATGCCAGCTCCTCGGAGGTCGCCGAACTCTCCTCCGCAATCGCCGAGCTGTCCTGCACGCCCTGCGAAATTTCTTCAACGCCGATCCGTATCTGCTCCACATTCCGTGCCTGATCCGCCGCACTCTCGGCAGTCTTTTTAATCATTTCGTTTACCTTATCCACGGCCGTCACGGCATCCACCAGAGAACTCATCACGTCGTCGGCAATGATATTTCCTTTGTTGATTTCCTCCATAGACACGCCGATCAGATTCCGCGTCATACTCGCCGCCTTAGAGCTCTCAAGCGCCAGCTTTCCGATTTCATCCGCAACCACCGCAAAGCCTCTTCCGGCCTCTCCGGCCCGGGCCGCCTCGATTGATGCATTCAGCGAGAGCAGATTTGTCTGATCTGCAATCTCCTCGATCGTCTGGATGATGCCGACCACCTGCTCCGAAGTCTCCTGGATCTTCTGAACCGCCTCCATCATCTGGCTCATCTTGTCCTGGCTCTGCTCCATCATTCTGGTGACTTTTTCCGTCTCATCAGCCGAATGCCTTGCATCCGTCTTGCTCTGCTCCACCTGCTCCGCCACCGATGTGGAGGTTGCAACCAGCTCCTGCACTGCCGCCGCCTGGGTTCCCGAGCCTTCCGCAAGCCCCTGCGCTGCCCTTGCAAGCTCATTTGCGCTGCTCGACACCATACCCGCACTGTCGCTGATTCCCTGCATCACGTCATTCATCGAACTTGAGATATTCAAGAGCGCATCTTTGAGTACCCGGAACTCTCCCACGTAATCCTGTTCCAGATCAATTCGGAGCTTTCCGTCTGCAATCTGGTCAAGCGCACGGGAAGCCTCGTTCAGATATACAATATATTCCTTGAGGCGCTTGACCGTCTCCCCGATGGAATCCCCGAGCTCACCGATCTCGTTCTCCTCTTTCACGTCCAGCACGACATCCAGATCCCCGGCCGCAAGCTTCTGCGCCGTCTCATTGAGTTCCATAATCGGCTTCGCGAGCGCCGATGCGCTCTTCTTTATGCTCCGCATCACGACAAACACACCGATGGTAAACACAACCGCAAGCGCCGCTATTATCTCGATTAATGTTATGTAATATTCAAGCACCGGCATACAGCTGATCACTATATACCCCGTCTCACCTGCGGTCTGTACCATTCCGTATCTGGATTTCCCGCCGATCTTATATTTCATAAACCGGCTTGTCTTGCTCTCTACCGCATCAATGAGGTTCTCGGACGCACCCGCGTCGGCGATATTCTTCTGCATCAGCTGCTCATCCGGATGGTAAATGATCGTGCCATCCGCCGACAGCAGTACCATATAACCCCTGCTTCCTATTTTATATGCGCTCATGACCTTCATGATATGTGACATAGAAAGGTCTATCCCGGCCGCCCCAAGCGGATTCCCGGCCTCGTCGTATACCGGTGAAACCGCGCTCAGAATCAGTTCTCCCGTACTGGAATCGATATAGGGCTCCGTCAGAACCGTGTCGCCTTTTTCAAAGCAGTCATACCACGCGCGCCCCGTCACATCCCAGCCTTCTTCCGACGTGAAGCCGTCCGACTGCGTCAGTACACTCGCATCCACATCGGAAATCCAGACTGACAGAATATTCTCCGGATCCACCGCAGCCATATTCACAAGATTCGTATAAACCGTGTCCATCTTCGGCGTTTCCAGAATGTTATCCCCGGCTTTTGTCTCCGTAAACACTTCGTAGAGCTCCGGATTCACCGCAAGCACCTCGGCCTCTCTGCTGTACTTCTCAAAAAAGCCTATAAGCTGATTTGTCGCCGCATCCGACTCCAAAGTCAGTTCCGACTCCCGCGCCGAGGTGATGGAAAGCCACACCATAACGATCGTAACCAGCGCCACAACCCCAAACACAAGAAAGACGCTTTTTCCTATGTGATTTAAAATTTCATCGGCAATCCGCCGCTTTGCAGCCGAATTTTTTGTTTTCCCTTTTCCCATTTGATATTTTCCTCTTACTTTTCCGCTCAGGTACCACTGTAACCCCCGCTTTTGTTAATCGCTTCCCCTTTAATGTATCAGCTCGAATCTCTGCACCATCTCGTTTAACAGAGCTGCCTGTGACGCAAGCTCCTCGGACGTCGCCGAACTCTCCTCCGCAATCGCCGAGCTGTCCTGTACGCCCTGCGAGATCTCCTCGACGCCGATCCGTATCTGCTCCACATTCCGAGCCTGATCCGCCGCGCTCTCGGCGGTCTTTTTAATCATTCCGTTTACTTTATCCACCGCGGCAACGGCATCTTCGAGGGATTTCATCACATCGTCCGCGATGATATTTCCCTTATTAATCTCCTCCATCGACACGCTGATCAGGTTCCGCGTCATATTTGCCGCCTTGGAGCTCTCGAGCGCCAGCTTTCCGATTTCATCCGCAACTACCGCAAAACCTCTTCCGGCCTCTCCGGCTCTGGCCGCCTCGATTGATGCGTTCAGCGAGAGCAGATTCGTCTGATCCGCGATCTCCTCGATGGTCTGAATAATGCCGACCACCTGTTCCGAAGTCTCCTGAATCTTCTGAACCGCCTCCATCATCTGTCCCATCTTGTCCTGGCTCTGTTCCATCATTCTGGTGACTTTCTCCGTCTCGTCGGCCGAATGTCTTGCGTCCACCTTGCTCTGCTCCACCTGCTCCGCTACCGATGTGGAGGTTGCAACCAGCTCTTGCACCGACGCCGCCTGGGTTCCCGCGCCCTCGGCGAGCCCCTGTGCCGCTCTCGCAAGTTCGTTTGCGCTGCTCGATACCATTCCCGCGCTGTCGCTGATTCCCTGCATCACGTCATTCATCGAACTTGAGATATTCAAAAGCGCATCCTTGAGTACGCGGAACTCTCCAACATAATCCTGTTCCAGATCAATTCTGAGCTTTCCGTCCGCAATCTGATCGAGCGCATGGGAAGCCTCGTTCAGATAAACGATGTATTCTTTCAGCCGCTTGACCGTCTCCCCGATGGAATCCCCGAGCTCGCCGATCTCATTCTCCTCTTTCACATCCAGCACGACATCCAGATCTCCCGACGCAAGCTTCTGCGCCGTCTCGTTGAGATCCATAATCGGCTTTGCGAGCGCCGATGCGCTTTTCTTTATGCTCCGCATCACGAAAAACACGCCAACGGCAAACACAACTGCGAGCGCCGCTATAATTTCAATCAGCGTCAGGTAATATTCGAGCACCGGCATACAGCTGATGACCATATATCCCGTATCGCCCGCTGTCTGTACCATTCCGTATCTGGACTTGCCGCCGATTTTATATTTCATAAACCGGTCCGTCCGGCTCTCTACCGCACTGACCAGATTGGCGGATGCGCCTGTGTCCGCAATGTTCTGCTGTATCAGCTGCTCATCCGGATGATAGATGATCGTGCCGTCCGCAGACACCAGTACCATATAGCCTCTGCTGCCGATCTTGTACCCGCTCATAACGTTTATAATATGCGACATCGAGAGGTCTATCCCGGCTACTCCAAGCCCGTTTCCGTTCTCGTCATACACCGGTGCGACCGCGCTCAAAACCAGTTCCCCCGTATTGGAATCGATATACGGCTCGGTCAGAACCGTCTCCCCCGTCGAAAGACACTCATACCACACACGCCCCGTGATGTCCCAGTCGTCCCCGGAGACATTTCCGTCCGACTGCGCAAATGTGCTGGCATCCGCGTCTGCAATCCAGACTGCAAGGATATTTTCCGCATCCGCGTCCGCCGCATTCCCCAGATTCTCAAAAACGCTGTCTATTTTCGACGCGTCCAAAAGGCTGTCCCCTTTCTTCGTCTCCGCAAACACCTCGCGGATCTCCGGATTGCCCGCAAATACCTCTGCTTCCCTGCCGTACTTCTCCAGAAACCCCACGAGCTGGTTTGTCGCCGCATCCGACTCTAACGTCAGCTCCGACTCCCGCGCCGAGGTGATGGAAAACCACACCATGACAATCGCAACCAATGCCACGACCCCAAATACAACAAATACGCTCTTCCCTATCTGCGCCAGGATCTCATCTGCAATCCGCCGCTTACCGGCCGGCCGCCTTTCCTTATTACTCCCCATCCAAACTCCTCCTGTATTTATTAAGATATACAAATTATAGCGCATTTTGTCGGTATTCACAATGAAAACACTGTCATTTGTGGTGTTTCTTGCACTTTTTTGTCCACCGGTCCGGAAACGCTTTCTTTCCCGCCGTGTATACGCTATAATTTAAGTACAAAACAACAGGAGGATTGTATCTATGAATATGATTCACGCAAAGGATTATCAGGACATGAGCCGCAAGGCCGCAAACATTATCTCGGCACAAATCACGCTGAAACCGAACTGCGTTCTGGGGCTTGCCACCGGCTCCACGCCCGAGGGCCTCTACGCAGAACTCATCCGCCGCTATGAGAGAGGAGATCTGGACTTTTCTCTGGTTTCTTCTGTCAATCTCGACGAATACCGCGGACTTTCTCCTGAAAACGAGCAGAGTTACCGCTACTTCATGCAGAAAAATCTTTTCGAGCATGTCAACATCCGCCCGGAAGCCACGTTTGTCCCGGACGGTCTCGATCCGGACGCAGACCACGCCTGCGCGCGCCATGAAGAGGCGATCCGCAGTCTTGGGGGCATAGACCTTCAGCTGCTCGGACTCGGAAACAACGGACATATCGGGTTCAACGAGCCGGACTCCGTGTTCGAGAAAGAGACACACTGTGTAAACCTCACACAGAGTACCATTGACGCTAACGCGCGCTTCTTCTCCTCCAAAGAGGACGTACCCACGCAGGCGTATACAATGGGCATCGGCACCATCATGCTCGCAAAGAAAATCCTCGTCATCGTCAACGGCGAGAAAAAAGCGGACATCGTGGCAAAAGCTTTCTTTGGCCCCGTCACCCCCGAAGTTCCGGCTTCTATCCTGCAGATGCATCCCGATGTAACCGTTGTCGGCGACGAAGCCGCATTCTCAAAGCTTCCCGTCAATGCCTGACCGGATCGAAAAAGGAGAATACCATGATTATTAAAAATGCGCTTGTATTTACCTTAGACCGCGGCTTTGTCCCCGGAGACGTCGCCGTCGCGGACGGCCGCTTTGCGGACAGCCATGCTTTTGATCCGGCCGATACGGACATCCTTGACGCCGGGGGGGATTATCTGATTCCCGGTCTTGTCGATGTCCATTTCCACGGCTGCAGCGGCTATGATTTTTCGGACGGCACAAAAGAGGCCATCCATGCCATCGGCGCTTACGAGGCCAAATGCGGGATTACTTCCATCTGTCCCGCATCCATGACTCTGCCGGAGGAAACGCTTCTTACGGTCTGCGAAACCGCAGCGGCCTACCGCCGGGAATCGGAGCCCCTTCCGCTGTCCCGCCTCTGCGGCATCCATCTCGAGGGACCGTTCATTGCCGGCAGCAAAAAGGGTGCGCAGAACCCCGACTATATCCGCAACGCGGACGCTTCCATGTTCGGTCGGCTGCAGGATGCGGCACAGGGGCTGGTGCGCCTGATTACCGTCGCACCCGAAGCGCCTGCAGCGATGGATTTCATCCGCAGGCTTCACGGGGAAGTGCACATTTCTCTCGGACATACCGACTGTGATTATGATACGGCCGCGGAGGCATTTGCACTCGGAGCCGATCACGTCACCCACTTTTTCAACGCGATGCCGCCGTTTACACACCGCGCTCCCGGCCTTATCGGCGCCGCATTTGACGCGGAGCACGTGATGCCCGAATTAATCTGCGACGGAATCCATATCGCGCCCTCGGCCGTGCGCGTCGCGTTTGCGCTGTTCGGTCCCGAACGGCTGATTCTGATCAGCGACAGCATGCGCGCCGCCGGCATGTCGGACGGCAGTTACACACTCGGCGGCCTTCCGGTCAAAGTGACCGGAAATCTTGCCACCTTAGAGGACGGCACGATCGCCGGTTCCGTGACAAACCTTATGGACTGCATGCGCACCGCCGTCTCCATGGGACTCCCGTTAGCGGACGCCGTGCGGTGTGCGTCCTACAATCCCGCAAAATCCATCGGCGTCTCCGATGTCTGCGGCAGCATTAAACCCGGGAAATACGCGGACTGCGTTCTTTTGTCCAAAAAGGATCTGTCCACGCAGGCAGTCATCTTAAAAGGCGCGCTTCTAAAGTAACCGTTTTGTTCGAAATTATGCGCATCAAAAAACACCTCCGGTTCTGATTCACCGGAGGCGTTTTTCTTTTTCATGTATTCTTCTTTTCTGTGTATTTTTTCTTTGCAGCTTTTTTCCGAACGGAAATCAGCCTTTGACTGCTCCCATCGTAATTCCCTGCGTAAAATACTTCTGGAACACAAGGAACACCACGATAATCGGCACGGCAGCCAGCGTACCGCCTGCCATGATCAGACCGTAGTCAATCGAGTTTTCCGCCTGAAGCTTCGCGATACCAAGCGCAATCGACAGCTTATTCGTGCTGCTTAACATGATCAGCTGTAAAAAGTAATCATTCCAGCAGTTGATAAACGTAAATATCGCCAGTGCGCCGATACCGGGCTTCACCATCGGCACGACAATTTTCGTAAACGTCTTCAGCTCACTCGCGCCGTCAATGCGCGCAGCCTCCAGCATCTCTCCCGGGATTCCTTCCGAAAACTGCTTCATCAGGAATACGCCGAACGGCCACCCGACCGTGGGAAAAATAATCGCCCACAACGTGTTATAGAGAGATAACGCCGACATTTCCCGAATCAACGGGATTAGGATTACCTGCTTTGGCAGCGCCATCGCGCACACAATCAAAGAAAACAGCAGTGTTTTTCCGCGAAAACGCTTTTTTGCCAGCACATAGCCCGCCATAGAAGCCGTGATACAGGTCAAAATCATCGCCATCACCGTCATAAAGACCGTATTGACCAGCCAGCGGATCGCCGCCGGAACGATGGGACCTGCGGTAAAGATAATCGGGTTGCCGTCTTTTGTAAAATGGCTGCTGAACGGTATGCCGAGCTCCCAGAGCGGCGCCGTCTGGCGGCTGAATAAGGTCTTAAAATTATCCAGCACCCATTCCTGCGGAAACCAGTCGGGAGTCGTGGCATTGATCGCCGCCCTTGTCTTAAACGCTCCCGTGACAATCCAGTAAAGCGGGAAAGCAAACAGGAGCGCCAGAATCACCAGCAGAATCATTGAAAAAACCTTATACGGACTTATTCGTTTGATACCAGAATCCATGCTCTCACCTCCTACTTTTCTTTCGCCAGCTTAAACTGCACTGCGGAAAGAACTGCGATAAAGATTGCCAGAATCACACCCATCGCATTCGCATAACCATAGCGGTATAGTTTAAACGCCGAATAATAAATATAATACATCACTGTGTCCGTACTGTGGTTCGGTCCGCCCGAAGTCAAAAGCTGTATCAGTGCAAAACACTGGAAGCTGTTGATTGTGGTGATAACCAGAATATACAGCGTCGTCGGCATGATCAAAGGCCATTTGATCTTCCAGAACAGCTGAATTTTGTTCGCCCCGTCCACTTCGGCCGCTTCCACCAAAGTCGTGTCCACATTTCCCAATGCGGAAATATATAGTACAATCGGCTGCCCTACCGAGGTGGTAAACAAAATAAGAATGATACACCAGAGAGCAAACCGCTCATCGCCTAACCAGTTAATGTTGCTGTCAAGAATCCCTGCCGCTTTTCCCACATAATTGAAAATACCGTAATAGTTGTTGAACATCCACTTCCATACTACGGCCACTGCCACGGACCCGGTTACTACCGGAAGATAAAAGATACACCGGAATGCGGAAAGTACCGGTCCTTTCAGATTGTAAATGACCGATGCGACCCACAGTGAAAAAACACAGACGGTCGGCACGGAAACTACCACAATAATAATCGTGTTCTTCAGAGAGCGCAGAAAAATCGGATCGTTCCACAGCTCCGCATAATTTGAAAACCCAATAAAAACATCTTTTGCATCTTTCCCCATAGTCGAATCAAAAAAGCTCGTATAGACGCACAAAACCATAGGTATGATAACAAACCCCACGAAAAAAATCAGACTCGGCAAAAGAAACAGGTATGCCGAACGTGTCTCTCTGATAACTAAGGCGCGGCTCCGGTCTGTGGTATTCGCTGACTTTGCCATAACTACACCTCCTCATTTCTCCCATTCTTAACAACAAGATGCACATTTTACGCACATCTCTTATGTTCAAAAAAGCACCCCTTCCCCACGAAGTAGAAAAGGGGTGCATTTTATTTACTGAGCATCGCTGACTGCCTGATTTGCATTCGTCACAAATGTGCTTAACTCATCCTGCGGATTTCCGCCGGTGCCGACACGCTGCAGCATGTTCCACCACTCGGTACGAGCGGTTGCCCAGCCGGGAACTACCTGATAGTAATCGCCCATAGACGGCAGGAAGTGAGTTGCAAACTCATCCATCGTATCTGCAATTTCCATACCCTCGTAGATGCCCGTCATCGTCGGACGTACCGAGAAGTATGTGGATGCTTTTACGCTTTCTTTTGCCTGTGTCTCATCGTTGCAGATAAAGTCAATAAAGGTCTTTGCCGCCGCAATCTTCGCGTCATCGCCGTTATTGAAAACACCGAAGCCCCAGATACCGCCGCAGAGCTCTGCCTTGCCGTCATCGGACGGGAAGAGCATCGGGAAAATCGTATCTTCGCTGTTTGTCGTTCCGGCTTCGGAATTGTCGGTATTTACCTGCTGCGCTGCATTCCAGCAGAAAGACATCGCCAGCGTACCGTTGCGGAACAGTGTAATCTCGTCGCCGCCTGCGATAGACGCGTCAAAGTTGATGCCGTCCTGCGCGTACAGCGCCTCGAGAGCTTTGACATTTTCCGGGCTGTCCGCCGTATAAGCCGTGTGCTCCGCATTGGTGAACGTGCCGCCGTAAAGGTTGTTGATCAGCGCTCTTGTCCCCTGATCTCCGCCCTGTCCGGAGCAGTACACGGCGCCTACATTTTCAACGCCCGAGTCATAAACGGCCTGAACCGCTTTAAAGAAATTCTCTGTTGTCCATGTATGCGTCTCTTCGTCAATGTACTGCATCGCGTCTGCCGCTTCGAATACATTTTTGTTGATCGCCATACAATGCGCTACCATACATAACGGATACTCATAGTAAGCTCCGTCGCTTGACTTACATGCCGCTACAACATTCTCGTAAATCTCGCCGCCCGCCGTTGTCTCAAACAGGTCGGACAGATCTACCATCAGTCCCTTCGCACCCCAGTTCGCCACAAGACGCTCCGGTCCTTCCATAACGATATCCGGCGCCTGCCCGCCCTCAATCGCGGTATTCACCTGATCATCACCGTTCGTATAATCAAGGTACTCCACCGTAACGGAGATTTCCGGATGCACCTCGTTAAAGCTTGCTATGATGCCGTCCACTGTCGCAGAATCACCCCAGTTTCCAATCGGATATGTCCACAGTGTAATCGAGGTGCTCTCGCCTGCCGCAACACTATTATCCGGTGTTCCGCTTTCGGCAGCCGCCTCCGTATTCTGCGGTTCCGATGCACTGTTATCCGCACCGTTAGCAGCCCCCCCCCGTCTCTTTTTCCGGGTTGCCTCCGCATGCCGCGAGAGACACAGCCATGGTCACCGAAAGACCAAGCGCAAGAAGTTTTTTCATAAATCGTTCCTCCTTAAAATTATTTATTTTTGTCAGACAAATTCGTCTGAGAAAAATCTGTTTTAACATATTTCGGTTTTCATCTCACCGTCACCCGTGAGAATCCCCGTCCCTTTTGCCTTGAGCGCGCGCAGCGTATCGTCATAGAGCTCCGCTTTTTCATACCGCTCATGCACAATATAATTGTTGTAAATAATATCCATCATTACCAGAAACGGATACTGCGGCGATATGACATTGCCGTGATTCAAGTGCTTCCTCGAAGCCACAAGCACCACTTCCGTGCAGAAATCCGCATAGCTGTCCTTGTCGTTTGCCGTAAACAAAATGGTCTTTGCCCCTCTCCGGTAAGCCTCCTGCAGGAAAAAGAGAATCTCCTCCGTCTCCCCACTGATGGAAAATCCGCACGCCATCGTGCGGCTGTTGTGAAACACCGCCTGCATCTTCATCCGGTCGGAATCCTGCAGCGAATCTATGTCGATCCCGATTCGCATAAACCGGTTTTCCATCTCACTGGCCGCCAGGCCCGAACTGCCTTTCCCGCACGCAACCACACGGTCCACCGCATACATATCACGGACAATTCTTGCGATCTGCGCCTCATTCATCAGGCTGTAGGTCTTATTCAGCAGTTCCTGATAGGTGTTTAGCACCATCTTTGTGCTGTTGACTACAATTTCGCTTTTTTCAACAAATGTTTTTTCGTATTGATAGATAAATTCCCGGTATCCATGGAATCCGCACTTCTTCGCAAATCTTGACAGCGACGCTTCCGATACAAAGATAGCCTGCGCGACGCTCTGCGCCGAAAAATCCATTTTCTGCTCATTATTCAGAAAAAAATCCGCAATATTTTTCTCTACGTTCGTGAAGCTGTTGTACTTTGATTCTATCACCGGAACAATTGATTTCTCATAATATCGCATATACCCGCCGCCCTTTTGATTTTGATTGTTCTTTCAGCCCCGTAATGCTATGCTTTTGAAAAGAAAACATTCTGGGAGGAATTACAATGAACGCTTCATCCAAAACCATCGTCTGTTACGGCGATTCCAACACACATGGCTATAATTCATCCAACATGGGACGTTTTACGGAAAAAGAACGCTTTCCCTGTCTTTTGGCAGAACTCCTCGGTCCGGGCTGGCTGGTCAGAGAAGAAGGCCTGAGCGGCCGGACTACCTCTTTTGATGACCCGCTTTTCGAGGGACTGAACGGATTTTCAATGCTCCACCCATGTCTGATGACACATGAACCCGTGGATCTGCTGATTGTGATGCTCGGCACGAACGACGTCAAAGAACGCTTCGCCGCCACGCCGGAAAATATCGCCAAAGGTCTTGAGCGCCTTGTCACAAAAGCGCTGGTCACAAAGGAAGCCTGGCGGGACACCCCGCATGTTCTGATTGTCGCACCGCCTCCCATCGAGGAGGGCTATCAGAGTACCGCCGTCTCCGGCGAGATGGGCCGCTTCTGCATCGAAAAATCAAAAGCCCTCGCACCGCTCTATGCGGACGTCGCCGCGCGTCTCGGCTGCCGCTTTTTAGATGCCGGCTCCATCCCGGGCGTCTGCATGTACCCTTATGATTACATGCACCTGTCTCTGGAAAGTCATCGTCTGCTCGCCGAAAAGCTTGCCTCCGTCATCCCGGACATCTGCTAGACGCCGATATATCTGCGCCGGGCTTCGCGTATCATTGCCGCGGCCTCCTCGACAACCGGCATATCCTCCGGCGCCAGAGAGGCCAGCGGTTTGCGCACGCTTCCGAGCTTCAGGTTCTCGTTGAGTTCTAAGATCTTTTTGATTACCGCATAAAGATTTCCGTGTGCCTCGCACATCTTATAGATGATGTCATCCACATCGTATTGGATCTTCCGCGCCTCATCGAGTTTCCCTTCCGCCAGAAGTTCGTTCATTTTCAGAAACAGCTCCGGCATCACACCGTAAGTGCCTCCGATTGCGCCTTCCGCCCCGATAATCCGGCCGCTGATAAACTGTTCGTCCGGACCGTTGAAAATGATATAATCCTCGCCGGCCGCGCGCTTAAACATCTGTATGTCCTGTACAGGCATTGAGGAATTTTTCACTCCGATCACCCGCGGATTCTCCCGCATTTTCGCAAACAGGCTGCCCGTCAGCGCCACGCCCGCAAGCTGGGGGATATTGTATATGATAAAGTCGGTATCGGGCGCCGCGGCGCTGATATCGTTCCAGTACTCGGCTATGGCGTACTCCGGCAGATGAAAGTATATCGGCGGAATCGCGGCTACCGCATCCACCCCCAGACTCTGGGCATGTGCCGCCAGCTCCTGGCTGTCCCTCGTATTATTGCAGGCGACATGCGCGATAATCGTCAGCTTCCCCTGCGCCGCCTCTGCTACGTTTTCCAGAACCGTCTTTCGATCCTGCACGCTCTGATAGATACATTCGCCCGAAGAGCCGTTTACATAGACACCCTTCACGCCTTTTTCCACAAAATATTCCGTCAAAGCCCGCACGCCCGCGGGGCTGATATTTCCCTCTTCGTCATAGCAGGCATAAAATGCAGGTATGACGCCTTTATATTTCTCCAAATCTCTCATTTTATAACCACGCTCCTTCCCCTATTCTCCGCCGGCCTTCTCTTCGCCCGCCAGGGCATCCAGCTCCTCTGCAAACGCTTTTGTGATAAGCTGCGGCCTTGTGATGATAGAACCCACCACGACACTGTATGCGCCCAGTTCAATCACACGTCTTGCCTTCTCCGGCGTATTGATATTCCCTTCGGCAATGACCCGGTGCTTTACCTGCGCTACGATGTCACGGAGAATCTCGAAATCGTTTGCTTCGATTTTGTCGCCCTCGCTCTGCGGCGTATATCCTACCATTGTAGTGCCGATGAAGTCAAAACCAAGACGGTCCGCGTGAATGGCCTCCTCCACGGTAGAGCAGTCCGCCATCAGAAGCTGGTCCGGATATCTCTCCTTCACCTGCGAAAAAAATTCGTCTATCGCGACCCCTCCCGGCCGCCTGGCAATGGTCGCATCCATAGCGATAATCTGAGGTTTTACCTCCATCAGCTCTTCCATCTCTCTCATCGTCGGCGTAATATACACATCGCTTCCCTCGTAGTCCCGTTTCACAATACCGATCACGGGCAGTTCCACCTGCGACTGGATCTCTTTGATATCTTCCATGGTATTCGCACGGATTCCGAATGCGCCTCCCTCTTTTGCCGCCCGTGCCATTCTCCCCATAATAAAAGAGGAATGCAGCGGTTCATGAGGAAGCGCCTGACAAGATACAATTAATCTGCCTTTTAAGCGTTCTATTTCATCATACATCCTCGGCGCCCTCCTTTATGTTAGATTATAACATTCAAAAAAGTATTTTCAATTATTGCAGCCGCTTCTGAAAGTGCTTTCCTAAATTTCAATATATTATTCCGATTAATACGCAGAAATCAACATTCACTTTGTGCAAACTGCTACATTATCGTTTGTTCTTTCTGTTTTGGAATATCGGTTGAAAATGCTCCCCGGCTCTGCTATACTTTTCTGTGGATAAAAAAGCGGTCTCTTTACAGCCCTCTCTGTAAAGAGACCGCTTTTTTTGCGGTTTCCTCTGTTTTTCTCACCTGCAGGTTTTCCAGTGCCGAAGCGCCTCCTGCGCCGCGCCCAGCATCCCGGCGGTATTTCCGAGTTTCGCCGGACATATTTCCACATCCGCAAAGGAGCTCATGATCTGCCCCTTTAACTGCGCCTTCACTTTCTCCAGCACATAAGGCTGCTCCATCACACCTCCGCCCAGGATGATCAGGGAGGGATTAAAGATATGTACGAGCGTGGTAAGCCCGTATACAATCTCTCCGATCCACTGATCCACCAGCACGCGCACTCCGTCCTCCGAAAGCCGCGCAAAAATCTCCCGGCCGTTCTTTATCTCGGGATACTCGCGTCTCAAAAGCTGCACCAGCGCCGTTGTGGAAGCATACCTCTCATAACAGCCGCTAAAGCTGTCTCTGCTCACGTCGCGATCCTCCGGGTGGACCACAATCGCCCCGAATTCCCCCGCGGAATAACCCGCTCCGGAATAGATCTTTCCGCCTGTGACAATGGCTCCGCCCACACCTGTCCCATAGGTCAGGCACAGAAAATTCTCATGCCCCTTTCCGGCGCCGTAATATCCTTCGCCGACAGCCGCGCTGTTCACATCGTTTTGTACCGCGACCGGGACGTGAAACTCTTTTTCGAGCCTCTCCCGAATCTTCATTCCGGTATATCCCGGAAGATTCTCATTCGCATACACGATCGAGCCCTCCGCCGAGTTTACCTGCCCTGCGGTGCTGATACCGATCGCCTGCACATCTTTTTGTTCCCGCAAAATCGAAAGAACCGTCTGCATCACGTACTCTCCGCCGCGGGAAGCATTCGTATCTGTCTCCCGGATATCCGTCAGACGATCATCCTCCCAGAGACCGGATTTGACGGAGGTTCCTCCGATATCGACGACTGCTATTCTCATGCACTCCTCCTGTTCTATCTGTGTACCTTCACGACCGCCTTGCGTATCTGCATCGGTTCCCCGTCCGCCGCTCCTCCCGGCTGATGCGGTTCCCCCGGCTCACAGACGACAAAGCGGCCCGGCGACAGTCTGCACTCGGCCTCGCAGCCGCATTCCCCGAAGCCGATATCATACTCCTCGCTGTACTGCCTTGTCACCGAACGATACGCTGTGCCGAAGCGCACCGTCTCCGCTCCCGTAATGTCTGTCTGAATATCATAATACTTTTCATGAAATTCATAGCCTCTCTTGTCGTCCGGGTTTGTCTCTGCCGTCATCACATTCACAAACACCTTATCCCCGTCAATTTCCGTCCTGCCCTCCGGCAGTGTCGAAAGATCCGTTTCCGCCAGAAACCGGAGCGCTCTGTCCAGATTCGGATTCATCCCCATATAGTGCGCCGCATTCTCGATTTTGTCAAAAATCATAATTCCCTTCTCCTTTCCGGCTTATCGCCCGTGGTCTCAATTATAGCTTCTTTTTTCCGTCTGCGCAATATGCCGTCCCTGTCCCGCGCGCGGCCGGGGCTTGCTCTTCTTTGTATTATAAGCTAAAATAAAAATTATGATTTGAAAAAGAAAGGTATGAAATTTATGTGGATTGCAGATCAGTGGAACGATTATGAAGTCATAGACTGCTCAAAAGGCGAGAAATTAGAACGCTGGGGCGATTACCTGCTCATCCGGCCGGACCCCCAGGTTATCTGGGACACGCCGAAAACCGCGAAAGGCTGGAGACAAAAAAACGGCCACTACCACCGCAGCGCAAAGGGCGGCGGCGAGTGGGAATTCTTTGATCTTCCCGAGCAGTGGCAGATTCGGTACAAGAACCTGACTTTTCACCTGAAGCCTTTCAGCTTCAAGCACACCGGCCTTTTCCCCGAGCAGGCCGCAAACTGGGACTGGTTTTCCGGGAAAATCAAAAACGCCGGCCGGCCGATTAAGGTGCTCAACCTGTTCGCCTACACCGGAGGCGCCACACTGGCAGCCGCCGCCGCAGGCGCCGCCGTGACCCATGTGGACGCCTCAAAGGGCATGGTGACCTGGGCAAAAGAAAACGCCGCGGCCTCGGGCTTAAAGGATGCGCCGATCCGCTGGATCGTGGACGACTGTGTCAAATTTACCGAACGCGAAATCCGCAGAGGCAACCGCTATGACGCCGTTATCATGGACCCTCCCTCCTACGGGCGGGGACCGAAAGGAGAAATCTGGAAAATCGAGGATTGCGTCTACCCGCTTGTAAAGCTCTGCAGCGAACTGCTCTCCGACGATCCTCTGTTCTTCCTGATCAACTCCTACACCACCGGCCTGCAGCCTGCGGTATTGAGCTACATGCTGCACACTGCCTTAAAAAACTGCCGCGGCACAGTCACTGCAGCGGAAATCGGACTCCCTGTTTCCGCAAACGGCCTTGTTCTCCCCTGCGGAGCCAGCGGACGTTTTGAATCATAGCATTTTCTTCTTCCGCAGGAACCACAACGTGAGCACACAGATAAGCAGCGTCAGTACACAGATAATCAGAAAGCCGTACGGCGTGTCCGAAAAAGGCATCCATTTTTCGTCGACGTTCATCCCGTACAGGCCGGAGATCACCGTCGGCACCGCCATAACCACCGTGATAGACGTCAGATACTTCATCACGTTATTCAGCCGGTTATCAATCACGGACGACATGAGTTCTCTTGTACCGTTGATAATGTCGCGGTATATGGAGGTCATCTCTATCGCCTGGCGGTTCTCCACGATGACATCGTCCAAAAGCTCCTTATCCTCCGGATACTGCTCCAGGCGCTTGTAGCGGGTCAGACGGTCAAGCACCACGCTGTTGGCCCGCAGCGACGTCGCAAAATAGACCAGCGTAGATTCCAGCTCATGCAGGTCTATCAGATCCATATCCTCGGTCTTATCGCCGATGCGCTCTTCTATCTCCGTGCGGCGCTTATCGATGATGCGCAGATTCATCTGATACATGGCTGCAGTGCGGTACAGAATCTGATACACAAAGCGCAGCCGTTTCTTTGTGGAAAACTCCTTTACCCGGTTATTCACAAAATTCTTAAGCACCGGAGTGTCTTCCGTACACACCGTCACAATCACATCCTGCGTCAGGATAATGCCCAGCGGGACTGTCGTATAGGAACGCTTCTCATGCCGGATCTCCGTCGTCGGAATATCCACGAGAATCAGCGTGTAGCCGTCCTCAAGTTCGATACGGGAGCTCTCCTCCTCATCGAGCGCCGCCTGCACATCCGCGATATCCACATTCAATTCTTCCGCAATCGCGCCGCACTCCTCCGCGGTCGGCGCCGTAAGCTGTGCCCACGCACCGTCGGTAAGCCTGCTTTCCTCGTGTATGATCTGATTGTCGGTCTTATAGTATTTTACCATTGCAGGCACCTCCGTATCTTTTCTATGTTCTGTCTCTGTTCTGTGTGCGCCCCGGGAGCTGCGCGAGAATAATCGCCGCAAACATCATCACACACCCGGACAGTTCCCGGGCGGACAATACCTCCCCCAAAATCAGCCACCCCGCAAGCACCGATATCACCGACTCGAGGCTTAAGAGGAGCGATGCCACCGTCGGGTTCATTCCCCGCTGGCCGACGATCTGCAGCGTGTATCCCACCCCGCAGGAAAGGACTCCCGCATATGCCAGCGGAACCCATGCCCGCAGAATATCCGCAGCGGCAGGTTTCTCCGCCGCCGCAAAAATTCCCGACAGCAGCGCGCAGGTCAGAAACTGAATACAGGACATTTTCACCCCGTCTGCCTTCGTCGAGAAGTAATCTATTACCAAAATATGCACTGTAAAGGCAATCGCACAGCCGAGCAGAAACACGTCCCCCTTCTGGAAAGAAATGTCTCCGCCCTTCATGCAGAGCAGGTACAGTCCCGCAGCGGCGAGAAATACCGCGGCCCAGACCTTCTTATCGGTATCTCTGTGCAGAAATAGCCCAAAAACCGGCACAAGCACAATATACATCGCCGTGATAAATCCGGCCTTCCCCACCGTCGTATACATAATCCCTATCTGCTGGAGGCTGCCGGCCGCAAAGAGCACGATCCCGCAGCAGATTCCGCCGAGCCACAGATTTTTCCGCTGCACAGAGGCGTTTTCCGCCGCAGTCTCCTCTTTCACAGCGGTCTTTGTCTCCTCCGCGGTCTGTCTCCCGCGCCGCAGAAACACGATGCAGGGCAGCAGCACCGCAGCTCCCATAAGATTGCGGATTGCATTAAATGTGAATGGCCCGATATATTCCATCCCTGCGCTCTGCGCCACAAATGCCACGCCCCAGATCGCGGCCGTCAGAAGAAGCAGCCCTGACTGCCTCAGTGTAAACTTGTTCATACCGTCTGCCTTCCGCTCTGTATCCGCTCTAAAAGTTCTGCCGCTTTGCACAAATCTTCACGGTAAATATCTGCCGTTTCTTCCATTTCTTTCCTGTCGCCTGCGCTGAGCAGATCATAAACTCCAACCGTGCGGTACCCGGCCGCCTTTGCCGTGCGCAGCGCGTACAGCGCATCCTCGAACACCCATGTCTCTGCGGGCGCCGTTCCCAGGCACTCCGCCGCCGCATGGTAAATATCCGGCTCCCGTTTTCCCCTGCCGACCTCCGTGCAGGTGAACACCGCTTTAAAGTAGTGCATCAGGCCGGTGCGGCGCAGCGCCGCCTCCGCCATCCGCCTGTCCGTAGAAGTCGCCACAGCCATCGGAACGCCCGCCTTTTCAAGACATTCTAAAAATTCCGGCGCCCCGGGTTTCGGCATCACCTTTTTCTCATAAGCTTCAAACACAATATCGTTCACCGCGCTAACCAGCGTATCGATATCCTCTGTAAGCTTGTACTTCTCTTTCACATAGGCCGCCCCCTGCTGCATGCTCATCGTAAAAAGCACTTCGCTAAGCCGCTCCCTGACCTTAATCCCTTTTTGCTCCAGGTATCTTTCACTGGCATGCTCCCACACCGGCATCGAATCCAGCAGGGTTCCGTCCATATCAAAAATTGCGCCTTTTATCATATTCTTCCGCCGTTCCCTTCCATCATTTTAGAAAATGATTATATCTTTTTAAGATATTCTTCATTTTACAGACAAGATTTTGTCATATATTTCCTGTAAGATAAAATCATCAAAAGGAGTTGTTGAGTTTTGAAACAAAATCAGGGTTCTGTCAGCTCCGCCAAAAAACGTTCCCGCCGCGGCGGGTTTTCATAGATGCTTTTACAGTACAGGCTGCCGGCCAAATCGGCAGCCTGTTTTGTCTGAACATAAGGGCTGTGCGCGAAGCGTGTGGCCCGCTATTCTGTCATCATGCACGCCATTTTTTCTCGGAGATCCCGCGCTCTTTGAGCCGACGCTTCACCAGTCCCCCAAACAGCGCATACAGCACGGAACACAGCGGAATAAACAGCAGAATGCCCATGATGCCGAACAGATTGCCGCCGACAGTGACTGCCGCCAATACCCAGATAGACGGCAGGCCGACCGAATTTCCGACCACCTGCGGGTAGATGAGATTCCCCTCCAGCTGCTGCAATACGAGAAACAGAATCAAGAACCACAGCGCCTGAACCGGATTTACCATGACGATCAGAAGCATCCCCACCGCGCAGCCGATAAATGCCCCCACCAGCGGCACAAGAGCCGTCAGCGCGATCACGATCCCCGTCAGCATCGCATAGGGCATTCCGAAAATCGTCATTGCAATCACAAACAGCGTTCCCAAAATCACCGCCTCTAAGCACTGCCCCGACAAAAAATTTGAAAACACCTTGTTGGAAAGCCTTCCGACAGCGAGCAGCTTTTCCGCTGCGCGCTCCGGCAGAA
This sequence comes from uncultured Roseburia sp., assembly GCA_910577925.1. Taxonomy (GTDB): domain Bacteria; phylum Bacillota; class Clostridia; order Lachnospirales; family Lachnospiraceae; genus Roseburia. The sequence goes on from CAJTOI010000002.1 coordinate 84,471, forward strand.
ACGCATACAAAATCTGCTTTGCCTGTCCGGATAATTTCTCTTTCTGAAACAGCACATAAATAGAAAACACAAACCCGATAAAAAATGTCACAACGCCGTTGACAATCCCCGAAAACAGCCCCACCCCGGAATTTAAGAGTCCGGCGGCAAGCCCCTGCACCAGCCCGACGGCCGTTGCGGATAAAGACTTCCAGTCGATATCGAGCTCCTCGATAAACGGCTCGAGCACCGGCCATTCTTTCTCCAGCTCCACACTCCATTTCTGCAGCTGTTCAATCGCCGCCGGAATCTGATCCATCAGCAGCGTAATGGTATTTCCCAGCTCCGGGATCACCACAACAAGCGCCAGTGTAAAAACACCGATCACACACACCAGTGTCAGGAGATATGCCGCGATCCTTCTGAACTTTGCAAGCCTGGCGTTTTTGTTGAACAGTCGTTTCTCAATCGCCTGCATCGGTACATTGATAATAAACGCGATCGCTCCGCCCAGCACAAACGGCAGCATAATCCCCCATATACCGCGGAAGATATTCAGCACCACATCCAGGTGCTCCAGTCCGCAGTACAGCGCAATAGCGAAAGCGATCAGCTGTAATAATTGCTTTTTTGTCTGTTTTGACAACTCCATAGAATCCTCCCTGATTGATATCTCACGCCAACCCCAGCGCCACGCACAGCAGATACAGCAAAAGCAGGTGCGCCGGGTAAAACAGATAGAAGAAATATTTAATATTCCGTCCTCTTTTTCCATTGTAAAGGGCAATCGGACAAAATGCAAGCAATGCCGGCGGCTCCCACCAGACAAACGCCAGGCACCCCGCGATGATCTGCGCCGCGCGGTTCTTTCGGAACACATAAAACACGAGCAGACACATCACGCCCCGGGCTGCATAATCCGTCCGGAGCGCCTGCGCAAGCGCCATGCCGCAAACGGCTGCCGCAATTTTTGCGGCTGGAAAGGCTGCCGCCGGAAAGGCTGCCGCCCCGGGCCGCCCCGGCGCCTCGCCTGCGGTCTGCAGCTCGGTATGTTCTTTTTGCCTCTGTCCGATGGCGTCTATCACCGTCATCGTGCAAACCCCGATAAGCAGCGTAAAGAATACGTTCTGATAGCCCGTCTCAAGTATCCGTCCGCGGAAGAGCAGGTCAAACGGCGCCTCCGAAATCAGTGCAAACACGCCCATCCGAAGCGCATATCTGCCCCTGCTTTTCGTGTGCATAAACCCTTCTGTCAGCAGAAAGCAGAAAATCGGAAACGCAATCCTGCCGATTCCGCGCATCAGTGAATAAAGCTCATATCCCGTATCGGTCCAGTCGGTCTGTAGATACCGAAACAGCACCCCCGCGGCCAAATGATCGATCAACATTGTGATAACGGCGATTAATTTCAGCGTACTGCCGTCTATGCACTTTTTTGCCATCCCGTTCCCCCGTGTGTCATACTATAAAAGAAAACGGATGCCGCACACCGCGAAGCATCCGTATGTTCAGACAGCGGGCAGCGCGCCGGCGCAGACTGCCCATATGTTTTGAAAACAAAGCGGCGGCTCCCGCCGGCTTTTCCGCCGCGCACGTTCCGCCCGGCGCGCCTAGTCCACGAACTCGTCCACGCATCTGCGGTATGCGGCAACCGGGTCCTTCGCCTGTGTAATCGGACGACCCACCACAATGTAGTCCGAACCCAGCTCCTTCGCTCCTGCCGGGGTTGTGACGCGCTTCTGGTCTCCCACATCCCCGTCCGCAAAGCGCACGCCCGGAGTAATCGTCAGAAATCCGCCGCCGCACGCCTCATGTACCTTTCCGGCCTCTAACGGAGAGCAGACAACACCGTCAAGCCCCGCCTCCATCGTGTTCTGCGCATAGTGCATCACGGTCTTATCGATCGGTCTGTCTATCCACAGCTCCTCCTGCATCACCGCTTCGCTCGTGGAGGTAAGCTGGGTCACCGCAATCAGCAGCGGTCTCGTTCCGTCCGGCCGTGTAAGCCCCTCGAGCGCCGCCTGCATCATAGCCTTGGTACCCGACGCATGTACGTTGCACATGTCCACATCCAGCCCCGAGAGCACCGCCATAGACTTCTTTACTGTGTTCGGAATGTCATGCAGCTTCAGATCCAGGAATATTTTGTGGCCCATCCCCTTGACGGTGCGCACGATTTCCGGTCCCTCCGCGTAAAACAGCTCCATCCCGATTTTTACAAAAGGTTTTTCTTCTTTAAATTTTTCCAGGAATCCGATTACTTCCGCCTTACTGTTAAAATCACATGCAATGATAACGTCTCTTCCCATGCTTCCTCCTTTATTGTCTGCCAAACGGCGTGCATTTCTGCACGCCGCTAAATTATTACTGCAATTATACACGCTGCCGCGCTCTTTGGCAAGGAAAACCGCCGCGTTTATTATTTCGTTTGTCAATTCCGGTTTGGGATTGTATAACTGAACAGAAAGCAGGATGCGATTTTCTAAGAACTTTGGTTCTTTCAGATGCCCTCTAGTCTTACGAAAGAGGGTGGTGCCCATGAGCGTGATGGAAGTTTTGACATTATTGCTTGTTATCTTTGCGGCTCTGTCTTACATAGACAATCGTAAAAAAAAGAAATAGCATCCCACCGTCCAAAGTGAATGCTATTTCTTGTTTAACTTATTAAATTCACTGAGGGCAATCGGAACTTCGTGTCCGATATACCTTTCTGATTAGATTATACACCAGAGCCGCTTGTTCTGCAAGCGGCTCTTTCACAATCTAATTTCAGATACAAAAAAAAGCCAGAAAGCCTTTAAAATCAAGCTTTCCAGCGTTCTACACTCCGTTCCGGCCGACGCAAAGCTGACGTCCACCGGACGTCATGCGCCCCTGCCAAGAGTCGATGCGACAGGATTTGAACCTGCGACCTCTGCGTCCCGAACGCAGCGCTCTACCAAGCTGAGCCACGCATCGTTTTCTCAGGCACGTCCTATCGGAATCGTGCCTAATTATAATAGCATACGTTTTTATATATGTCCAGTCTTTTTTTGAAATTTTTTGTCTTTTTTTTATCGCATTACACCGCGGATCACGATGTCCTTCCATTTCGCATACGGATGGTAGCGCATCGGCAGATCAATCCAGTTATATTTCCGCACGATACTCTTGCGGTGGCTGAACGTCTCAAAGCCGACTCTGCCGTGATAGCTGCCCATTCCGCTGTGGCCGACGCCGCCGAACCCCATCTCCGAGGTGGCCAGATGTACAATCGTATCATTGATACAGCCGCCTCCGAAGGATACGCGGGAAAGCAGCCAGCGCTCCATCCTGATATCCCGGGTAAAGAGATAGCAGGCAAGCGGTTTCTCAAAACGACGGATAACCGCAAGCAGCTCCTCGCGGCTGCGGAACGTCAGTACCGGCAGTACCGGTCCGAAAATCTCTTCCTGCATAACGGGAGAATCCGGCGTCACTCCGTCTAAAATCGTGGGCGCAATCCGGAGCGTCTTTCGGTTTCCATAGCCGCCGACGACCGCGTGCTCCCCCTCCGTCAGCCCCATAATCCGATCGTAGTGCCTTTCGTTTACGATGCGCGGGTACTCCTCCGCCGCAAGCGGCTGCTCTCCCAGCATCCTGCGGATTTCCCGCTTCATCGCGCGAAGCAGCGCGTCCTTCACATCCGGGTGCACGAGCAGATAATCCGGCGCCACGCAGGTCTGACCCGCGTTTAAAAGCTTCCCGAAGACAATCCGGCGGGCCGCAAGCCGGATATTCGCGGTCTTGTCCACAATACAGGGACTTTTTCCGCCGAGTTCCAGTGTCACAGGCGTCAGATGGCGGGATGCCTTCTCCAAGACCAGTTTACCCACGGACACACTTCCGGTAAAGAAAATATAGTCAAACCGCTCCTCGAGGAGCGCCGCATTTTCCTCCCGGCCGCCCTCCACAACCGCGATATACTCCGGGGCAAAGCATGCCGCAATCATGTTCCGAAGCACGCGGGACACCTCCGGCGCGTAGGCCGAAGGCTTTAAAACGACACAGTTTCCGGCCGCCGCCGCATTAATCAGCGGCTCCAAGCACAGCAGCACCGGATAATTCCACGGCGCCATAACAAGCGTCACCCCGTAGGGCTCTGCCGTTGTAAAACTTTTGGCGTGAAAATTTGCAGGGCCTGTCTTTATCTCCTCCCTGCACATCCATTCCCCGAGATGGCGGATGCAGTAATTGAGCTCCGCTTTTGTCATGGCAATCTCCGCCATGTAGCTCTCCGAGGGCGATTTATGCAGGTCCCGGTAAAGCGCCTGCTTGAGCTCAGGCTCATATTTATTCAGCGCCCAACGTATGCGCCGCAGCGTATCCATGCGCTTTCCGTAGGACAGTGTGGCTCCCGTCGCAAAATATGCACGCTGCCGTTCCACCAGTTTTTTTATCTCCATAGTTCTCTCCCATCTCACCGCATCGACGCGGGTGTTTGATCAATAGCGATTGTGCACGCGCTCCGCAAAGCACATCACGTCCCGGATCTCAAGACGTGCGCCATCGTCAAGAACCGCCGTGCCGCTCATTCTTCCGAATACCTGATGCTGGTCCGACAAAATGACCTTGCAGTCAAGCTTTGCGGCCCGGTCAATGACCGGTATAAAATCCATCTCAAACCGCTTATCATCCGACGTGATTTTCCACGGCCTGCAGTAATCCTCCTCCGGGATATGGAACTTCACCTCGTCGAGCTTGTGCGCCCTTCCGTCATAAAAAATCACGTTCTCCGTGGCTGCCCGCGTATTTCCGAACCCGTAGCCCAGATTAAATCCGAAATTCTTCCCGCCGATGTCGCAGTTCCCGGAGCCCCAGTACCAGACATTGTCGTAGGTCCACACGCCCCGTCCCCAGTCAAGCGTCCCGAAATCCGTATCGGGACAGAATTCATAGCGCTTCCCTCCGTAGCAGACATACCCCTCCGCCCGCATACAGTTGATCTTCTGATTATAATAAAAGCAGCCCTTTTTGTCCCAGGGCGTTGCGATCACCATTGTGTCCATCGGCGGCTGCCTCAGATAAATGTCACAGGAAAAATCCTTATCCCCATGAAAACGCTTAAAGCTGCATCGGATACGCCTGCCGCCTTTTTCTACCGAAAACCGCATCGCAAGGCGCCGGCTCTCATACACTGTATTCCCCACGGACGAGCTTTTCGGCAGATGCAGCTTTCCCATCGGAAACGCATCCAGTATGGTTTCCGTGTGCTCCCACGGCTGTGTGAAATCCAGAAACGATACCGACTGCAGCCCCACATACCCGTCGTCCGATATCGTAAACGCCGCGGCAAACTCTTTATTCAACACCAAATAATAATCCCACTCTTTAATGCGGAACTTCGGCGCCCTGACTGCGCCCCGTTCATAAGTCCAAAGCTGCCTTCTTCCCCATCCCGGCTCCGCGATATTCCCCCGGGCGTCTAAAAGCTTCTGTTCCCGTAATACCTCATGATTGCGATTCGCCATATGCCCCCTCCTTCCTTTCTTCTAATTATACCCCTTTCTCTGCTTTTTCAAAAGCGGTTTCTATGGTATAATTGGGAACACAAAAAAGAGGAGGTACTTTTCATGAACAAAACGGTCCTCGTCACCGGGGCTTCCCGCGGCATCGGGCGTTCCATTGCCTCGGCGTTTGCAGCGGCCGGCTGTCGGCTGGTTATCACCTGCGCAAGCTCGGGCCCCCGTCTTTTAGAGTTCCGGCAAAAACTGGATGAGACCTATCATACCCCGGTCCTCGCCAGCATCGGCGACATCTCGGATTACGCCTATGTAGAACGGCTGTTTTCCGAGATATCCGCCGTCTTCGGCGGCGTCGACATCTTAATCAACAATGCGGGGATTTCTCACATCGGCCTGCTGAGCGACATGGATATCGCCGCATGGAACCGCATACTCGGAACAAACCTGACCTCCGTGTTCTTTACCTGCAAACTGGCAATCCCGTATATGCTGCAGCGCAAATCCGGAAAAATCATCAATATTTCTTCCGTGTGGGGCAGTGTCGGGGCCTCCTGTGAGGTTGCCTACTCGGCCTCAAAAGGCGGCGTCAATGCATTTACCAGGGCACTCGCCAAGGAGCTGGCCCCCAGCAATATCCAGGTCAATGCCATTGCCTGCGGCATGATTGACACCCGGATGAATGACTGTTTTTCGGAGGAGGAACGGCTTGCCCTCGCGGAAGAGATTCCCTCCGGGCGCTTCGGCACGCCGGAGGAAGTCGCCGCCCTGGCCCTGCAGCTGTGCACCGCAAACGACTACCTGACCGGTCAGATTATCACGCTGGACGGCGGCTGGATCTAAACGGCGCATTCCGCATACCAAAAGAGACCGCACAGATTAAATCTGTACGGTCTTTTCTTCTCCCGGCGTCTGCGCGCCCTGCGTCTCCAAACGCACCTGCGCTTCGGCAGACTGCTCCGGTTCCGCCGGTTTTATCGGCTCCGCCACCAGTACGATAACGGTACGCGCCGGCACGCGGACTGTTTTTCTGTAATAAAATTCGGTCTGTGCCTCCACATCCATGCCGTCGCGGTATTCCGCATTCGTGTTTACATACACATGCCATTCGAGTCCGTTTGACAGCTCCGGCAGCTGCATCACAAGCGGCTCCCAGTAGGTATTTGCACAGTAAAATATAATGTCGTCGCGGGTATCCGCGTCATCCCTTCCCGCGTACATCACACCGATCAGCCGCGTATTGTTGTCAACGCTGCCGTTCCATGCCGAACCGTTGTGAATGCTGATTTCCGGCAGTGAGCTGCCGGCATTCTTTGTGGTTCGCCTCAGAATCGGATAGCGCTTGCGGAACGCGATCATACTGCGCACGAAATCGTGAATCTCCCGATACTGCTCCAGTCTGTTCCAGTCGATCCATGAGATAATATTATCCTGACAATAGGCGTTGTTATTTCCGAACTGGGTGTTGCAGAACTCGTCGCCGGCGAGAAACATCGCCGGTCCGCGGCTGCACAGCAGCGTGGCAAACGCATTTTTTATCATCCGCCGTCTGAGCCGCTCCACCTCGGGGTCGTCCGTCTCTCCCTCCACACCGCAATTCCAGCTGTTCCCGTTATTGTCGCCGTCGGTGTTATTCCAGCCGTTCTTTTCGTTGTGCTTCATATTGTATGCATAGAGATCATACAGCGTAAATCCGTCATGGCAGGTCAGGAAATTCACCGAGGCCGCAATGCCGCGGTCTTCCGGATTATACAGATCTCTCGAACCGGTAATGCGGGTAATCGCCGTTCCGGCCATCCCCTCGTCTCCCTTCAGGAAGCGGCGCATATCGTCCCGGTACCGCCCGTTCCACTCCGCCCAGCGCCGGTACGCCGGGAAACTTCCCACCTGGTACAGACCGCCCGCATCCCAGGCCTCGGCAATCAGCTTCACCTTCCCAAGCACCGGGTCACAGGCAATTTCCTGCAGGATCGGCGGGTCCGACATCGGCGCTCCGTGCTGATCCCTCGTCAGAATCGACGCGAGATCAAACCGGAAACCGTCCACGCGGTAGGAAGTCACCCAATACCGCAGACAGTCAATGATAAACTTGCGCATGGCGGGATGATTGCAGTTGACCGCGTTCCCGCATCCGCTGAAATTATAGTAGTATCCGTCCGGCGTCAGAATGTAATAGATGTTATTGTCGATTCCCTTAAAAGAGAAGATCGGTCCGTCCTCGTTTCCCTCGGCGGTATGGTTAAACACCACATCGAGAATAATCTCGATTCCGTTCTCTTTCAGTTCGCAGATCAGATCTTTGAGCTCCTCTCCCTCGTGGTTGTGCTCGACCACGGAAGAATAGCTGGTGTTCGGCGCAAAGAAGCAAACGGTATTATACCCCCAGTAATTGTAAAGGCGCTCCCCGTCAACGACACGGTCGCTTTCCATCTCGTCAAACTCAAAAATCGGCATCAGCTCCACAGCCGTCACGCCCAGATCCTTCAAATAAGGAATCTTTTCCCGGATTCCGGCAAAAGTCCCTCCCGCCTGCACGCCGGATGACGCGTCCTTTGTAAAGCCCCGGACATGCATCTCATAGATAATCATATCCTCGGTCGGGCTCTCCAGCTGTTTGATGTTTCCCCAGTCAAAGTTATTTTCAACGACCCTCGCATGATAGACCAGGCTCTCGCCGCCCTCCGGCCGCTCTCCCCACTCCCGCTGCCCGGTCACGGCTTTGGCGTACGGGTCCAGGAGAATATTGTCTTTGTTAAAAAGCAGTCCTTTTGATTTGTCGTACACTCCGTCCAGCTGAAACGCATACTCAAAATCCGCCACATCCAAATCAAACACAAGCATCGAATACGTATTCCCGATGCGGTATGAATCCGGATAAGGCAATCTCGCAAAAGGTTCCTTCTCCTGCGGCCGAAACAGCAGCAGCGTACAACCGGTCGCCCCTGCCGAATGAATCGTGAAGCTGACGCCATTCCCCGTAATACACGCTCCATCCATATTATAATAACCGGGCCGTACCTTAAAACCTGCTATCTCATCCAGCGGCTGCAGTTTTGTTCCGCGCTTTTGACGATGCTGCACCAACGTCATACCTTATCCTCCATTTCATGTCAGTCTTTTACCCTCAGCAGACCGAGGGAACGTCTGTCCCCCGGCAAACTGAGGGTATCATATGCTGTATTATAATCGCTCTCACGTGCTTTTTCAACCTACATGTCGTTTTAACTGCAATTTTTCTTCTTCCGCTTGTACTTTCAACCTGAAAAAAGTATAATATTTTCAGGAAATCCGCAACAAAAAAATACAGTTAAAGGAGCACTTGCCTATGCATACATTTCAACCGATGCCAACAGATGTACTGGAGTTTAATCCATTCACAAAATTCGGAAAAGACTGGGCGCTTGTCACAGCCGGCACAAAAGAAAAAGCAAATCCCATGACAATCAGCTGGGGCGGTGTCGGTGTCATATGGGGCAAAAACGCCGCCTATATCTTTATCCGGGATTCCCGCTACACCAAGGAACTTCTCGACAAAAACGACTTTTTTTCCATCAGCTTTCTGCCGTCGCAGTACCGCGAGGCACTGGCCTACTGCGGTTCTTTTTCCGGACGCGGCAATGACAAATTCGAGAAAGCCGGTATCACTCCCACATTCCGCCACGGAATCCCCTATGTGGACGAGGGCAACTTTATCCTTCTCTGCCAGAAAATGGCGGCCGCAAGGCTTACCGAGGAGATGTTCCTCACCCCGGATATAGGGAAAAAATGGTATGCAAACGGTGACATGCACACAATGTATATCGCCGAAATCATAGATATTCTTGCACGTTGATTCCGTAATATTATTTGTATCTTTCGGGAAATAATGTTAGAATAGCAAAGAAATCAAAAACTGTTCACAAGGAGGACCTGCTCATGGGCGAAAAAATATATAAGGTCATGGGCGCCGCAGGCGCCACAAGCCTCTCTGTCGGTATCTGCGTGTTGACGGGCGGAATCACTGCAGGCGTGCTTTTGATCGTGCACGGTGCAAGGCTACTGAAGCACAAATCTAAAATCATGTTTTAACAATTCGGTGCATTGCGGTGCAATGGCTGCACCGCATCGGCCGCTGTTTTCCAAACTTTTTTCCCGCACTCTGTTCGGCGCTATCTGTCGTACTCCTCCAGAAAGTGATGTTTCACCCCGTCTTTCTTGTAGGCAATCACCGTCGCAAGGTTTACATTTTCCACACTTCGAAAGATATTCTTCTCAATGTACGGGTTCTTTTTCCGAAGCTCTCGTATCAGTCCCTTTACCTCGGCGCGCATCGAGCCTTTTTCCTCTTCGGAGCGGGTCGCGCAGCGCTCGGTAAAGCGGCAGGCACAGCGGATGAACTCCAGATGATTGTAATTCATCCAGCGGATGATATCCTCCTCCCGCACCAGATACAGCGGGCGGATCAGCTCCATCCCCGGAAAATTTGTACTGTGGAGCTTCGGCATCATCGTCTGAATCTGCGCCCCGTAGAGCATCCCCATAACAATCGTCTCGATCACGTCGTCAAAATGATGTCCCAGCGCAATCTTATTGCAGCCAAGCTCTCTCGCCTTGCTGTAGAGATGTCCCCTCCGCATGCGCGCGCACAGATAGCAGGGAGAGTCTCCCTCATCCGCCACAATGTCAAAAATCTCCGATGAAAAGACGGTCACCGGCACATTTAAAAGCGCCGCATTATCCAGAATCATCCGGTAATTCCTCTCATTATAGCCCGGATTCATCACGAGGAACACCACCTCAAAATTTTTCTTTCCGTGGCGCTCTAGCTCCTGAAAGAGTTTTGCCATCAGCATGGAGTCCTTGCCTCCGGAGATACAGACCGCAATCCGGTCCCCGTCCCGGATCAGCTCATACTCGTTGACGGCGCGCGTAAATTTGCGCCAGATTTCCTTGCGGAACTTTTTGACAATGCTGCGCTCCGCCTCCCTGGCTGCATCCGCGCGGTCCGCCCCGATCTCCTCCGCAGAAATCTCCGACGCTTTTTCTATAATGTCCGACATAAATCCCTTACAACCTCCGAAGCAATGATAAGTCCCGCCACCGACGGCACGAATGCGAGAGAACCGGGCGTCTGTCTCCGCCCGTCCGTCTCCGTTCCCGTCGCAGGCACAAGCGGCGTTTCCTTTGAATAAACCACCTTCAATCCCCGGACGCCGCGCTTTTTGAGCTCCCGCCGCATCACACGCGCCAGCGGACAGACCGAAGTCTCATAGATATCCGCAACCTCAAACCGCGTCGGGTCCTGCTTGTTTCCGGCCCCCATGCAGCTGATAATCGGTGTGCCGGCCTCTCCCGCCTGCAGCGCCAGCGCCAGCTTCGCGGTCACGGTATCCACGGCATCCACAACATAATCGTATTCCCCGAAATCAAATTCCTGTCTGTTTTCCGGCAGGTAAAAGCAAGGGTGCGCCGTCACCGCACAGGCCGGGTTAATCTCGGCAATGCGCTCCCGCATAACATCGATTTTATACCTCCCAATCGTCTTATGCGTGGCAATAATCTGGCGATTTATATTTGATATCGCTACTTTATCGTGATCAATAAGGTCAATCGCCCCGACGCCGGTGCGCGCGAGTGCCTCCACGGCATAGCCGCCCACGCCGCCCACGCCGAATACCGCGACGCGGGACGCTGCAAGCCGTTCCGACGCCTCTTTTCCCAGCAGCAATTCCGTTCGTGAAAATTCGCTTTCTGTCATAGGTTTCTCCAATTATCTGCCGCTTTCACGTCAATTATACGGCTTATTTTGCCAGTTCGAGCATTCTCTTAAGCGGTCTCGCCGCATCGCAGATCATCTGCTCCGGAAGCTCCACGACGGGCGCAAGCGTCTCCAGCGCACGCACCACCTTGTCCGCCGTTATCTTTTTCATATTCGGACAGATCTGGCTCTCTCCGACGGAGTAGAATTTCTTGTCCGGATTCTTCTGCCGCAGTTCATAGAGCACGCCCGTCTCGGTGCAGATCAGAAATTCCGCGCACGCGCTTTCGGTCGCATAGTCGATAATCTCCGACGTGCTGCCCACAAAATCCGACTGCTCCACGACATCCCCCGCGCACTCGGGATGTGTCAGCACCAACGCCCCCGGATGCGCCTGTTTTGCCGCTTTCAGCTCTTCTGCAAGGATATCTTTATGTACATGGCAAAAGCCGTCATGGAAAATAAACTCCTTTTCCGGCGCCTGGGCCGCCACATAGCGCCCCAGGTTGCTGTCCGGCACAAAGAAGATATGCTTCTCCGGGATGTTCCTTACGACTCTCACCGCGTTCGACGATGTCACACAGACATCGGAAACCGCCTTGATTTCCGCCGTCGAGTTTACATAACACACCACCGCCAGATCCGCATACTGCTCCCGCACCGCGCGGATGCGCTCTGCCGTCACCATATGAGCCATCGGACAGTCCGCATCCGCATCCACAAGGAGCACATTTTTCTCCGGGTTTAATATCTTTGCGCTCTCCCCCATAAAAGTGACGCCCGCAAACAGGATATTCTGCTGCGGCACCTGCGTCGCCACCTTACTTAAATAGAAGGAATCCCCCACGTAATCGGCGATTTCCTGCACATCCCCGTCCACATAATAGTGCGCCAGAATCACCGCGTCCTTCTCCTGCTGCAATTCCTTTATCCTTTTTACTCTCTCCGCTTCCATCTGCATTCTCCATTTCCTGAATCTGACCGTTTTGCTGTTATCATAACACGTTTCCGTAAAATATCCAACAAAATCCCTGCGTTTTGTATATGCTTCGTTGCGGGATAAAACGGAAGCCGCAGTCAGGGACAGACGACTACTCTCTGCAAAACAGCGGTGTAGACAGGTAACGGTCGCCGGAATCCGGGAGCAGCGCCACGATCGTCTTGCCCTTGTTCTCCGGTCTCGCCGCCAGAAGGGCCGCCGCCTTTAACGCCGCACCCGAAGAAATGCCTACCAAAATGCCCTCGCTTTCCGCAAAAGTTCTTCCCTCCGCATAGGCTTCTTCATTTTCGACGGTGATTATCTCGTCGTAAACGTCTGTGTTTAAAACCTCCGGCACAAAGCCCGCGCCGATTCCCTGAATCCCGTGCGGGCCCGGCGTCCCCTTTGAAAGCACCGGACTCGCCGCCGGTTCCACGGCCACAATTTTCACCTGCGGATTCTTTTCCTTCAAATACCCGCCCACGCCGGTGATCGTGCCGCCCGTGCCGACACCGGCCACAAAAATATCCACGCCGCCGTCCGTCTGCTCCCAGATTTCCGGTCCGGTAGACGCCCTGTGCGCCGCCGGGTTTGCCGGGTTCGTAAACTGTCCCAAAATCACTGCCCCCGGCGTGGACTCCCTCAGCTCCTCCGCCTTTTCGATGGCGCCTTTCATCCCCTTTGCGCCCTCGGTGAGCACCAGCTTTGCACCGTAGGCCGCAAGCAGGTTCCTGCGCTCTACGCTCATCGTGTCCGGCAGCGTCAAAACCGCACGGTAGCCCTTCGCGGCCGCCGCCATCGCAAGACCGATGCCGGTGTTCCCCGAGGTCGGCTCGATAATCGTCGCGCCCGGCTTTAAGATCCCTCTCTGCTCCGCATCCTCAATCATTGCCAGCGCAACACGGTCCTTGACCGAACCGGCCGGATTCAGATATTCCAGCTTTGCCAGAATCACGGCATCCGCCGCGCCCGCTTTCGCCGCATAACGGCTGACCTTCAAAAGCGGCGTATTCCCGATCAGCTCCAGTGCACTCTCCAAAATATGACTCATTATCGTTTCCTCCTTTATTACGCACTTTCTTTTCATATCATTTATATATGATTAATATGAATTAAATTCTAGTACGCCGCGCCGCGCCTGTCAAGCACTAATTCCGTTTATTTTGTCTGCCCGGGCAGAACCCTAACCCGGGCAGACTTCCCCTCACCTTCCCTTGATCTGATACCGCTGATAGCTCCGCCTCCCGATAAGCGCCAGAAGAACTGTGAGCGCCGGATACAGCAGCGCCGCAAAGCAGACATTTCTCAGATATCCGCCGGGCAGCGGCACAAGCCTGCAGTCATAAAAGCTCCCATCCGCAATCAGGCGCATCGGGAAAAGCTCATACATCTGCGACAGCACGCGCCATCTCTCCGGAAGCGACACAAGCAGATTGATCAGCGTGATACTTACCAGTACCGCCATCACGGCCACACTGCTCCCGAGCTGTTCTGACAGCACCATCGCCAATACCGCCTCAAGCACACCGGCAAGCAGCGTCAGCCCGAACAGAATCATCACGGCGCTCCCCACCGTCATCGGATACGGAATCCACACAATCTGTTGCTGTATCATCGCATCATACCCCTCCGTCCCGTACACCGCAAAGTTGATGCCAAACGAAATCCCGTACAGGATCAGCGCACATGCGCCCCCGAACAGACCGCCCGCAATTATTTTTGCCGTATATACCTGCCGTCTTCCGTTTTGCGTGCACAAAATCAGCTGGTCCGTCCGTCTGACATGTTCATCGGAAAACACGCCCGAGAGACAGACCGCATTCAAAAGCATGACCAACAGCGTCGTAGCCGCCGCGCACTGCAGGATTCTCTGCCAGGAAAACGCATAGCGGTAGGTAAACGGGACCTCTATCTTTCCGCACTTTTCCCTCCACCAGGCGCGTTCTCCCTCCGTAAGCCCCGGCGTTTCCTGCAGATTCTGTTCCGTCCGTTCCCGCCATTTCTGATAAAATGCGTCCGCCTCCGTCATAACCGCCCCGGAATCTCCGAAGCACACCCCGGACACCAGATAAAAAATTTCCTGATATTCCCTCACGATATGCCGTTTTTCTTGCAGCATGGAATCCGCCGTCTCGCCGAGCAGCGCGTCATCCACCGTCCTGCCGTCAAGCGCTCTGGCATAGGTCTGCTCAAGCATCATCTTTTCAAATCCGCCAAGTGACTCCGACACGATGTTCGTTCCGTTCTCATCCGTCAGTATCAGCTCGCTGTGTTCCATGAGAAAAATGCAGTTTACCAAAATCTCAACGACCGCGGCCGCCGCAAGTGCGGCCCACAGGATTTTCCGCTTGCCCAGTTTCTTCCATTCATATACCGTCAGTATTCCCAGATTTTTCATCACGTATTTCCTCCTCCCCAAATTGTCTCAGGTAAAATTCCTCGAGATCCCCCTTCTCTTCGTCCCAATCTCCGCTGTAGCACAGCTGTCCGTCCTTCATCATCAAAACGGTGTCCGCGATGTGTTCGATATCCGACACAATATGGGTGGAAAGCAGTACGATCGCATTCTGTCCGTAGTCTGCGATCAGTTCCCGAAAACGCACTCTCTCTTTCGGATCAAGCCCGGCGGTGGGCTCGTCAAGGACAAGCAGTTTCGGGTCATTTAACAGCGCCTGGGCAATGCCGAGCCGCTGCTTCATCCCTCCGGAATAGCTCTTGATTTTTTTGTTTCCGGCGTCTGCAAGCGCCACCAGTTCCAGCAGTTCCCCGGCCCGCTCCCGCGCATACGGCCTGCGCAGTCCTTTCAGGGCGGCCATATAAAGCAGAAATTCCTTTCCGGTAAATTCCGGATAGTACCCGAAATCCTGCGGCAGATACCCGAGAATGCTGCGGTATTCTTCCGTGGAAACATCCGCCCCGTCATACATAATACAGCCTTCCGTCGGGCGCAGGATCCCGCAGATCATCCGCATCAGCGTGCTCTTGCCCGCTCCGTTTGCCCCCAGCAGTCCGCAGACTCCCGATTTTAACCGCAGCGAAATCCGATCCACTGCAAGTTTATTCTGATACCGTTTTGTAACCCGGTCTATCATCAGCTCCATGACACTTCCTCCGTCTGTTTATATAGTAGATAATTTTCCCGCAGCGCTGCCGCCGCCAAAAGCAAAAATGCCGCAGCCCACCATCGCACGGCCCGCAGGCTGTAAAAAATATGCGCGGCCCCCTTCATCAGATACAGTGTTCCGCTGACAAAAGCCGGTATTGCAATGCACAGATAAACGGCCTCTCTGCCGTGATATCTGCGCAGCGCTGCCGTTCCGATATAGACGGTCAGAAGATACGGGACCAATATAAAAAGCCCTCCGGCCGCCGCGGGTAAAAAACTGCTCTGTGCGGAAAACAGAATCAGTAACAGCAGCAAAAGGCCATGAACCGCTCCCATCCCGCCCATCCGCGCCAGCAGCACGCTTTTGAGCGAAAAGCGGGTGGCTGCCTCCAGCTCCTCCATCCCGCAGGACGCAGACCTGCCGTTTTCCGTCAGCAGAATCAGCGCCAGAAACGGTGTTCCTGCCGACACGATCCACACGGCCTCCACCGGAAACCGGCTGCCCGCCCTAAGCCCCCCCGCAAATATGACTGCCGACAAAATCCACACACGCTTACGGATATACCCAAGCTGTGTGAGAAAAAATTCCGCCAAAGAGCAGCGATCCGCCCCCAGTTTCGTCAGAAATTCCCGTTTTCGCTGCGGCTGCGGCGCCGCGTATGCCCGCTGCAGTTCCCTTTTTAGATCTCGTTTTGCCCTCATCCTCTCATCCCTCCAATTCTCTGCGCAGTTTTTTTAATGCCTGTTCGCATCTGCGGTACAGCGCGAACCTGGAAATACCGTACAGGCGCGCCAGAGCCTGCACCGGAACCTCATTGACATAGCGCAGAAACACGAGCTCCCGCTCCTCCTCGTCAAGCCGCTCCATCGCCGCAAAAAGCGCTGTTCTCGCCAGAATCGTCTCCTCCTCTGCCGCAGACGTCTCCCCGGCAAAAAAAGGTTCCTCCCCCGTCAAGAACTCCCGTTTTCCCCTGCGTGCCTCGTCAATACAGAGATTCCTTGCGATCGTATACAAAATCCGAATCGCCTCCCCCCTGCCCGAATACCCGCCGTGTCCGAGAAAACGCAGAAAGGTTTCCTGCGTAATATCCTCCGCCAGTTCCCGCCGGTGCAGCCGGTAACAGCAATACCTGTATATTTTATCGTACTGCTCCGCTATATCTATGGACATCTGCCGAAACCCTCCTTCTTCTATTATTATAACGAACAGGCAGCGCCGGATGTGCGGCCTGTCCGAAAATTTTTATCCGCGTTTTTCAAACATACGCTACGGCAATTCAATAAATATGCAGGCGGATGCTTGTATACATGCCCGTTTTTTTATATAATAATTCCAGCGGCAGCAAAAACGGGGAGGATGTTATGGCAACGAAAAAAATTCATGAACAATGGACCAAAAACCTGTACAATTTCTTTCTTCGGACAGTGCTGGTGATTTTCTGCTGTATCGGCACGGTTCAGGTATATCTTCACGGCACCGGGACAAGGAGCAGCTACACGTCCCGCGGCATCCGCGGACGCATCGTCTCTTACCTGCGGATGCTGGAGGACACCGGGCACGAGGACCTTGTGAAATGGATTCTCATAGGTATTTTCGCATTTGCCGCGATATACACCTTAGTCTTGGATATCCACGCTCTCTTACATATCACGCCGGGCCTGACGAAGCTGGGGCGCTCCATCCGCAGACAGGCTGCTCCCCATGAGTCCTTCCGCGATTTGTGCGCGCAGATCGACGCCGACATGGAAGGCGGCTGTAAGGAACTCGGCTCCGGGGTCTTTATCAGTTCCTCGTGGATTCTTGAGGACGAGGCCATGCGCCTAACGCGGATCCGCAAAATCACCCGCAGGCACGGCTTCGGGAAAAACGGCCTGGTTCTCTCCGATGTCGACGGAAACCGCATGAACCTTGACCTTGTGTTTGACGTGCTGGTCAAAGACGCGCTTGCCGGTCTGCAAAAACAGCTTCCGCTTGTAGAAATAGAAGATTTACAGGAAGGGGGAACTATGATGAATACGACAAAACAGATGAGCTGGCATGTGCCGAAGACGCCGGAGGAAATCGAGGATTACAGACAGCAGGCGGCACAGGGTGACTCCTACGCTCAGACCGAGTACGGGAAATGCCTTTTATTCGGCAAAGGAGGATTGTCAGACTCCGCCGCCGCTTTCGGCTGGTTTGAAAAAGCGGCCGGGCAGGACGACGAAATCGCAAAAATGTACCTCGGGCACTGCATCATGTACGGGATCGGCGCCGAGGCCGACGAGTTCAAAGGCTACGAACTCCTCAATAACGCTCTCGAATACAATTACCCGGAGGACAGCTCAAGCCAGCCTTTGGCAGACTATTCCGAGTTTGAGGAGGAGGACCTCTATCAGCTTTTCTGGGATCTGGGCGACGCGTTCGAAAACAGCCGCGGCGTGCTCCGCAATTACCGGGTTGCCGTGTACTATTTTGAAATGCTGGCCGATTTCGGATGCCCGGAAGGCGCGGACCGTATGCGCCACTACAAAAAAGGCTTCCTCGGGAAGTGGAAAAAAACAGATTAGTCTCCGCCGGAGGCTAATCTGTTTTTATATGTTCCTATTTGACGGTCACCTTGAACGTGGCCTTCGCACCGCTCTTAGTGGTGACGGTAATCGTCGCCGTTCCCTTCTTCTTGCCCGTTACTTTTCCTTTGCTGTTTACTGTTGCAACTTTCGTGTTGGAGCTCTTATAGGTCAGTTTCTCCTTTTTCGGATACTGGGACTTCACCTTTATCGTCGTACTCTTTCCGACCTTGATACTCGCTTTGGTCGTCTTTAACTTCAGATCCGTAACCGTAACCTTGCAGGTCGCTTTCTTTCCGTTTGAGGATTTCACCGTAATGGTTGCGGTACCGGTTCCCTTCGCTGTAACTTTACCCTTCTTATCGACGGTCGCAACCTTCTTATTCGAGGTTGACCAGGTGAGCTTTTCAGTCGCAGTAATCGGGTTTCTCGTTACGCTAAGCGTTGCCTTCTTCCCCTTCTGAACAGAAAGCTTCTTGCTACTCATCGTCAGCTTTGACGTCGTAACCTTGCCCTTCTGAACAGTCACGGTACATTTTGCCGACGCGCCGCTCTTCATCGTCACGGTGACGGTCGCCTTACCGGTCTTATTCTGTGCCTTCATCGTAATCTTGTTACTCTTCACAGAAACTTTCAAAACCTTCGTGTTAGAAGATTTCACGGATGCAATCGCATCTTTCGATGATGATTTTGCCGCAACCGCGAGCGCCGTGCTGCTCTTCTTTACCTGAAGCTTTGCATCTTTTGCGTTTAATTTCACGGTAGATTTTACGGTCACTTTACACTCTGCTTTTTTGCCGTTTGACGTAGTCGCCGTAATCGTTGCGGAACCGTTCTTAACTGCGGTCACTTTGCCGTTTTTATCTACGGTTGCAACTTTTTTATTTGAGGACTTCCATGTCACCTTCTTGTCGCTGGCGCTATTTGGTCCCACCGTTGCCTTTAATGTGACGGTCCCCTTATACTCCAGCTTCACCGACTTCTTGTCTAACTTAATGCTGCCCGCATCTGTTGTTACCGTAACCGTGCAGACTGCCTTCTTACCGTTTGCCGTCGCCGCCGTAACAGTCGTGGTTCCGTTTCCGACCGCTTTGACGGTTCCGTTTGCAACCGTCGCCACTTTCGCGTTTGCGGTCGTCCATGTCACATTCTTCTCCGTCACATTTGCCGGCGCAAGTGTTGCGGTCAGCGTCTCGGACCGGCCCGCCTTTAACTTAAGCGCTGTCTTGTTCAGTGTAATTCCCGTCGGATTTACGACATTCTTCTCGACTGTCACACGGCAGATTGCCGTCTTACCGTTTACGGTCGTCGCCGTGATAACCGCGCTGCCCTCTCCGACTGCCGTTACGGTTCCGTTTGCAACCGCCGCCACCTTCGCATTGCTGGTTGTCCAGCTCTTCACCGTCTGATCTTTCGCGTCCGCCGGCGCATAGGTCACTTTCAGGGTCGCCTTCTCTCCCACTTTCAGTTTCAGAGTGTTCGCGTTAAATACGATACCGCTTACCTCAGGCTTTTCTTCCGGCTTTTCGGTATCGTCCGGCACGGATGAACCGCCCGGTACGGATGAACCGCCCGGCGCCGACGCGCCGACTACATCTGCATCCGAAAACGTCAGTTCAAGCCCGCTTGCAGACACTGCAAAACTTCCCATCGCAAGTGCTGCGGACAGCAGAACCGCCAGGCCCTGTTTGGATAAAATCTTTAATTTCATCACAATCTCCTCCTTATAGATTTTTATCGCTTCGTATTAAAGAATACACTTTAATGCGATTATTGTCAATTATAATGCGATTATTTTTCTACTTTTATTTGACCAAAACGAAATAATCGCATATAATGTGATTAACATGTATTTTTCAGGAGGCTCCCATGCTGATACGATTATTCCTTTTTAGCCTGTTATATCTCGGATGCACCCTCTTTTTGTACCGCCGTTGTGTGCGTTCCGGTATGCCGTCCGAAAAATGCTTTTATCTGGAGCTGTGCATTCTTTTTCTGTCCGTTTACCTGTCTCTCTATCTCTCCGTGCTGACCCCGAACGGCGATTCCGTTTATCTGATCACCGTTCTGAAAAATCTGACCGAAAAACCGTTGTTCGGCTTTTATGACCGCCTCGGCATCACCTACCCGCCGCTGTTTAATTATCTCTATTTCTTTCTCGGAAAACTGATTGAACTGCTCGGCATCCCGTTTGACTGGAAATACCGTTCTTTTATTTTTTGTGTGAAGCTCCCGGGCATCTTATGCCTTTTTCTGATGGCATTTCTCGTCTGGTCGGAGGCGAAAAAGCACCTGCCGGAAAACGAACGTGTCCTGCCGCTTTTTCTCACCCTGTTAAATCCGGGCTATCTGCTTGTCTCCTGCTATATCTGTCAGGTGGACGCCCTCTACGCCTTTTTTGTCCTGCTCACACTCTGCCTGATTGTCAACAGGTGTCTGAAAGCGGCTTACTTTTCATTTGCCGCCGGCATTCTGTTCAAATTTCAGGCCGTGTTTATCGCTCCTGTGCTTTTATTTGCAATCATCGATCAGATACTGCTGCACGATTTTTCCCGGAAACGTTTTTTCTCCCACTTGTTTACCGGCCTGGCTGCAATCGGCTGTATGCTCCTCAGCTATCTGCCCTTTATCTGTGAGTTTCGTACCGGGACGTTCAACCAAAACGGCTTTGCGCACAATCTCGCGTCCTCTGTGAGCGGTTACGGCAGAGCCTCCACAAACGCCTATAATTTCTGGACGCTGATTGGCCTTAATCTAAAACGCGACACCAAAATGCTCGGCCCGCTCTCCTGCAGTGGCTGGGGATATCTTTCTATCGTCCTGCTGGTCGTCCTGTGCGCCTGCTTCTTTCTGAAAGCGGCCGGAATCCGTTTTCCGTCTCCGCAAAAAAAAGAACCGTGCGGAAATCCACACGCAAACGTACCGCGCGGGAATCCTCGCATGCCCAGACCGCTTTCTTCGGACCTTTATCCGCTGCTTGCCGCTTTCCTCGTTGCCGGAGTCTTCTGCTTTTCGGTCCGAATGATGTCCCGCTATCTCTATCCCGCTATTGTCCTGCTGATTTATGCCTGCATATTAAGACCAACAAAAAAACGACTGCTCTGTACAGTCGCTTTTTCACTCGCCTTCTTTTGCAATGTCTGGTGCGATTATATGGTATACCCCTATTCGGCTTATCACAACGGGCTCTTTTTGCCTTATATTTTTTCTTTCTATACGGTTCTCTGCTTTCTCGGGCTGACATACACCATCGCAGATGAAATAGTAAGGGACAGGACAGCCGCCTAATCCCCGTACCCGAACGCTATGATTTTGTCCTTCAAATCGTCAAATAAATACAGCAGTTCCGGCAACTCCCTGCACAGTTTGACGGCACTCTCTTCATTATAATGATGCGATTCGTCGTTGCGCAGACGCAGCATGTAAATCCACTTCTGCTGCTCCTCGATCAGGCCTCTCTGAAACGCCGACATCAGTATCACCTTCGGGGAACCTGTCATGCTCGAATCCACTCCCTCTTCCGACAAAATACTTTTCATCGCTTTCCATGCCAGTTCAAACGTGATGCAAAACGTATTGACGCAGCCGCTCAGGACGATCTTGCTCTGCGAATAATCCGTGACGGCCGCCTCATGCAGCGTGTCAAGGCTCTTAAAATAATTCATTACTTTACGGTTCATATGCGCTCTCCTCATACAAAATCACGCCGTCTCTTGCAATATCCTCTGTCAGCTCCCGGCTCAGTCTGTCCTCAAGGTTGACAACGTCAATATCCAGCAGCGTAAAATCATTATATTTTAAGTCTGCAAACAGCTCGTCAAAGCATTCCGCTCCGCTCACCGCAAGATCGATATCGCTGACGGCCGTATTATTCCCGGTTGCCCTTGAACCAAACAATATGACCTTCTTTGCCCGATGCCGCCTGCATAATTCTATAATCTGCATGCGTTCTGTTTCCGGTAAATCCATGCGCTCCTCCGTTTGTCCTGTTTGCCGCCGCTAAAAATGCTTCCCTGAACCTTTTGTAAGAAACCACTCTGCGGTTTCCTATTCAGTATAGCGGATTTTATTTGAAATTACAACGACATTGCCCTTTCCCGCTCCTAAAATACATTTTTATCGACTACATTTGACTTACATGATATACTTTTATCAAAGATGCCGAAATGAAAGGAATCTCAGAAACTTACATTCGGCTCCAATATTTTATCAAACAATACCGTCGACTTACATTATAACGATAAAGGATACTATCATGAACGAACTCATATCAGCACTTATCCCGCCAATCATTACAGCCGTAATATCCGGCATTTTCGCGGTAATCGCCTCTCTCTATCAGGGCGCCGGCACAGAAGCGTTAAAAAAATACGCTTCCCGGCGAAAGGGTGCTCCTCCCGCCAAAACGACAGGGATCCCGCCGCATAATGCCGGAAAAAAACAAATCACAAAACCTGTCGCCATCATCGCGGGGCTGATATGCACGATATCGCTTGTCTACAGCGCAGTCACATATGCCCGGCTGAACAAAACGAGTGCTCTTTCTGCGGACGAGAACGAGGCATATCTCTGGTACTTAGAACAGGTGCAGGACAACGAATCCCCGAAACCTGCGCATCTGAACGCCCTCGGGGAATGCTACTTTTACGGGCGGGGGACGGACATCAATTATGACAGCGCCTTTTCTTATTTTCAGGAAGCGGCGAAAGCCGGGGACAGCAATGCCCGGTACAATCTGGGTGTCTGCTACAGCTACGGGTACGGAACCGACATCGACGACGCAAAAGCGCTGGAATATTTTGAGCTGGCCGAGGAGGACAACGCGGACGCAATGGCTTATGTGGGATATTATTATTACCGCGGCTGGGGCGGACTCGAAGCCGATACGGAAAAAGCCCTTGAGCGATACCGTCTGGCACAGAAAGACGGCAGCGTGATATCGCTGGTCTTTCAGGCGCTGTACTATATAAATCAGGAGGATCCGGAAACATATCAGGAACAGGCCGTCGCGCTGTGTCAGCAGGCCGTCGATTCCGGCTATGAGAAGGGTTACGGCTTTTTGGGGCTCTGTTATTTTAACAGTTCCCCGGTGGGAGACTACGGAAAAGCCTATGATTACTATGAGCGGGGCGCCAAAGCCGGGAGCGATCTTGCCCTTTACGGGCTGGGGCGCTGTTACCAGCGGGGGGATATCGTCGATCGAGACGATGCCGCAGCCATAGAATATTACCGACAGGCCGCCGCGCTCGGGAACCGCAATGCCAGTTATTATCTGGGCGAGTACTATTACGACGGCGTCGGAACAAATCAGGATTATGAAGAAGCGATAAAATACTATACCTTTGCCGCAAGCCGCGGAAGCAGCAATGCGATGAATAAGCTTGGGATCTGTTCCAAGTACGGACGCGGATGCGAGAAGGACATACGCGCCGCATTTTCATGGTACGAAAAAGCCGCCGCACTGGATCACAAAAATGCGCAGTGCAATCTTGCCGTTCTTTACTACGAGGGAGACGGAACCACACAGGATTACGAAAAAGCAGTGGAACTGTTTACTCTGGCAGCGGAAAAGAATTTACCCCGAGCACAGTTTTATCTCGGCGAATGCTATAAAAACGGATACGGAGTGGAAAAGAGCCTCGACAAAGCACAGGAATATTACGAGCTGGCCGCCGCACAGGATTATACCTCTGCGCAAAACAATCTGGGCTGGCTTCTGTACCGGCAGGACAGTTACTCCGAAGCGTTTGATTATTTTCTGAAAGCGGCGCAGGCCGACTCCGCACCTTTCCAGTACGGTGTCGGGGAATGTTACTACTACGGATATGGCGTGGAACAGAATTACACGCAGGCAAAGCTCTGGTACGAGCTGGCCGCCGCGCACGAACACACAAGTTCTATCGTTCAGCTCGGCCATATCGCATTTTACGGCTATTGCGGGGAAAACGATTATGTGGAGGCCGCCCGGTGGTATCAAAAAGCGGCCGATCTCGGAAATGCGACGGGACAATATTACCTGGCAAAATGCTACCTGGACGGAAACGGAGTGGAACCGGACGCCGCCACCGCGTTATTCTGGTATGAAAAAGCGGCGAATCAGAACCACTCCGGAGCGCAAAACACTTTGGGCACCCTGTATTATAACGGGCAGGGCACGGCACAGGATTTTGCATCCGCCGCCATGTGGTTTCAAAAAGCCGCCGAAAATAACAATGCTTACGCACAGTACAATCTCGGATGTTGTTACTATAATGGACAGGGAGCCCCCAAAAACCGGTCGCTGGCCGTGGAATGGTATACAAAAGCGGCCGAAAACGGTTGTATTCCCGCACAGCTGACACTTGGGGAATGTTATCTGTACGGGGAGGGGACGGAGGCGGACTACGGACAGGCCGTTCATTGGCTCACCTTAGCGGCAGAGCAGAATGATCCCCAGGCACAGCATCTGCTGGGCGATTGTTACGAGAACGGCTGGGGTGTCGGGATTGATATCGAACAGGCGGAAACCTACCATCAAAAAGTCGCCGAAAACGGGTATAAGAGCGGGACGTGAAAATGTCCCGCTCTCATTCTCTGTCATTCCGTAACGTTCCCTTGTCCGCTGAGCGTACAGATCCCGATATCCCCTTCCGTCTCCACCGGAAAATACTCGTCAAAATCCCGGAAAACCTGCATGGTACTCCCGTCAAAAATCTCAAATTCTGCCAATTCCCCGTCTAATGTCAAAAATCCGTCTTCGTCCGTCACAAACGGAAGACTGCCGAATGAATCCGGTGATGTAACTTCGTCACTGACGACTGTTACATGAACCTCCGTACCAGAAAGCGCCTCTCCACGTTCGTTTTGCAACTTTACCTTAAAAGCCGCCGAATAGCTTTTTCCGGTTTCTCTGAAAGCGGTATCGTACTGCAGCGCCTCCTCAGCCCCGGACCCGCCCTTTTCTAATCGAAACGGTTCTTTGGGGATAGACATATCATACCCGTCGCAGCGGGCGGTGTAATAATAAACGCCCTCCGGAATATAAGAAAAGGTAATCTGCTCCCTCATGTACGCCGTTTTCTTTTGAACCGTCCTGCCGGTGGCATAATCCACAAGTTCCGCTTCCACCAAAGCGCCGCTCAAATACTGCGGATTAATCCCCAGTATTTGTTCTTCCGCCCCGTCAGCGGTTATGATTAAACCGGCACTATTTAAAAACAGCATCATCCTGTCCGTATGATACGACTTCAATTCTGCAATATCAATATCTTTATAATATGCGTTTATATCAAAACTGTCTTCCACACTGACTGAATTTTTATTATGACTGTTCTCCCATGTATACTCCAATTTAACGACGATATCTTTCTTCTTTACAAAAGCGCCCGGTTCCGGCTCTATCGCCGTCACTTTGAAGCACGGATTATCGGAATCCCCATCCGCTAAATATACGGTCGTTCCCGGAGCGGCCGCTATATTTTCTTCCATGATTTCCAGCCCTGAATGATATAGCTTCTTACGGACGTCCCCAAACGCTTCTTTCCCCAGTACAATATCCGGCATATATGTATAGCTTTTATCAATCATATATTTTGCAATAAGAAGTCCCAGCAACAGCAAATTCACGGCTACGATGACGCCGATCTTCCATGCGTTCTTCTTTTATCTCATGTTTACCTCTATGCACACACGCTTTTGGTGCATTTCAAGTTTGTGCTCACAATTTAAGTATAGGGATTGAATATCTCAATCCCCATATCCATCTTCTGCAAAAGTGATTTTCATAAACTAATCCTCCATTGTCAGAAGTTCATCCAAAGTTTTCGTAACCACCTATCCGTTTTTAATTTGCTCGTCTGCTCTATTTAATTTTGCCAAGTACTCCGCATTCTCTTTTGCTTTTGCTAATTCGTTATATTCGCCCTTACATCCATCTGTTTTGTCGCAATCATATCGCGCCTCCGTACTTAAAACCGTACTTTTTATTGTACTTATATTATAAGTTGCTATTATGCACCAGTCAATAGAAACCAAACATCGCATAATTGGCAGACGACTCATAATCATGCGCGCCGATCATAAATGAGGCATACGCCACAATCACCGCATCAATATCATGACTGTCAATATATTCCCTGAGGCTTCCGTCGTATTCTCTCAATACCAGCGTCCGAACTTCCGAAACTCCCAGCGCCAGATACGGAACCGTCACCTGCTCATAGGAATCCCCCAGGCCAAGCACTTTCTTCCCCCCCTGATTCTGATGATTGACAATCACACTTTTGTTTACCCCCCCCCGGCATATACGAATCGTCCAGGCCGGTGAAAGAAGGCTTCCAGCTTCTCTCCCTGTTCCCCCAGCTATGCATTTTCATAATGCGTGACCGCAAAACGGTTGTCCTCATACAGCGAGAGGTCCATCTCATATCCGTACTGCGCATTCAGCTCCGCCGCAATGACCTCCGCCGCGATTTTTCCGGCCGACACCGTCCAGTGATGGTCCGTCTTATAAAAAAGCTCAAATAACGGTACGCATTTCCGGCAACAGAGCCGACCAGCACGACCGCCAACAGCAGACCTGTCACTATTTTTTGTTCCAACCGCATTCCCTCGCCCATAGGATCCTCCTAAAAATTTCCATACAAAAACGGATTGTTCTTCCCCTTGTCTTCACCCGCGAACCGCCCATCGGTATATAAATATAATCTCGAAACCATGCCCCGAGTGTCATATGCCATCTGCGCCAAAACTCGCTCACCGAACTGGTCATATACGGATAATGAAAATTGTCCGGGCAGGAGATTCCGCACATTTTCCCGATTCAAGAAACGGCCTGTCTGCAAAATGAAGCAGGCCATTCACATTTACCCCGATTCCCACGCCAAACAGCAGAACATATTCCTGCGAACCGCACGCGTAAAAGAACAGGCTCAGCAACAGAAGTGCAGCATTTTTCCACTTCGGCTGCAGCGCAGCCGCGATCAGTGCAGCCGATAAAAATAAAATATCTGTCAGGTACATTTTTGCTCCTTTTTTATTCCAGTGGTTCTAATAAATCTTCAGCTGCCCGGAAAAGTTTTATTCCCTCATGCGCTTCTTGATGTAAACCTGTTTCCCGCTATAAAGTATCCATGCAAAAATAATTGTCATGACGGCAGTTACGATTGGTTTAATCCACAAAAAACAGTGTCCTCTGTTACTAAAATATACTTACTAAAAACACTAATCCCCCCACACACAACATGAAAGATATATATTAAGTGACAAGTTATCTCCGATAAATGCTATCGTTTTATTAATTGCTTTCTTCGGATACTTTACGCCAATCAAAAACAGGGAAAGCGAATACAAAAGCACGCCTACACAGGAAAAGTTGACGGCCGTATCATACACAATCGGGATAAGCGCTGTCATACATCCTGCAGCCACGCTTATCATTAATACGATGTCCGCTATTTCCACTGCCTCCCTTTCAAAGACATGCACGACATATCCGAGCAAAAACCACGGCAACGCTCTCGATACAAAATTTGTTTTCCAGAACCATTCCAGATTATTCGTTTCACAAATAACAGTCAGGGTCAGCTGAAATAGAAATAAAATAGGAATTCCTTTCAAAAGTATTTTTTCCCCTGATTGCAAAGTACCACAGAATATAGGTTTCTGCCATCGCAATCAAATACCAGAGTGGTATCGCAAAATCTATATCGCAGAAGACAACATACTTTATCAATGCTTTTAACGTATAATTTGCCTTTAGCCACCCTGCCCAAGTGCCGTTTCGTACTTGCGATATTATGTTATATGCAAAAAACCATGCATAGCCATACATAAATATTTTTAATATCTTTATCAACCGCTTCCCTATAACCGTATCCGTGCACCCTAACGCATAGTAACCTGTAATCATAAAAAATACCGGAACCGCAAATTGCGCCATTTTACTGATAATCTCTCCTGTCAGTCCAGGAAATGTAATATGTATAAATACAACCCCGGTGCTTCCAAGTCCTTTTAAAAAATTCAGGCATTGATTTCTATCCATTTTCCCTCTCCAATATCAATCCTCAAACACCAAATCACCCACACTAAGCTGCTTTGGATTGTAAACCCACTCATAATTATCGCCGTCGGGATATGCCGAAAATACGCAATCTTCAAAGCCTTCCATCAGCGCATATGCTCCATTGGAAATCCTGATATTCCCAATCTGCAAAATATTCGCGGTATAAATTCTCTGTGCGCTAAAAGATTTAAAATAAGCGTTCAGGTCAATCACATTCACCTTGTCCCCATCCAGCGCCATAAACCGTTCAGACATCTTCTCTTCCGATACATAAGATACCATTCCCGAAGAAAATTTCGAATACAAAATCACACTAAAAACCGTCAGATATACCCACAAATATTGATATTCCGTCTCTTTTGCATCCTTCAATGCCAAAAGCAGCGGCGAGAGCACCGGAAGGATCAAAACAAACGCATTCCAGTTATTCTGCCATGCATTACACAGATATACTGTCAAAAAAACGAACAAAATCAGTCCTGTCTGTGTCCACACAAGCCTCATCTTTGCTCTGCCCTCCATCGGTGAGAAAAACAGCAGGAACAACATCACAATCCACAGGTAGATAATTCCTCTCTCAAACAGCGCAAGCGGAACCGTCTTAAAAAAGTTATTGATTCTCTCTCCGGAAATCTTCCTGCCATCCTTCGAAAGTTTAATTAGCTTCTGCCATCCCGCCTCTCCCGTCACTCCAAAGCTTCCGTCTCTAATTGCCGTATACTCCGCCCCGTCAATCCCGTATTTCTCCTGATAATCCGCATTATAATCCCCCATGCCATATCCGTACATACGAACTGCCGCAGAGCGATACCGGGCAGCGTTTTCCTGTCCGACAAACCGATATACGCCGTAATCAGCCGCCTGCAACAGCGCGACAGCTGCAAAAATACAAAGCCCCGTCACCGCAAGCGGCCGCAGCATCTCATTTTCCTTTTGTTTTTTTATCCACAAAAGAAATTCGTCGCTGCCGCAAACCGCGTAATATACTCCCAGACCCGCAAACCCGATAACGACGGTGAGCAGAAATACGGAAAACTGAACCATACTGCACAAAACCGCCAGACACACCACGATGGCTTTTCGTCCTCTCCGCCTGATCGCTCCGCTCTCCGCCGCATCCGCCAGCACGACCAGCATTGCGCACCCAAGCACAGAAGCCGTCTTCATGCAACCCGGGAGAATATAACATTCATACCCCACAAAAGAAGCCAGCACGACTGTGACTGTCAGACCGATTTTATTTCCCGTACGTCTGAGTATCACATAACATATGACAGACAATGCCGCGATCACACATGCACTCAGATACGCAAAATACCAGTTCACAAACGGCAGAACGGCAAAAAGCCCTCTTAATATCCAGCCGATCAGTACATGACTGTACAGAATGTTGCCTGTTTTCGTGCCGGATACTCCACAAAGCGCCGCCTGCATCATCTCATCCAGCGGACACTCATATACCGCATAAAAGAACAAATGCAGCAATAGATAAATTCCGTAATTAATTCCTACGGAATAAATTACATTCTTTTTTTGTTGACTGTTCCATTTCATTTCTATTTCCTGCTCTTTCCGCTGCATATCCATCAGTTACCGGCCAAATCTTCAAAAAAAGAAAATTGGTAGCCGTTTTTCTCTGCATAGGCACACAGCTTCTCTATCTTTTCTTTTATAGTATCATCCACTGCCCACTCATGCGTAAACACAACAAGGTCGTTTAATTGATTATTCCATGCATCTGTTTGAAATTCTTTTATCTTCTTATCTACATTTTCTATATACTCGATTCTCAAATCCGTTGCTATAAAACGCAGTCCGTTTTCTTCATCTGTATATTCGTCATGGCAATAAATATAAGCGCTTTCCGTTTCATCTAAATAATAACTCCTTCGGCTGTCATCTGCACAGAACAGCCCTGTCACAGGCAGCTGTTTATCTGACATTATATCCAGCACTTCGGAATAACTTGCCCGATAGCCGTGTAACCTGATTACATTTGTACCTCCTCCCACAACTTTTTTGAGACAAGTTACTGTTTTACTATAGTCCTCCAGAATATCGGAATTGCCGTCCGCTCCATACATGGTTTCCGGATCGAAAGAGTGAAATCCAAACCTCAGCCAGTCCATATTTTGCTTAAATTCACTCTGAAATTTCATCGTACAGTCATCAAGACAAAAGCCCTCGTCCTGATAATATACATAACATGAAACATTTACTCCATATTTATCATGCAGTTCCTTCAGCCATCCCAGCAGCTCATTTTCAAAAATACTGTCATATACCTCTTCATTCTCCGTCAGATCCCGAAATACCTCTATCACATCGTCAAAAGATAAATGAAATACTCCAGTCTGTGCCTCCGCTTGTTCTTTCGCATAAATTTTCTTTCTCTCAAGGCTTTTACTCCCCTCACCCGCCTGTGTCGTCACACCAATACCGTTTCCCCAGAGTACCACGGCAACAATAATTCCCGCCGTAGCGCACCAGACAGTCCGTTTCGAACAAATTTTTCTCAACTTTTCGGGAAGCATAACATCCGCAATAAATTGCCATTCCTCTGTGGTAACCAAAAAACATAACGGTAACGCCGCAGCCAGTATCCCCACAAACACTATTTTCACTGCCGCAGACCATAGCGTATTCGTCTGCGCATGAGATGTCACCGCATACAAAGTCAGCATGGATGCCGCGGCAAAAGAAAAATATTTCAGAACGGTCATCACATAATACCTACACGGAACTTTATACACCAGCTTTCCTATTATATAGAAACGCGAAAAAAGATAAATCAGCGAAGTAATAAAAGTTCCAATCAGCACGCCGTCAATGCCCATTTTCTGTACCAGCAAAGCCGATACCGTTATATTCAAAAACGCAGAAACAATAATAATCGGACGGTCATAATGATATAACCTGTATATCGTAAAAATCTGTGTAGGAAGCTGAAGAACAATGGTAAGCATCAGATTAACGGATAACCAGAATACCGTTACATCCTCTAAAAGATATTGCTTTCCAAAAAAAATCCGGACAAAGGGCTGAATCAGAAACATAACGCAAAGCATACAGAATATGCCGATAAACACATTTACAAGCAAATAAGCATCCGTCATTTTCCTTTGCTCTTCTGTCTCCTTTGTCTCACTGATAAAATTCCCATATGTCCCCTGTACGGACGATAATATCTGCGCCACAACATTACAAACCTGCTGTGTAACCATTGTATAATTGGAAAGACATCCTGCCAGAACAGAGCCTCTGAAAACAGATATAATAAGATTATCCGTACTGTTATAAATATAGCCCCCTATTTTTGCGATAAACAGATCTTTTACATACGTCAACACCTGACTCTTATATGTCTTATATATCTCTTCCTTTACAGGCTTTTTTAAATTGGGATATAACCGGCTGCAACTGACGGTGATTATCGTATTGGATATCAGATTCCGGGCGGTTACTGTCAGCAGATACCATGCATAGCCCGGCACAAAAAGCAGAATCAGAATCTGGCATACCGACGCAGCCAGAGAAACCATCGTATCGATTATCATGACAACATAAGATTTCTGATCCGCCAACAGCAACGTCCTTTTATACGCCAGATAATATGTAAAAACCGTTCCTGCTAGGCTAATAAAAAAATAGCATCTTAATTCCCACATACCGCAATCCGCGTCCGGTATCAAAACAGAAAGGAAAAATGACGCCCCGATGCCAAACAGCGCCACCACCGCACCTATCACCTGATAAATACGTTTGTACAAATACATCAGAGCTGTGATCGCATCATTATCCTGTTCCGCCAGCGGTCGGTACAAAAACGCCGTAACCGCCACACTGATTCCCAGATCCGCCATATTCAGCATCTGTAAAATATTGGAAAAGACAGCTTCATAGCCCAGATAATTTTTTCCCAGATATCTGACGAACATGCTTCTTACAAGAAACCCCGCCAATATCTGTAAAATCTGGCCAACCAACGCTACTCCAGAATTTAAATATACATTTTTTGCCCTTGAATTTCCGTGCCTCTGTTGCTCCCCCATCACTTTATCCTTAATATATCTTTTACTTTCTGTTTCCCGTTAAAAGAGCGGATATCCGCTTTTTTCTTCTGCTGCAGCGTATACTCTTCATTTGCATCTTTTAAACGGCATCGCATAAACCGCTCCATCGGTTCGCTCAACCATGCGGTTCCATCCGGCAACACACGGTTTCTCTGATCTGCATAATCAGGAGTATCAAGCTCCGGAATCAGACCAAATCCAAGAAATGCATGGCCGTTATAGCAATGACCCTCGGGGCAATTATGCCCCACCGGGCACAGATGAATGGGAGCCTCCGTATTTTTATACAAATTTCCCAATTTTTTTCCTTTATAACACTGACGATAATCTCCCGTCTGCAAATTTACCGTAAATCCCCACTCGCCGGCATAGCAAAACTCCCTGCGCGGCACCTCAAAAATAGACTCTTTAAACCGAAACAATTCGGAATCGAATGCGTCCCATGTCTTTACAAAGTCCTCTCTTGGCAACTTCGACAGAAACGGGTAGCCCTTATACCGCTCATCCCGCGCTACCGTCACATGCGGCAATACTCCGAGATTTTTCATACAGACCGCCTTTATCTCCGGGATATACGGAATATATCCATCATCCGGCGTAATTTCAACCGTAAAAGATATTCCTGCCTCCCGAATCATTTTTATATTTGTAAAATACACTTCAAGTTTACCCAGCTTCTTTAATTCAAGATAGTGGAACGAGAGCTTAAAAAAAAGGCGTTTTCTGTACTCCTCCGGAAAAGAACAGCATTCCCGGAACCGCTCCGTCAGCGTCCCGTTCGTCACAAGCATCACATAATGCCCGTCTGCCAAAATATCCCGCAAAATGGAGATGATTTCTTTGGGGATCAGAGTTTCCCCCGCCGCACAGATATTTACCATGCAGACTCCTCCCAGCCGTTCCTGTGACAGCGCTTTTCCTATTCTGTCTGCGCACAGGCTTAAATCTACCTTTTTTACTTTCCTTTCGGCATTCTGTGTAATATAGCAATATTCACACTCCATATTACAGGCAGTCGTTGGAAGGAAACACTCTATAAAGCGTTTCATTTTCACTGTCTTCATTGGCAAATCTCCTTATTTCTTATAGGGCCCGCCTTATGGCATTTCTGATTTCTTCATAATACGGTTCATATGTTCTGTTGTCATAATGCGTTTTTTCACATTCCGATAACTGTTCTATCATGTCCGCCAACATGCTATCCTGCTCCAATAACTTTATATAATCCGTCTGCTGCAACCACTCATATCCCCCGCTTACCTTTTTGCTGGTATTATCCATGGCAATGCAGGGCGTTGCCGTAATCGCGGAAAAAATCATACCGTGCAGCCGATCGGTCAGTACCAAATCCGCCTCTGAAAATTGCTTCAATTTACGGATAACTTCCTCTTCGCGCAATTGCTTTGGAACCATACGCTCCAGCACTGTCGATGTATACTCCGTCTCATATCCCTTTTCCTCAAGCAACGTCTGGTACAATTGTCTTTTTCTTTCATGCAGCGCTCTTTCTCTGTCATTTCTCAGACAGATCAACGCTTTTTTTCTTCCCGGTCGCCTGTCCCGACTGCCATAAGACATCCATGTTACGATATCCGGGGTCAGGGCAAGCGTTGAAAACGTTTTTTCTCCGAAATCTTTTGCCAGAAAATACGACCTTTTATCCCGCAAAAATAAAGAAACGCTCTTGCAAGTCTCCGCCACAGATAAAAACTGTTCTTTTTCCTTTTTCCCATTCTCTGATTCTTCGAAGAAAAGTGTCTGCGGGAAAATAATAATCCTGTATTCTGAAAACTCCTTTAATATGCGGAGCACATTTTCCTCTTCCTTGGGCCACAGCGTTCCCAAAAAACCGCCTCCCGGCAAAAGTATCACATCCTCCTGATCTGTCAGCGTTTTTATTTTCTCCAGACAATACTTACATTCGTTGAAAGTAAATTCATATATCTCCTGTTCGGGAAAATATATCTGAACAAACTTTTTCATAGCGAGAACAATCGCGTGATCTCCTAAATTGCCATGCTCCGGTGTGTCTAACAGCAAAACTCTTTTACGCGCCATGCTCTCCCGGAGTTTTTGATAATCCTGTGATTTTATTAATTTTCGGGACAAGTAAATTTGCTGAATTTTTCTCCCCAGCAAATTCCAGATAAAGATTTTCAGTGTATTTTTCATCCGGTACTTTCCTCCGTGTCCTGCTTTCATTCTGTTGGTCTGATACATTTATAATAAAAATCTCCGTCCTGTTCGATTAGCAGATTAATCAGGGTACTTCTGTTATAGAAATCCGGCAGTTCTATCTCTGCAGAAATTTTTGCAAAATACCCCTCATCCCCATAGTTTTTTGTCTCGTCGCATACCGTAAACGTATCGTACAGCTCGTACTCTCCTGTCCGGGAGTCCACGATCTGAATATACGCCCTCTGCGAAAACCCTGTATTTCCTTCTGTATAAGCCGTACCGGAAATCGTCAGACTATTTTCGGATATACTGCATTCTATATTCCCTTTTATCTGCCGGGACATCTCGTTCCATTTGGGTAAATCCACCGTTTCTTTCAATGGGAGTGCACGGATACAGTAGATTGTCTTTCCTAAATACTGTCTGACCGGCGCCAGCCTGGTCTCTGCGTCGCCGTGTTCTGTAAAATATCTATTCCATGACGCCTCATTTCCGTCTCCGTCCCACAGAGCAAAATACATTTCGTTACTGTCTACAATATTGGTAAATAACCGATCCATCTTCAGGAGATTCCAGATAAAATTCCCTCTTATCACATTCTTCGCAGCGCCTATTTCAGGCACATCCAACGCCTCATAAAAAACCTGAATATCTCCGCCCATCTCCCTGCAGTACCCCAATAAGTAGCAATGATTTGTGTCGGCAGCCGCCTCTTCATAAAACATTTGATTCTGCCGGATTGTCTGACTGTCCGGTGTCTGATAATCCCCATAATACCAAAAATATGTCCCGTCAAGCATCAACAGCGTCAGAACACCAAACGCCATTCCCCGGCCTCCGACTCTTTCAGACAGCGAATATTCCTTTTCCGTAATGAGAACCAGAAAAACCGTAATCGCCATAAAAGTAACGCCAACATCGACTCTGTGCAGCAAATAGCGTGAATCCATATACAGATAATAATTGAGCAGAAAAAGCGTTCCTCCCGACAGTAAAACTGCCCGTATCGACTCTTTCCCCCGCACATTCCAGCAGAGCGGCGTAATCAACATGATTAAAAAATATACCGTGCACACATCTATTTTTAATAAGGCTTTGGGAAATACCTTAAAAAAACCCGTCACTGTATGAATATCAAACACTTTTTTCAACAAAGGAACCAATGCGGAACCGATATCAAGCACTGACTGCCGCAGCAACGGTATTGTTTTCTTCTCCGTCAGATAATCAGCCAGTAACGCCTCCGTTTTTTCGTCGTCACCCTCCCTCATTGCCTGGATAATCGCCCCCTTCTCCAGCGTCATTACATCGCAGTCCCAGTTCCAGCTTGTAAAAAGATACAGGTCATTTTCAGAAATCCCAAGCGCCTCATATGTTTCTTTATTTTTTTCATAATCCGGCACAGGGTAATCCTGCATCCCGCTCCGTATTTCATTATGAGCCCAGTACAATTTCCAGAAGTCTTTTTCCTCTCCTGTCATTCCCAGTAAAGAAAATTTGGGCGCCGTAAAGAAAATGCATGCCCCCAGTAAAAAAAAGCCTCCTCTTCTGACATATTCTTTCAACAGAATCTTTTTGTTTTTCCAAAACGTTTCCCATACGTTCCATCCAAGCAGAAGGCACCATACCCCAAATGCCATTCTGGCGCAGTCCATACGAATCATACAGGTCAGTATCCAAAGCCCTATTCCGAATATTTTCGGTTTCCATGAAATTTTATCTGACATCAAAACCAATACCGCAACAGCGCCTGTCATTCCTGCGACTTTGGTAAACTGAATCGCTACATAACCCTCATAAGAAAAAAAGAGAAGTAATAAATTTGCCAAAAGCATCCCTGCAAAATTGTCACTCCATTTCAAGATAACATATGTTAAAAGCGTCAGCGCCGCAAATATCCATATATAAAATAAGACTGTGTACCACGGAATTCGGGGAAACAGCCGCAGCAAAAAAACGATCAGCCTTCCGTATAAAAAATTCATATACGTTATCTGATAATCGTAATCCGCTCCATATACCCCGTATACAATGTTAGACATCAGATAATCGTCAATCGAAAAAAAAGGGACAAAAAAAAGCAGCATACCGGACAGATACGCCAGATTCAGAAGAATCGACTTTGCCGCAATATTTTGTTTCCGCTTCTCAATCCAGCCTCTAACCCCATTTCTCAAGCTCTTCCCTTTCCTCCGTTTCCATGCAGGCATTTCCATGTTTTTGTCCACAAAAAATAATATAGCGACCATACGAAATTTATCAGCCACGGCGCCCATCTGCAACCCGCATTCTTGATTCTCTCTTTCACTGGCACCGACAAACCCTGATATAATTGTCTCTGCAGCGACGTATACTCTTTCGCGATTCTGCGATAGGTCTTTTTTTCTTCAGGCATTTTGCACAGAGAATACATCGAGGAAAGTCGCTCTCCAAAAAGAGTAATCTGAGTTCTTGCAAAATCGTCCCTGTCAGTCGAATGAAAATACCGTATTCTCTCAATCCATGCTTCAAACAAATCAAAATTCGCAATTTTCTTTTTCTGTGCCATAATGCTTCCTGGCCGCTGTACATAATAATATCCAACATAAGAGACGCCGCCGATTTTTACGCATTGGTCAACAAGTCTGTGAAGCACAAATTCATCCTCATTTATTTTTCCTTCCGGATATCTCAGATTTTCCCACAATTTTCTTCGATACAATTTGTTCCATGCGACAACATAAAATAACCCATATCCGGCCAATACCCGCTCCCAGTAATCCACCGGACCAATACATTCGTTCCGGATGATATTGGCCGGACGACTGGCAATCTGTATGCCTTCCTCGTCTACATAACGCAAATTACAAATTGTCATATCCGCATCACAGGAACACATTGTCCGATACAACATTTCAAGCATTTCTGCTTCTATAAAATCGTCGCTATCCACGAAAGCCAACAGTTCCCCCATTGCAGCATCTATCCCGACGTTCCGCGCACTGCTTAAACCCCCGTTTTCCTTATGAATTACCCGAACACGCACATCTTTTCTGCCATAATCATCACAGATTGCCGCGCATCCGTCGGTGCTCCCGTCATCCACTAACAGAATTTCAAGATTCTGATAAGTCTGTCTTAAAATACTGTCCACGCATCTTCTCAAATACTTTTCAACATTATAAACAGGAACAATTACGCTTATCAGCTCTTTCATTCCACTTCTCCTTATTTTCATTTCATAACCGCTACCGGATATGCAGCAATCTCTTTATCTTCTTCCGTGTCCCCACAACGATGTCAATCAGCCGGAAGCACTGCTTTTCACAAAGCCGCAAAAGTACTTTATCTACCATACTGTAAGTTTCACAGACATGTGCGCCGACTTGCTTTGCCTGCGTATAACAATAGTCCCGTCCCTGTTTTTTCCTGTCTTTCTCTTCCTCTTCTGCAAGCCACCAGAGAATTACTTTCACTCCGTCAAAAACATATTTATAATAAGCGTTTTCATATAACGCCGTTTTCCGGGAGGCAAAGAATTTTCTGATATAATGATTACAATCTGTTATATTAGAAATCAGTCTTTCTCCGTCCTCGCAATATGTCGCATGCGTAACGGATCCGGTATTGATATAATAGTTGTAAACAGGAACCGACAGATACAAGACCTTTTCCATTTCCATACTCGCATTTATACAAAAAATCTGATCCTCTCTGTAAAAGACATCCTCCGGGAATGCCAGACAACTGTTTTTAATCAGACTCGTTTTCCATGCCTTCCCCCACGGACCTGATATTACAGATTTACTTTCCTGATAAAAACCGGACATTGTCAGAATCAGCTTATCCATCGAATATCCCCCGTCCGTTCCGAACGTAATTTTATTTTCCTTAAAATGCTTCCGATATTGGCGTTTTCCGTTTGCAGGCACATCGTAATAATCAAATAACAGCATCTGCATCGAATCATCCCAATTCCGAATCACTGTCTCCAATGCCGTTTTCTCAAACCAGTCATCTGCATCCAAAAACATCAGCAATTCCCCTGACGCCTCTTTGATTCCTCTGTTTCTGGCAGCTGATACCCCCTGATTTTTCTGTCGGATCAACCGGATTCGCGCATCCGTTTTTACAAAATCCTGCACAATCCGTGGGGTGGAATCTGCGGAGCCGTCATCCACAACAATCAGTTCCCAGTTATAGTAACTCTGTGCCTGAACGGATTCGACGCTCCTTATTATATATTTTTCACCGTTATAAACCGGCAGTACCACTGATATTTTTAGCTTTTGGGGCTTCAATTTTTACCTCCATCCTGTCGTTATAAACGGCGGCTTCCCGTTTTATATTTCCAAATCCCGTATTTTTATTTGAATCCCGTCTCCGAATTTGGGTACCATACGATTCATTTCTTCCGGATTTTCATAGTGATAATAGAGATATGCAATCCGTTCGCTTTGGTAATTTTCGATTTTCGCTCCCGGCTGTATCATTTCAATTTTCAGGAACACATGATTCTCAATTTCCGGCGCAATCTGACAGCTTTCCAGAATACCATTTTTAGTTCCCATAATGCCGTAATGTCCGCAATATCTATAAGTCGGCCTCTGAACCCTTACGCCCTCACAACTCTCTCCCAGCGCTGCTTTTATGTACAGTTCTTCCCACGGAACTCCCGTCACGGCATCAAGCACCGTCAATAACTGATTGCCGAAGCATCTGCGCATCATTTCAAGAATATATGGTTTTCCGTCGCAAACCATATACTGAAACGCAAAAATACCGTCCGCCAGTTTCAAATCACGGGCAATGCCCTCTATTATTTGGACTAATTCCTTTTCTGTTTTTTCAATTCCCATTGCGGGAAATGTTTCTGCCTGAATTAAATATGGGTTTACAAAAGAATAACAGTTACAACTGGTAGAATAACGCACTTTCCCATCCACAAGAAATGTAATAAATGTCTGCTGCACTCCTTTTAAAAACGGTTCCACCAGTATATGCCTGTCTCTGGACATAGAAAACGCATTTTTCACCGCCCCTGCTGCCCCGTCAAAATCATCTGCCCTGCTGATTCCCTTTCCCCCTGTCAGATCATTGGCCTTCACTATAATCGGATATTCGCTCTCCCTGCAATATTCCATTGCTTCTTCCTCTGAGCTAAAAGACACGGAATGCGGGGAAGGTATCCCCCGCTCGTAACAGTACTGCTTAAATTGATCTTTATGGTGAAGCAATTTGGCCGTCTCATAGGAATCATGTCCGCTCCACCCCATCTGCTCCGCCACATAGGCGGCCGTCAGCACACCGAAATCATTCGCGCAGCTTATAATCCCCTCAATCCCATTCTCTTTTACCAGCTGTAAGATTGCTTCTTTATCTGAATAATCACACGGAATATATTCATCCGCCGACTGATGTCCGATTAAATTCGGAGCATTCCCCGTTGTTACAACGTAATACCCCATTTCTTTCGCTTTTTCTATAATCGGCTTCTCGCAAAAACTTCCGTTAAGCACTAATACCTTTTTCATATATCCTTTTCTCCGTCTTCTCTGTCAGACTTTTATCTGCATCCTCTGTGCCCTTTTCTATGTATTTATCTCTTTCCGCCTCCGCAATTCGTTCTTTGCTTGTCTCTGCTTTTATATTTTTTGTTTCGCGAATTGCATACTGCGGCGCATTGTTAATACAGATATACATGCGTCCCACATATTCTCCAAGCAATCCAAGAAAGAGCATAATAACACCGCAGAAAAACAACATCGCCGCCATCATCGACGGATAACCGATCGCCGAAATACTCCCCGTCAGTTTTCTTATGACAATGACAAACGCGCTGATAATTCCCGTAGTCGCACAGGCCACACCGGTTACGGATGCAAGCCGAAGAGGTTTTTCCGAAAACGCAGTAAACCCATTCAGCCACAAACGGATCAATCCATGCAAATTATAGCCGGACGTCCCTGCCATCCTGTCGTCATGGCGTATTTCAACATTCGCCATATTTCGTGTGACGCGAAGCGCCAGCCCATGTACAAAGGGATACGGATTCTGATATTTTATAATTTCATCCACAACAAACCTTTTCATAGTATAATAACTATTTAATTCTATATCCTTAGACATACTCACCAGATAATGTGACATTGCCATACTCACCTTTGTTCCTGCTCTCCGTATAAAAGTACGCGTATCTCTCGTATATTTGGCCGATACCAGATCATACCCTTCCTGTAATTTGTCAATCAGACGGAACATTTCCTCCGGCGGATTCTGGCCGTCGTCATCAAGACAGACAATAATATCCCCATCTACATAATTAAATCCCGCCATCAGCGCCGAATGCTGTCCAAAATTCCGTGCCAGATCGATCACCTTGATTTTGGGATTGATCGACAGTTCCCGCAGTACCGCATAGGTAGCGTCCTTTGAACCGTCATTGACACACACAATCTCATAGTCGTATCTGCCATCCTCACAGACCGTTTTTTCCACTCTTTCCACCACATTTTGAATTGTCTGTTCCGAGTTATAACAGGGAATCACAAACGACAACCGTTTCATCTTTCGCTCTGTCCCCTTTCCTTCCTTATATATTCAATGTAATAATCAAGCAGTTCCGGCAGCCAGTCACATATATTTTTAAAGTCTGCTCCCAAAGCTTCCGCCTTTTCAATAGACAGACTATTTGCCTGTGTACCGTTATAAGGCGCTTTATCACCCGATAAATCTATTTTCGCTTCACACCCTGTTTTACGTTCCACATAAATTAAAATTTCCCGTATCGATATCGTTCCTCTTGCACAGGCATTTATTGGTCCTACCTGCTTTTTATGCGTCAAAAATGCAAGAAACTTTCCCACCTCATCCGCATTTGCAAAACTCATCTGCGCATCGATATTATCTATACGCATTGGAATTTCATTCATAACATGTTCTACATAAAACAATAGTCTTTCCGTATAATCCTTTTTCCCAAGTACATACGGGCATCTCACAGAAGCCCAGTCAATTCCGGAATATTTCTGACAAAGCGCAGCCTCCGCCGCCCTTTTTGCCTCGTCATATTCTACGTCTCCCCTGCTGCACCAGTTTAATCGGACTAATCCGCCGTCAAACTCTGTTTCCTTTATATCCATATGATTTAAACGGTAGACTCCCGCCGTAGACATATGAATAAACTTCTCACATTCGACGGCATCAAGGATATTTTTTATATCCAAAGAACCGTAACCCATTTTATCTATCACAACATCATATTTTTCTCCCGAAAGAGCTTTTGCGACGCTATCTCTCTCATATACGTTTAATTTCACTCTCCGAACCCTGTCTCCAAACGCATCACCGGTAATTCCTCTTGTCGCGATTGTGATCCGATGATCTTCCTCCAACAATTTATTCACCATTGGAATTCCAAAAAAACGCGTCCCGCCAATCACTAAGATCTTCAAATCGCTTCCGCCTCCCCTTATTGTCGCAAAATAATGTTTATTCTTTTCCGGCTCTATGCTTTATCTTCTATAAAAAGAATTTACGCTCCCTACAACCAGTTCAACCTCCCCCGGCTCTATCCCGTAATACATCGGAAGCCGCAGCAGTCGCTCGCTCTCTTTTGTCGTGTACTTATCCTCGCCCCGAAATTCCCCGTATCGCTTTCCCGCCGGCGCCGTGTGAAGCGGAATATAGTGAAACACCGCATGGACTCCACGCTCCTTAAGATAAGAAATCAATTCCGTGCGCTCCTGCACATCCTTCACTTTGATATAAAACATATGTCCGTTATGCACGCACTCCTTTGGCACATACGGCAGCTCAATTTTTCCTGTTTCCGCAAGCGGAGTAAGAAGCTCATAGTATATATTCCATGCCTTAAGACGGTTCTCATTAATCTCCTGCGCCATCTCAAGCTGCGCCCACAAATACGCCGCGTTCAGCTCGCTCGGCAGATAAGAGGAACCTGCGTCCACCCAGGTGTATTTGTCAATCTGACCGCGGAAAAATTTGCTGCGATTCGTCCCTTTCTCCCGAATAATCTCCGCGCGCTCGATTCCGTCCGGCTCCCGAAGCAGCAGCGCTCCGCCCTCCCCCATGCTGTAATTCTTTGTCTCGTGGAAGCTGTAGCAGCCGTAATCGCCGATCGTTCCGAGCGCCCAGCCCTTATAGGCGCTCATCATCCCCTGCGCCGCATCCTCTATCACCTTAAGGCCGTGCCGTGCGGCAATCTCCATAATCGTATCCATCTCGCAGGAGACTCCGGCATAGTGCACCGGGACAATCGCCCGCGTGCGCGCCGTCACCGCCGCCTCGATCAGCGTCTCGTCTATATTCATCGTGTCTGGGCGGATGTCCACAAAAACCGGTTTCGCACCCCTGAGCACAAAGGCGTCCGCCGTCGAGACAAACGTGTAGGACGGCATAATCACCTCGTCCCCCGGACGGATGCCGCAGAGAAGCGCGGCCATCTCCGTCGCATGTGTACACGAGGTAGTGAGCAGCACTTTTACCGCTTTCGTCTGCTCTTCTAACCATCTGCTGCACTTTTTCGTAAAGATACCGTCCCCGCATATTTTATTATTTACAATCGCCTCCGCAATGTAACGCTCTTCCGTTCCCACATGCGGCGGCCTGTTAAAACTGATCATCTTTTTCCTCCGTGCGCACACGGTTCGCCGGACAAACCCGTGCGGCAGTCCTTTTCTTGCGCATCCCTTTTTCGTCATTTTTCATCCATTCTTTTCTAATAATAATCGCATTTAATGCGACTGTCAATAAATACTTTCACTTTTAAAACGAATACTAAGATAAAAATTTTGAATAATCCAAAAAAATATGAATTTCATGATAGCGTTAAAAACTTATAGTAAAATGATGCATGATAAAGGAGTATGATGTATGAAACAGCTAGGGGACAGGCTTCGCGACCTGCGAGAATCGCGCAATTTAAAACAGACGGATGTCGCAAACGCACTTTGTATCAGCAATAAGATTTTGTCCAGCTATGAACGCAACATCAGCGTACCTACAATTGACAATCTGAAACACCTTTGTGAATTTTATAACGTATCCGCAGATTACCTGCTCCAAATTGAGCTCAGCAAAGCGGATCTCCCCTCCGAGGAGGCTGCCGCCCCGATGGTAGTCTCGCCGGAGCAGAAAAAAATTTTGTCGTATTACGAGCGATTGGACGTGGAAAACAGAGAGGCCGTCCGGGGGCTGATGATCCTTTACTATAAAGAACAGCTCCGCAAATAAAAATTTCAGGGCATTCCGAAAAATCGAAATGCCCTGAAATTTTTTATTGTTCCGTTGCGGCTGTCATGACAAAGACAGCCGTTTCAGCTCGGGAATCACGGTTGCCGCCATTGTCGTAAAACATGCCAGGCCGCCGATCACGTTTGAAATCGGTTCTGCCGCAAACACGCCGTCCGTCCCCATCGCAAACGTATAAGACAACAGATAGGTCAGCGGCACAACCATAATCACCTTTCGAAACAAACTGAAAAAGATTGCCTGCTTCTTTTTATTTAACGCCTTAAAGACGGTCTGTCCGGAATACTGAAATGCCTGAAAGACAAACGCAAAAAAATACAGATGAAGCGGCCGAAGCGCCAGCTGCTGCAGCGTCGCATCATCGCTGAAGATTTTTATAAACAGCAGCGGAAACCGCTCGATAGCCATCCACATCACGCAGGTATACAGGATTCCCGCCGCCGCCATGATCGTGATTGCACTTTGAACTTTTTTCGGTCTCTGCGCGCCGTAATTATAAGAAATGGTCGGTGACGCCCCCTCCGCAATCGCCAATATCGGCGTGTCCAATATCTGCCTCACCGAGGAAATAATTGTCATGACAGACACATACAAAGCCCCGCCGGTTTTCATCAGCACGCTGTTGCACACCACAGATACCAGCGAATTTGTACATTGCATGACAAACGGCGACAGGCCGAGGCTGATAATCTCCTTTGCATAGGGAAGCGTAAACGGGCGCTTAAAAACGATCCGAAACTCATTTTTCTCGCCCAAAAGGAACCTGAGAACAAACAGCATCGATAAAAACTGCGATATCACTGTTGCCGCGGCGGCTCCGCTCACCCCCATACCCAATTTAAAAATAAATATCGGGTCCAGAATAATATTTGAGACGGCCCCGACCAGTACGGATTTCATACCGACCGTAGCATAGCCCTGCGCGTTGATGTATGGGTTCATACCGGTAGCGATCATTGTGAATATCGTTCCTGTCAGATAGATTCTTATATAGGGAACCGAAAAGGCGAGTTCGTCCGCGGCTGCGCCGAAAAGCGATAAAATCTGAGGCGCAAATAGCTCGCACACAAGCATAAGGACCGCACCCGTTATAATCTCAAGCCGGAATGACGTATTCAGCACATCGCGGGCTTTTTTTCTGTCATTTTTCCCGAGCGCAATGGAGAATAACGGCGCGCCTCCGAGACCGAACATA
Organism: uncultured Roseburia sp.; assembly: GCA_910577925.1. Lineage (GTDB taxonomy): Bacteria > Bacillota > Clostridia > Lachnospirales > Lachnospiraceae > Roseburia. The sequence goes on from CAJTOI010000002.1 coordinate 129,045, forward strand.
TTTGTGAACCCGCCGATTAATATGACGATCGGAAAGCAAAGGCCGATTGCGCCGAGCGCCTGCGTGCCGCAGCCCTCAATTCTTCCTATGTAGATCCGGTCCACTATGCTGTATAAGAGGCTGATCACCTGCGCCACCAGCATCGGCAGAGCCGTCTGCACAATATTTTTTGTGATGGAACCGTTGTCAAAGTCTACTTTTTTCATATTAAGCCTCCCTGCTTTCCGTTAACCGGTATGTCCCCTTCCCCAGTTTTTTGACAACTCCGGCGGCCTCACCCTGATTTAAGATTCTCTGGAGCTGTCTTGCGCTGCAGTGGAGATGAAACGCGGCCTCTTCTATTCCTTTTAAGGTTTCGTCGTCACACTTATACTTCATATAGGACAGCACCCGTTCCGTAAGGGACGCCGGAGCGGCATCAAAGGCCGCCACTGCCCCGATTTTCGCCGAAAGGCTGCTGCAGATAAGCTGCAGGAATTTGTTATTCGAGAGCAGTCGTTCCCTGTGTTTTTCGATCGAAAATGAAATGCAGGTCAGGCTTTCGGCGGCTTCTGCGTAAATATTGCTGCTTCCGGGGTAAAACAGCTCCATGTCTCCGAGAAAATGGTCTGCCGTCCCGTTTGACAGCGAATAGCGTGTGCCGTCATCGCGAATCAGGTAAATGTTTACCGCTCCCTGTTCCACAATCTGGAATAACGGTTCGCTCTGAAAAGGCGAGCTGACCAATTCCCCTTTTTCATAGTTTATCAGATAAAACGCTGCATCCAGTGTGTCAAACACCGCACGATATTTACTCCCGGCGATACGGGCCGCAATCTCTTTTTTATCGTAGATTCTCTGCATAAAACCTCCCAGAACAGGACACATGTCTCGGTTTTTCAATTTATTTTACCCTATTATAATACAAGTGTCAAAAGCAATCTTATTTCTAAAAATCAAGGGAGAGAGCGAACCTATGACATCGTTTTATGAAGAAACGAATTGTTCGAAAGCAATTATGAGAGTCGGATTGCCCGCTATGCTGTGGCAGCTTACCACGCTTATTTATAATATTGCAGACACATTTTTTGTGTCTCTGACAAAAGAACCCTCAGCGATTGCCGGCGTGCTCACTCTTGTCCTGGGATTTATATTTCTGCCGCCGCTCGCAAAGCTGGCAAACGGATTTGTTCATCTGTTCCGTTCCGTCGGGCTGATCAAAGAAGGAACCGTCGGGCTGGTGCTTGGAAATGTGGTCAATATGGGGTTGGATTATGTGTTTATCGCGATTCTGGGCTGGTGAACCGCAGGCGCCGCGCTTGCGGCTTCTCTCGGATTTATATGCGCGACGATCTATTATGTTGTCTGCATGATTCGCCAGGAGCGCAGGGGAAATGAACCGGCGCCGTGGAGGCCGAAGTATTTTTCGCCAGATGCGGCAATGATCCGCAGTGTCGCGAGCATCGGTATTCCGGATGTATCTCAAGGATATCCGTTCCGGCCGCAATACGGAAAAACAGGAAGAACGGGATAAAAACGGGGAGGCATACGCTTAATAGTTATTGCGATATAAACGGCAATCACATATAATAATAAAATCAACAGGCAAAACTTATTGATTAAAAATATGAGTAAAAGAGAAGAATCCCCATGTACCAATTTGAAAAGATGAACAAAAAACTGCTGGGCTCGCAGGTGGAAGAAGAGCTTCTGAATTATATTCTGAATGAGCCGGTTCAGATCGGAGAAAAGATACCCAACGAATTTGATCTGGCAGAAAAATTCGGCGTCGGGAGAAGTACCGTCAGAGAGGCCGTAAAGGCGCTGGTAAGCAAGGGCATTCTGGAGGTGCGCAGGGGAGCCGGTACCTATGTTGTCAGTACCAGTACCCTGGAAGAGGATCCGTTAGGCCTTGCCAGACTCGGAGACAAGTATAAGCTGGCACTCGAGCTTTTGGATGTACGCATGATGCTCGAACCGGAAATCGCGGCTATGGCATGCGAACATATCACACCGGATGAAAAAGAGCAGCTCAGACAGCTGTGCGGCGAGGTGGAGGAACTGTATCTTTCCGGAAAGAATCATGCAAAAAAAGACGTGGAATTTCATACCTGCATTGCAAAATGCAGCAGGAACAGAGTCGTAGAGGTATTGATCCCCATTATAAATACGGCCGTCCTGACCTTTGTAAATCTGACACAGAGACAGCTGATGAAAGAGACGCTGGAAACACACAGGGCCATTACCGACTCCATATTAAAGGGGGATTCCGTTGGAGCGAAATGTGCGATGAATATGCATCTGACCTATAACCGTCAGCGGATTATACAGATGTACGAGGAACACCGGAAGGAGGAAGCGAAAAACAAGGCATCCGAATAGCAGATACATCGGATGACTGAAATACAATTCGGATAAAATAACCAAAAAAGGCAGGCTTGCGGACGCAAAACTGCCCTCTTTTTTGTCTAAAAAAGAGAAAAGGATGCAATATACATCTGATGTATTGACGAAAAACACTAATTATCATAAGATTATTTTAACAAACATAAGACGTCTGATGTATTAACGGCAACAATAAGCTAAATAAAAAGGAGGTACTACTATGTCAGCTGAGACAGTTGCATTGGACCCTGTCAGGTTAATGATTGCAGCCGCGCTGGGATTGGTTATTTTATTGGTTTTGATTATCAAATTTAAGTTTCATGCAATGGTGTCCATTCTTATCGGCGCCCTGTTCATCGGCCTGATTGCGGGAATGCCCTTTGACGACATTATTTTGGCGGTGAACGACGGAATCGGCAATACCTTAAAAGGCATCGCCCTGCTCGTCGGATTGGGCTCCATGTTCGGCGCCATACTGGAAGTCTCCGGCGGCGCACAGTCCATAGCGGTCACGCTGGTCAATAAATTCGGCGACAAACGGGCCGCATGGGCGCTCGGAATTACGGGGCTTGTAATCGCAATGCCGGTATTCTTTGACGCCGGACTGATTATTCTTATTCCGCTTGCGTTTTCCCTCGCGAAAAGAACCAGGCGGTCTTCCCTGTTCTACGTTATTCCCTTACTGGCAGGTCTCGCGGTAGGACATGCATTTATTCCTCCCACGCCGGGCCCGGTGCTGGTAGCCACGATGCTGAATGTGGAATTGGGCTGGGTGATTTTAGTCGGAGTGTTCTGCGGCATTTGCTCTATGATCGTTGCCGGCCCCGTCTGGGGCGCTTACTGCGGGAAAAAATACGATATTCCGGTGCCTGAGCATGTGGCAAATCAGGAAGACTTCGATGAATCCAAGCTGCCCGGCTTCGGACTGATCGTAGGCATCATACTGATCCCGCTTGTGCTTATCGTATTGGATTCCGTCGCGGGCTTTATTCCCGCGCTCATCCCCTTACAGCCGGTCTTCGGCTTCCTCGGGGAACCTTTCGTGGCGCTGCTGATCGCAACCGTCACCGCAATGTTTGCATTGGGGACCAGACATGGCTACTCTCTGCCGGAGCTCGAAAAGATTATGACCAAATCGCTGGAGCCTACGGGATTAATCCTGCTGGTAACGGCCTGCGGCGGTGTGCTCCGCTATATGCTCCAGTACTCCGGACTCGGCGACGTTATCGGCAATGCGGTCGCGTCGGCGAATCTTCCGCTGGTCCTGATTGCCTTTATCGTAGCGGCGCTGGTGCGAATCTGCGTGGGTTCCGCGACCGTGGCCATGACCATGGCCGCAGGGATCGTAGCGGCAATGCCCGGTATTGCCGATTTGTCTCCGCTGTATCTGGCCTGCGTCACCGCGGCGGTGGCAGGCGGCGCAACCGTCTGCTCTCACTTCAACGATTCCGGCTTCTGGCTGGTAAAATCGCTGGTGGGACTCGATGAAAAAACGAATTTGAAGACATGGACGATTATGGAGACGCTGGTAGGCGGAACCGGCTTTTTGGTGGCGCTTGTTATTTCTTTCTTTGCATAAACATGTCAAAAAGCAAACATTTCTATTATAATTGATTCAGCCTTATTCCTTTCCGGAATAAGCGAAATGAGAAAGGAACGGATAAACTTATGGACAATTCAACATTAAAAAGTCAGGAAATGCGTAAATTAGCTCCCGAACTGGATCCCCTTCGGATCGGCACCGGCTGGAGGCCGGAGGATCTGGACAAGCCTCAGATACTGATCGAAAGCACCTTCGGCGACAGTCATCCGGGGAGCGGCCATCTGGATCTGCTGGTGGAAGAAGTCCGCAAAGGAATCGAGCAGGCAGGCGGCAGAGGCGCGCGCTTCTTTTGTACCGATATCTGCGACGGGGAAAGTCAGGGAACGGACGGCATCAATTTCAGCCTTGCCAGCCGTGAGATGATCGCCAACATGATCGAGATCCATGCCAGCGCGACGCCCTTCGATGCCGGGGTATACCTGGCGAGCTGCGACAAGGGAATGCCTGCAAATCTGATGGGGCTGGCACGCGTAAATATTCCCGCGGTCGTCGTACCCGGCGGAACCATGAATGCGGGGCCCGAAATGCTGACGCTCGAGCAGCTCGGCATGTACAGCGCGAAATTCCAGCGGGGCGAAATCGACGAAGAAAAACTCAACTGGGCAAAATGCAATGCCTGCCCGAGCTGCGGCGCCTGCTCTTTTATCGGGACGGCGTCCACCATGCAGATCATGGCGGAGGCATTGGGGCTGGCCCTTCCGGGAAGCGCACTGATGCCCGCCACCAGCCCGGATTTGCTGAACTATGCGAAAAAAGCCGGAGAAAGAGCCGTACAGATGGCCTTAGAGCCCGGTATGTGTCCCGCCGATCTTGTGACGGAAGCAAGCTTTGAGAATGCGATTCTGGTCCATGCCGCCATTTCGGGAAGCACAAACTGCCTTTTGCATATCCCCGCTCTTGCCCATGAATTCGGCATTGAACTCACCGGGGATACCTTTGACCGGCTGCACCGGAACGCGCGCTATCTTCTGAATATCCGCCCCGCAGGAAAATGGCCCGCAGAGTGCTTCTATTATGCCGGCGGAGTTCCCGCTGTTATGGAGGAAATCAGAGAGCATCTCCATCTGGATGCAAAGACGGTCACGGGAAAAACGCTCGGAGAAAACCTGGATGAGCTCAAAAAGAACGGATTTTACGCGCGCTGTGAAAAATGGCTCGAAGAATTTAACAAACGCTACCATGTCAGCCTGACGAAAACGGATATCATCCGTCCCTATGACGATCCGATCGGTGTCGACGGAAGCATCGCGATTCTGAAAGGAAATCTCGCACCGGAAGGCGCCGTGATCAAGCATACTGCCTGCCCAAAGGAAATGTTTAAGGCTGTTTTAAGAGCGCGTCCCTTTGACAGTGAGGAGGAATGTCTCGACGCCGTTTTAAAGCACAACGTACAAAAAGGCGACGCGGTCTTTATCCGTTATGAGGGACCTAAGGCCAGCGGCATGCCGGAAATGTTTTATACTTCGGAAGCCATCAGCAGCGACAGCGAGCTTGGGAAAAGCATCGCCCTGATTACCGACGGCCGCTTTTCCGGCGCATCCACGGGACCGGTAATCGGACACTGCAGCCCCGAGGCCGCAGACGGCGGCCCCATCGCGCTGGTTGAGGAAGGAGACCTGATTGAAATCGATGTGACAGAGAGAAAGTTAAATATTATCGGTGTCGACGGCGTCAGGAAAACACCGGAAGAGATCGAGGAAATCCTGACCGTACGCCGGGAAAACTGGAAGCCGAGACCGCATAAATATCAGAAAGGTGTCCTGCGCTTATTCAGTCAGCACGCGGCAAGTCCGATGAAAGGCGCTTATTTAGAGTAGCCTATTCAATCCCGGCGGCGTCGAATCTTATGTCACTCAGCAAATCCTCCAGAAGATTTTCCTGATATGCGGCCGCTTGTTTTTCCTTTATGCGTTCCGCGGTCTTCCGCAGCAGAGGATTTCTGACATGTTCCAGTTTTGACGCCCCCGCCGTCCCCAGGTCTTCCCCCGAAAGACTGTTTTCATAATCATCCGGCGACATTCTCCATATGTGAATCCGATCCCCGTATTTCTGCCACAGCCTGTCTGCGATCCCGATTCCGTCCGGGTCTATGTCGCCGCTGTAATAAATCCGGGCACCCGCGTCAAGCACGAGCGGGATCAGTTCCTGTGCCGCCGCACGGAGCTGTCCCGACGTGCACAGCATCGTCAGATTTTTGTCTTTTAAATGGTCCAAAAGATAGCTGAAAACCATCTCGTTTTCTACCACATACACCCTGTCTTCGGCTGCCTCTACACCGGTAATCCCTCTCAGGTTCTCCATGGTAATCACATACGGCTCCCGCAATCTACAGAAGGCATCATAGGCCGGATGCCAGCCGTTCTCTGTCCTCAGGCGCAGACCGTACGCATGTACCATAGAGGACACATTATCCGGCGCAATCCCTGCGCCGAGCAAAAGCTCCCTCCACTGATGCGCGTTTTGGGGAAATTCCGTTTTTTTGAGGAAGCAGACTGCATGTACCAGAAGCTGTCCTGCGGAAGTACCGCGGTCAAAGTAGTGAGGATTGCCGGAAATTTCTGCGGCAAATACCGCGAGAGGGCTCTCATCCTCCGTCGCTTTTGCGCGCTCCAGTTTCAGAAGTGCGGCCCCAACATTTTTCGCCAGCATTTCGGCCTGATCTCTGTCCTTTCCGTACTCTTTGATCAGAAGCTGGTACCCGTATTTCTTTTCGGCAATCAGCCCCTGCATCCACAGAAACGCCATCGACTCACTGTCTGCCTGTTCAAGAAAAAACTGTCCGAGCCTGTTTAAGAACCCGCTTTTCTTCTTCTGCTCTTCCTCCCTCTGCCCCTGGTTTGTGGAGAGTTTTTCTCCAAAATATGCCTCCAGGACCTCCCGCATATCCACCGGGGCATAACGCGTCTTCTGCAGCCCCTGCTCAAATTCCGCAAAAGAAAACCGAATCGTCTCATCATAAAATATTTTCCCGAGAATCCCGCCGATTGCCCGGCGCTCCGCCGCAGAAGTCTCCTTCAGCGTGATGTGTCCTGCCGCCTTTCCGTATGATTTCCATTTTTTCCGAAGTTCCTGAAAGCATCTCTGATATTCGTTCAGGCTCTTAAAATATTCTGCACATTCTCTGTTACTGCACATCCAACATCCTCTCATGCCCGTTCCATGTATATCGAATCACAGAAACCGTCTGTGAATTCTGCGGTCTTAGCAGCTCTGCAATTCGGAGCTCCCTGACGGTCTCAAAACAGCCCCACAGAGCCTGCGAATTCATGATATAGTCAAAGTCAAGCTTGTGGACGAGCTCAAACATACTGCTGATATTCTTATCGTCGACTCCGGCAAACGCCTCATCGAGCGCGACCATGCGCGGATGATCCTCATTCTCTGCTTTCTGATACTGCGCATTGACCGCCGCAAAGAGGGGCACATACATCGCCATTGCCTTCTCTCCGCCGCTGAATCGGTTAAATGCGGCATTTGTTAAAGGTCTGCGCAGCTCCTCGCCCCGTCTGAAAAACATCTGAAATTCAAACCACTGCCGATAATCCAGTGCATCCCTCACCAGTTCCATATAGTTAACAACACCGCCGTCCTCCTCAAGCCGCAGCTTTTCCATGCGGATTTTACTGCGGAAATGGGCCGCAACCCGCTCGATATCTTCCATCGTCAGAAGCGCGCGGTCCCGAAGCAAAATCTGTTCCAGCTCCACGGTGTCAAGCTCCGCGTCGTTTTCCGCCCGTTTCGGCTTCCAGTCCAGCGAGAAACGCAATCCCATGGAGGTGTCCATCCCCTTCATAAGCCCTGACATGTCCAAAACCCATTTCCTGCTCTCCGCAATCCGGTCCGTCAGCTGCTGACTGATGGTCTGTGACAGAATATCCTCAAATAACTCACGGTCCCTTTTCTGAATCAGAAGTTCTGTCTCTTCAATTGCGGACTTTAATATCCCGTAAAACTCCTCCAGATATACTTTCTTTCCATTCCACACGGAGACAATACGCACTCGTTTTCGAAGCGCGCCGCCGTCTGCAATTTCCGAGAACGCATTCTCCTCCCCGAAGCAATCCTCCATCGCGGTTCCATAGCTTGCCAGACTGCCGTTGTGGCGCTGGTAAACCTGATACAGCGCATTGAGGATATCTCCCTGTTCTCTTCCCTTGTCGCTTTCCCGAAGCACCCCCGCCGCTTCCTTTGCACAATCCGAAAGCGCACGGTTCTCCCGTTTCAGAACAAGCTTTAAGGAAAGCTCCTCCTCAAAATAATTTCTGAGACAGGTTTCCTCCGAAATGGCCTGCCGCAGCTGCTCTTTCTGTTTCGGCTCAGATTCCAGCAGACTTTTTATTCTCTCATCCAGACGCGTCAGCTGCTCTTTTAAAGTGTCGCTTTCCGCACGGATATATCCCAATTCGTCCCCCAGCTGCCGCAGACGTTTTGCCCGCTCCGCAATTTCCGGGCGATTGAGATAGTCTTCATACTGCTGTATCTGAATCTCAAACTCTTTCACTCTGATACCGTAGCTACGTTTTTCCAAAAAAGCATCGTCCATATCCTGCTCACTTCTGGCCATCTGCTCTTCCCTGTCCCGGCGGCCTGCGCGCACGGTCCCAATCTGTAACAGGATTTCCCGAATCCTCCGCCAAATACTCCGGTACTCCTCAGCCGCATCACAAACCTCCTCATATGCCTCCCCGGTTCTCCCGTAAGGAAACGGTTTGCACCGCTGCAGCATTCTCTGATACTGCTGATTCTTTTTCTGTGCCAGACTCTGCTCCTGCTTCTCCTGTCTCTCAAATTCTGCTTCCGCCATCTGCAATGCCAGACTGCATTCCCTTTCCCGCTCCAGGGCAGTGTTGATATCGGAAAATCCCGGCAGCTTCTGATATTCCGTCTGCAGCCGTTCCAGACGTCCGTTTATCTGCGCAATCTCGATTTCGGCATTTGATACCGTCTGTGCCAGCTCACGGATTTTTTCCTGGAGTTCCAGGATTTTCTGTTCCTTGCGCCTCTTTCTTGCAAGTCTGCCGACAAACTCTGCCTCGCCTGTTTTCCCCGCTTTTCCCGCCAGCATACCCTGGCGGAAATATCCGTCCCTTCCAAGATAAATGCCGGATTCGGCTCCCCTTTTCTCATAGATATTGCTTAATATTTTAGCGACAGCCTCTTTTCGTCCTCCTTCCATCTCTTCGCTGACCGTCAGTCCCCCAAAATCAGACGTTCCGTATTTTTCCACGCACAAAACCGTATCTAAAAACTCCGGGCATTCGCTCCGAATTCTATCATAATCCTCCGGAGAAACCACCAGCGCGTCCAGAATTCCCATTTGCTGCAGCTGCGCCTCAATCCGCGCGCGGGATTCCATATCCAATGCTTCGGAAAACTCTACCGCCTTATAAAACGGCACAGCCGCAATCCCCGCTTTGTGCATTGCAAGTCTGGAAAGCTCGATGCTTTTATCCCGCTCCGGTTCCACTTCCGCCTGGTTCTGCACTCTTACAAGTTCTTCTTTCGTCTGTTCCAGCGCTTCTCTCCCGCGCTTAAGCGCATGTTCTCCGTCGCTCTTCCTGTCCGTCAGTTCCTGACGCTGCCTTTCATAATCCGTGCGCAGCAGTTCCTGCAGAGCTCCCGCATCGTCCACCGACCGGTACTGCCGGATCTTCTCCTCCGCCTCTCGCAGCACCGCTTCCGCCGGGCGCCACTCTACAGAAGCTTTGCCCGCGTCAAAAATATCCGCAATCCACTGATCGACGGAGCGGACAACCTGCTCCTGCGCCGCATCAAACTCCCGCTCTCTTTCAGCTTTCTGATGCCCAAGCTGCTCTAACAGACAGGCGAGCGCATCGTACTCACCGGAAAGCTCCTCGTACCGCAAAATTATTTTCTTACATTCTTCCAGCTGTTTTTTCAGATTTACAAGATTCTGCTCAATCTCATCCGTGTTCTCATACTCCCCTGTTTCTGTCATCCGAACTGCATTCTTATGCCGGTCCCACCGCAGAATTTCCTGCTGTTCTTCCAGTTCCGCTTTCTCGTCCTCAAGCTCCCCCTGCCTCATCTCAAGACGCGTCCGAATTTCTTTCAGCTGCCGCTCTGCCTCCCGGATTCGCTCCTTACATTCCTGAATCTTGCCTTCCCATTTCCGCTCCTGCGCTTCCGCCTCTTCTTTGTTCTTCTTTGCCGTCTCCAGTTTTCGGTCTGTTTCCTCCAGATCCGTGTCCAAAAGTCCGGCCCGTTCCGTCTCGTTGAGCTTCCTCTGCTCTTCCAGTTCTTCGAGCCGCCGCGTCTTTTCCGTCTGCTCCGCTTTAATTTCCCGCTTCCTTTGTTCCTGGGAATCAAGCTGCCGCTGCGCCGTCTCGACCTCCTGTTTTTTCGCGAGATAAGCCTGCGCTTTTTTCGCGAGCATATACTGATTGTAGCGGGTATATTCATTGCGGATAATTCTGACATCCGAAAAAGCCCGGTTCAGCGTGTCCAGACTGTCCTGAATCTCATCCATCTTCTCCATCGCGTCAACCATGGCGCGCAGATCCTCGTCCGTCAGCGTCTGCAGAGAATCATTAAGGATTTCATATACCTTTGTCGGTTTAAATTCTTTAGAGAGCTTCGGCGCGCGGACTTTTACAAGCAGCCGGATAAACTGCTCATACTGCGCCGCCTTTCGAAATCCGAAAATATACTGATTGACATACTTCTTATATTCCCTCTGACTGTCCGTAAAATAATTGTCCTCGCCAAGTTCTCCTTTCAGTTCCCGCTTGTCATATGGAATCCGCACCGACCCGACTTCCTTATAGAGCGATATATCATATCCGATTCTCCTTCCGTCTAAAATGACAAACCCCCAGAAATCCATCGGTTTCCCGCGTTTCGCGCGCTGCCCGATTCCGATCGTGCGGTATTCTCCCGACTCCTCCTTTTTAAATTCCAAAAACAGATAACCGGTTGCCTCATCCTTCCCTTCTTCGCCCAGAAAATAATATTCCATTCTCCGGTCGCTTGAACCAAACGGGTCCAGACGGCTTGGCGTGCGGTCTCCGTCCAGCACAAACGGAATAAAACTCTGGGTTGTGATGGACTTGCCGGAACCGTTCTGCCCGCGGAGAAGAAGCTTTCCGCCGGCAAATTCAAAATCTTCCTCGTCGTACAACCAGAAATTCACAAACCCGATGCGGTTCATTTTCCAACGCTCCCTCACTCCGCCGTACCTCCCTTAAAATCATCCGGATAAAAACCTGCGCCCCTTCCTGCTGTCGGTAATACCGCAAGCAGCTCTCCGTCACACCGAACCATCAGCCAGTTTTTCATATAACCGAGAATGGTCTCCGACAGCCTGTCCTCATCCATCTCCCGAAATTCTTTGCTCCAGGCATCTTTCCATTCTTTTCGACAGTCGGATATAAGCCCGGCAAACGCTTCCTTTGTCATGTAAATACATTCATTTTCTTTCTTTTCCAGTTTCCCGTCGGACACGCCCTTTTGAATCTTTGCGCACACTAAGAGCACCACCTCCGGAAGCATGGCGTCCCTCGGGTGCACTGCGCCATAACAGTCATCCTCATCCAGTGTCAAAAATGCGGCATTTTTGTAGATATCCAGATTTCCTCCGAGATTTTCATTTAGGTATTTTGCAACCCACTGTCTCTGATTTTTCAGATAGAGCGCGTCCGCATCTTCATTTCCGTCCCAGCAAAACGACGGGCATACGGAAAGCTGTCTGTACACGCGGTTGACACGCATTGCGCCCCTGTCCTCTTTCAATTCCCCAAAATCCGCTTTCTCGAAATCCTCCCAGCGCTCACAGGCCGAAATATCCGTCGGAAAACTGGTCGCAAAATATTTGGAATAACCGGTATTTTCATACAGGACTTCCTGACCGGTCTCTGCGCCGAACGCCTCGCTGCTCCCCTCGTACACGCGCAACATCTGCAGCCGCTCCATATACAACAGAACACGCACCAGAGATTTTCTCTGTGTAAACGAGGTCCAGTCGATGTCCATATAAGCCTTTAACTGCGTCTCAACATAGTCGATCAGTTCGGATAAGAGAAACTGCTCCTGCTCCTCCTTATCCTCGAGATACATCAAAACAACACACAGAATACAGTAATCCCGGATATCCGTAAACTCCGAAATCCCCATAAAGCTTTCCGCATGCGCCGGTCTTTTTTCGAGTTTCAGAAGATTTTCCGTGTGAATCAATTTCCAGCCGAGCAGTTCCCGCACAAATCTCTGGAAATTCGGAATGTCTCTTTTCACTTTATAATAAGTTTCTTTCTCACTGTCCCTGCAAATCCAGAAATTTTCAAACAGCGTTCTGACTTCATTCATACTTATTTAAACTCCAAAACATATGCCGGCATGGTCAGTTTCCCGTCTTCGCATTGCAGCTCACAGTTTCCTTCGTTTCGGACCAGCCGATATTCCTGCCCGTACTCGGTTCTCCCCGTCTTCTGAGAATTCATATTCGCCTGCACAATCCACTGCAGAAACGTATTCCTGATATCTTCCGTAAGCACTTCCTCAATCTCGGAAAAGACCACTTTGTTATCCTTTATATACCTCATCACAATCTCTTTCTGCCGCTTTACCTGCCGCAAATAATCTTCCCGCTGCATCCGCTTTTCCAGCGACTTATCCGCAAAGCCTCTCCGATCCTTTTTCTCCCGGTAAGACCTCGTATGCGGCTTCAACAAAAACTCCGTCGGCCGCTCCTCATACACGCTGCCGTTAATCGCATCCTCCTCGCGCGGCGCCCGCGTCTTTAAATGCTGTATCCGCTGGATGCCGAACACATGCGCCGACAGCTTGTGCGCTTCCTCTAGGTCTTCACATTTCAAAAATAATTCCAGAAATTTTCGATATTCGTCTTTTCTGCTGATTCCCCAGTTCTGAAGCTGAACGATCAGCGCCGCATTCTGAATCATACTTCTGATCACGTCGTTTGTAATTTTAAGGACCTTTTTGCACTCACACTCATGTCCCTGAGAATCAAGGAACCAATCTTTTAAAGATTTCCACTTACCTGTCACATTTTCGCGTATACTCGGCTCGGCATTCCCGTGAATCTCCAAAAGCGCATGCGGAATTTCCAATTCACTCTGTACCACTCTCTCCAATATCCCGTTTTCCACCGCGGGGATATTCTTTACCAGTATCTGTTCAATCCGTCTGGAATGATGCTGCAATTCCTGGACAAATTCGTTCAGATATTTGATAAACTTATCCTTATGAATGATAAATTCCACCGACTTCATCAGACGATCCGTTTTCCCCGAATAAAAATCACGCAGATAATCCTGGTAATTGTGATTCAGGCGCTTAAAATCTTCCTGAAGCAGACTCCACCACTCGTTCACTTCTTTCAGACTTGTATTCTCCATCGCTTCGGCATCCGCAAGGCTCTTTTCCAGACGCACAAAAAAATTGGTAGACAAATTTCCCGATTCCAGAAAAATATTTTCCAGCCTCACTGTCAGACGCTCAATTTCTACCGCGTACTCAGACATCGTATACCGATACTGCTTGTTTTTATAATCCGCTATCGTGTAAACGCGCCCCGGGTCCTGTATCGGGGTAAGATTTTTCCACTTAACCAACGCATCCAGATCCGCTTCTAATTCCGCAATGGAATAATCCTCAAATTCCGCGTCCTGTCTGAGTAATTCAAAAACCTCTTCCTTATACAATTGGAAATGCATTTTTTCATATTCCCGGTAAAACAGCCTCATGATTTTCCGGTAAGTTGGCGCATTGGGAACCGACAAATATGACGTCTCATGAATAGGAGTAAGGTGTTCCATCTGATGTGTCTCCTTTTTTCTTTTGTTTTATTCGCTGCCTTTGTTCTCTCTTACCTATACGGCCTCTATCCTTTTTGTCAGATTTTTAACAAAAAACTGATAACTTGGCGATGCATTCTCAGCAAGGCTCATATGTGCGCCAATAAACCTTGCCCATTCACTTTTCGCAATCCCAATTTGCGTATAAGCGTTTGCCGCTTTCTTTTTCAGTTCCGTCAGTCCTCCCGGATATACCGCGTTTGCTAAAACCTCCCATGTATCACATATCCCGTCCTGTTCATAATCTTTCCATGCCGACTTCCTGACATTGGGATATGCCGCCTCAATTGCCTTCACGTCCCCCAACAACCATGCTTCTGTCTCCTTTACAGCAATACAAAATTCATAGTCTGTGAGTATCATATTGCGTGCGGCCATCTGATTCAATTCGTTCCGAAACGTCACTTTATCGTTTTTGTCATTATCCAGAACTACGACAATTGCCGCATGTTCAACTCCCAAAAGCGCTTTTCCCATACCTCGCATGATCGGAAATAAATCATTTAACAATTTTCCGGTTTTCTGCTGCCGGACATTTCCGCACTTTTTCAGATGTCCAATCCCCTGAAAACTTTTAATATCATAGAACAGGTCCTTTTCGGGATAAGCCCTTTTTAGTTTATCCATAATCTGTTCCACAAGCATTGCTGTTGATTTATCCTCTGTCAGAAATTGAAAATACATAAGTCAGCTCCTTATCCAAAATACTTACTATACCACATGTCACCCAGTTCCACACCTTCTTCTGATAGTTCTTTTACAAACGGATACTCGCAAGCCCGCGTAGCAGTCGAGTATCCATCCTCCCCTTTTTTCAAGACCCATACATCCTGAGGCTTCAAAGCGTTCACGAAAAACGGGCTGTGTGTTGTGACAAATAATTGTTTTTTATTGCTGTCCCCGACATTCTCCGCCATCTCTCCCGCCAAACCGGCTAAATAATGGTGATACAGACCGTTCTCCGGCTCTTCAATAAATACCAGCTGTCTTGGATTCCTCTCATGCAGCAGCAAATAATATGCAAAAAGCTTCAATGTACCGTCTGACATTTTGGGAGAATAAAATGCATCTTCAAATCCGTTTTCCCAAAACTTTAGCATCATTTGTCCATTGTCAAATTTCTGCGGTTCAATCTTATAGATTCCCGGAAGTTTATTTTGTATATGTTCCAGTACTTTCATAAACTCATTTTTATTTTCACGGTACATATATTGCGCTACATTATTAATATTACTTCCATGTCGATCCAGATAGGGGTGCGGTGCAGCTGTCTGAATCCGCCTGGCAACATCCGGCAAAAAATAGCACAAATACCAGCTTCTCAGAAATGCAAGAAATTTTTCAATTCTCTCATACTGCTTCATCGCCCCAAGTGTAACGATCCCCAAACGTCTTTTATCGCTTAAGTCCACATCTACCTTTTTCCCGTCTATCTCATTTCCCTGCTCGTCCTGCCCCCCTTTTTTTCCTTCAAATGCATACCCTACTCCGTTCTGCAAATATAAGAAAGACAAGGGCCGACCTATTTTCTGATTCCGGTATCTTAACCGCTCCATTCTGACATATGGACGTTCATATTTATCTTTATCAATCTCCAATTCATATGTGATCGGTGTCGTATTTTTGTTCTCTCTGTAATATATCTCAAAGGATATCGGCTCTCTTACTCCCTGTGAAATTAACCGGTCATACCCGCCGCGATTATTGGCATCACATGCCGCTTCAAGCCCCAATTCGAGGCAGTCTGCAATAAACCCAAACGCATCCGCCAGCGTACTTTTCCCATTTCCGCTGGGACCTATAATCGTAATCATATTTCCCAACGGCTCCGGTTTCTGATGCGAAAGCGTCCTCCCCAGGACAATCTCCCGCAGCGGGCCATAATTCTTAATCTTTATTCCCTCTATTTTACCCATAGCATTCTCCTCTGATATTTTCAAAACGATTCATTCATCAATTGTTGAGGCGTGACCATTGCCAAGACAATTTTAATCAATTCAATTATGCAAAGTATCTCCTTATAATCATACCGAATTGTACAAAGCATATCAACCGGTTTTATCATTACGTTTCATGAATTTCCATCCGTTACAGCCGGAACCTTTATCACCTTTTCTTCATATTTATATTGTACGGGGAATTGTGCTGTCATTCTTGCAGCAAGGAAACGGCGGTATGGCCTGCCTGTCTTAGAATCAATTACCCGAAATGATTTGAAGGAGGTATTTATATTTATGGCTACCGGTTATTTAATCATACAGGCACGAACGGCGCACGACGCGCTTCCGCTTGGCGGGGTTCAGATCTGGATTATGGATAGGCAGGGGAACCATATTCATTCTGTAACAACGGACGAAAGCGGCGAAACGGAGCGGATTGCTTTAGAAACGCTGGACAGATCCCTGTCTCTGGACCCGAATTTCTCCGGAACACCTTTTATCGCTTATGATGTGCTTGCAGCTGCAGGCGGTTTTAATTCGTTTCATATCGTCGGTATTCCGATTCTTGACGGGGAGACGGCTATCCAGCCGATTGAATTTATTCCAATGCAAAAGGCGCAGCGCACCCCGACCGTGACGGAGATTCAAATCGGCGCGCCCGCCGTTTCCATAGCAGGGGAGCGTTATCAGATGGGCTCCGATACGGATTCCCGCGTACTCCGCCAGGTGGCCATTCCGAATCCGATTACGGTACACTTAGGCCGCCCCGCCGCGGACGCATCCAATGTCCGGGTATCGTTTCCGGATTATGTAAAGAATGTTGCCAGCAGTGAAATTTATCCTACCTGGCCCGATGCCGCCCTGCGGGCAAATATTTATGCGATTATCACGTTTGCACTGAACCGGATTTTTACCGAGTGGTACAGAAGCCGCGGTTACAGTTTTGACATAACAAACAATACCGCCTATGATCAATATTTTATCTATGGGCGGAATACCTATGAATCCATCAGTTTGATTGTAGACGAAATTTTCAATGAATTTATCCGCAGAAGGGGGCAGAGCGCGCCTTATTTTACCTCGTTCTGCAACGGAACCACCGCGACCTGCAGCGGTTTGTCCCAGTGGGGAACGGTCACACTGGCAGATCAGGGACGCACCCCCCTGCAGATACTGCGCTCCTATTACCCGAAAGATATCGAAATTGCGGAGACGAACATCATTACCGGTGTTCTGTCCTCCTATCCCGGCACTGCGCTTAGGACCGGGAGCACAGGCCTTGACGTTCAGACGATTCAGACTTATCTGGGAAGGATTCGGCGGAACTACCCCGCAATTCCTGCGATTACGGATAAAGCCGGCGTGTTCGGGGAAAGTACGCGGGCGGCAGTTGCCAAGTTTCAGAGTGTTTTCAATCTGTTATCCGACGGGATCGTCGGAAAGGCTACCTGGAATAAGATTTCCTATCTGTACACCTCCGTGGCCAGACTTGCCGAACTGGACAGTGAGGGGACTTCCCTTGGAATCGGAACCGTTCCGCCAAGTTCGGTTCTCCGCACGGGATCGTCGGGGCAGGATGTCATCACCCTGCAGTATCTTTTGAATGTGGCGGCCGAATTTAATTCCGCGCTTCCTGCTCCGAAGCAGGACGGAAATTTCGGAAGGGAAACGCAGCAGGCGGTTGCGGCATTCCAGCGCGCGGCGGGCCTTCAGCCCGACGGGATCGTGGGCCCGCTCACATGGCAGGCGCTGTACAATATGTATCTGGGAGTGGATAATGTGCTTCCTCCCGACATCAATGCCGGTGTTACGGAATATGTGGTCCGTCCAGGAGATACGCTTTGGATGCTCGCGCAAAGGTACGGTACCACGGTCGACGCAATTAAGAAGCTGAACGGACTGACCAGTGATAATCTGAGTATCGGTCAGATCCTGCGGATTCCTACGGCGGAGTCTGCGGGCGGCTCCTACTTTGAATATGTGGTCCGTTCGGGGGATACGCTCTGGACGCTGGCACAGAGGTATGGCGCCACCGTTGACGCAATTAAAAATCTGAATGGGCTGTCGGGCAGCAATCTGAGTATCGGTCAGGTACTCAAGATTCCTTCCGCGGGAACGGGTCCGATCCCGTATTTTGAGTATACCGTCCGCTCTGGGGATACGCTCTGGCGGTTGGCGCAGAGATACGGCGCCACGGTCGACGCGATCAAGAGCCTGAACGGACTGAACGGCGATAATCTGAGTATCGGCCAGGTACTGCGGATTCCCGGCGCCTGAGTATAGGTCAAAAAGTAATCTACCCCGGCGCAGCCCCGTATTGAGAAAGGTGAACTCGCCTCCATTCCCAATACGGGTGTCTGCCGGTCAATGACAGCCAACCCATCAGCGAATCTGTTCCGTCATCACACTCGCCCCTCAGGTCATATAGATTTTTCTATCTTCATACGGCAACGGTTCTTCTGCCGCTACAGATAGCTTTTGTGCTTCATCATGGATATATGTTACGGTTCCCTCCGAAGTCTTAATTTCTTTCCTCCGCATTTCCCGATATATAATCTCTGCCAATACACCCATTACCGCATTATACTTAGCAGTATTCTCAAATAAACTCTAATACGACTCCTGCGCCTCCATATATCCATCCTGCGCTGCCGTACCAAACGCTTTCGGAAAAATGCTTTCAACAAATATCTGCGGCTCAGAAGACTGTGCCATCTTCTGTCAAAAACTGTTTGATACCTACCATTTTTCAGATATTTATAATTTAGCAGATTTTTTAGAAAAATCTTCAAAAGAAACGGGGACAAATTTGGATGTCCGTTTAAGCAAACAATGAAGTTCCGCCAGGTGGCTTTTCCTTTTGTCCGCTATTATTTTCAGACATTAAGAAACCGCAACCCCTTGATTTCTCAAAGAATTGCGGTGCTTATTTTTACTATTTGGCTCTAATCTAAAGATTACTCTACGATCGTAGCCACACGTCCAGAACCAACAGTTCTACCACCCTCACGGATAGCGAAGGTAAGACCCTGCTCCATAGCTACCGGATGAATCAGCTCGATTGTCATCTCGATATTATCGCCAGGCATGCACATCTCTGTACCGGACGGCAGGTTGCAGACACCTGTTACGTCTGTTGTTCTAAAATAGAACTGCGGACGATAGTTGTTAAAGAACGGAGTATGACGACCACCCTCGTCCTTTGTCAGAACGTATACCTGTGCGGTAAACTTGCTGTGGCAGGTAACGCTGCCCGGTTTTGCAAGAACCTGACCACGAACGATCTGGTCACGGTTGATACCGCGGAGCAGTGCACCGATGTTATCACCGGCCTGCGCCTCGTCTAACATCTTACGGAACATCTCGATACCGGTTACAACGGTCTTCTGAACTTCTTCCTTCACGCCGAGAATCTCTAACTCGTCGGATAAGTGAAGCGTACCACGCTCAACACGTCCGGTAGCAACGGTACCACGGCCTGTGATGGTGAATACGTCCTCAACCGGCATAAGGAACGGCTTGTCGGTATCGCGCTCCGGATCCGGAATATATTCGTCTACCGTAGACATGAGCTCCATGATCTTGTCGCCCCACTCGCCGCTCGGATCCTCGAGAGCCTTTAATGCGGAACCCTTAATAATCGGGCATCCCTCGAAACCGTACTCCTCTAACTGCTCGGTAATCTCCATCTCTACCAGCTCAAGAAGCTCCGGATCGTCAACCATATCGCACTTGTTCATAAATACAACAATGTACGGTACACCTACCTGACGGGATAATAAGATGTGCTCTTTTGTCTGAGCCATAACACCGTCGGTTGCAGCTACAACAAGGATAGCGCCGTCCATCTGAGCAGCACCGGTAATCATGTTTTTAACGTAGTCGGCATGTCCCGGGCAGTCAACGTGCGCATAATGTCTCTTATCTGTCTCATACTCAACGTGTGCGGTAGAGATTGTGATACCACGCTCTCTCTCTTCCGGAGCCTTATCAATGTTCTCGAAATCGGTAGCGGTATTGCCGGCAACTCTTGCAGCCAATACTTTTGTGATTGCTGCCGTTAAAGTTGTTTTACCATGGTCAACGTGTCCAATGGTACCGATATTACAATGCGGTTTTGTTCTTTCAAACTTAGCTTTTGCCATTTTGAATATCCTCCTTAAATGTTGCCCCTTGCGGGCCTGATCTTATTATGAATAGCTCGCTAATTCTGATTATATAAAATAATCGGCGGTTTTTCAAGCTATTTCTCACCGGAATTCCCATAAAAAGCGGGAATCCCGATATTTTTAAAATAGACACAAAAATTTATTTTGACTTATCCGTTAAAACCTTATTTTGACTTATCTGTTAAAACCTTTTCCTGTACATTCTTCGGCACCTGCTCGTATTTTTCAAAGAACATCGAGTAGTTGCCGCGTCCCTGTGTCTTGGAACGAAGATCGGTAGAATAACCGAACATCTCCGCAAGCGGGACAAATGCGCGGACAATCTTACCGCCGCCGAGGTCATCCATACCCTCGATACGTCCGCGGCGGGAATTGATATCTCCGATTACGTCGCCCATATACTCCTCGGGCATCGTAACCTCCACCTTCATAATCGGCTCGAGCAGCACCGGATTTGCCTTGTGCATCGCCTCTTTAAACGCCATCGAACCGGCAATGTGGAACGCCATCTCGGAAGAGTCAACCTCGTGATAGGAACCGTCGTATACGTTCGCGTGTACGCCAAGCACCGGGAATCCTCCGAGAATACCTGCTCTCGCAGCTTCCTCGATACCTTCGCCGATTGCCGGGATATACTCCTTCGGAATCGCACCGCCGACAACGGAAGATTCAAACTTAAACGTCTCCTCCGCATTTGCATCCATCGGCTCGAATTTGACTTTACAGTGTCCGTACTGTCCGCGTCCGCCGGACTGTTTTGCGTATTTGTACTCAACGTCAACCGGTTTCGTGAAGGTCTCTTTGTAAGCAACCTGCGGCGCGCCGACATTTGCTTCCACTTTGAACTCACGGAGCAGACGGTCAACAATAATCTCAAGATGAAGCTCGCCCATACCTGCAATAATCGTCTGGCCGGTCTCCTGATCCGTGTGTGCACGGAAGGTCGGATCCTCCTCCGCAAGCTTCGCAAGCGCCTCGCCCATCTTGCCCTGTCCCGCTTTGGTCTTCGGCTCGATCGCGAGCTCGATAACCGGCTCCGGGAACTCCATGGACTCTAAGATTACCGGGTGCTGCTCATCACAGATCGTATCACCGGTAGCCGTGAACTTAAATCCGACTGCAGCCGCGATATCACCGGAGTAAACTTTGTCAAGCTCTGCTCTCTTGTTCGCATGCATCTGAAGGATACGTCCGACACGCTCTTTCTTGTTCTTTGTCGCATTCAATACGTAAGAACCGGAGTTCATCGTACCGGAGTAAACGCGGAAGAACGCAAGCTTGCCGACGAACGGATCCGCCATGATCTTGAATGCCAGCGCGGAGAACGGCTCTTCATCGGAAGAATGTCTCTCTACTTCGTTGCCGTCCAAATCAACGCCCTTGATTGCAGGTACGTCTAACGGAGACGGCATAAACTCGATCACTGCATCCAAAAGCTTCTGAACGCCTTTATTTCTGTATGCGGTACCGCAACATACCGGAATCGCACGGCATTCACAGGTCGCTTTTCTGAGGACGGCCTTCATCTCTTCGACAGACGGCTCCTCGCCCTCAAGATACATCATCATCAGATCATCGTCCAGCTCGCAGACTTTCTCTACCAGCTCCGAGTGGTAAAGCTCCGCATCATCCTTCATATCACCCAGATCTTCGGTAACGGTGATATCGTCACCCTTATCGTCGTTATAGATGTATGCTCTCATCTCAAACAGGTCAATGATCCCTTTAAACTCTTCTTCTTTGCCGATCGGCAGCTGAAGAATAATTGCATTTTTTCCTAATCTCGTACGAATCTGATCTACAGCTCCGTAAAAGTTCGCACCCAGGATATCCATCTTATTGATGAATGCCATTCTCGGTACGTTGTAGGTGTCAGCCTGACGCCATACATTTTCTGACTGAGGCTCAACACCGCCCTTTGCACAGAAAACGCCGACAGCGCCGTCAAGTACGCGGAGTGAACGCTCTACCTCTACCGTGAAGTCAACGTGTCCCGGAGTATCAATGATATTGATACGATGCTCTAAGGCATCCTTCTTCGGTTTCGCAAACTCCTCCAGAGTCCAATGACAGGTGGTAGCGGCTGACGTAATCGTGATACCTCTTTCCTGCTCCTGCTCCATCCAGTCCATGGTCGCAGTACCCTCATGAGTATCACCGATCTTATAGTTAACACCGGTATAGTAAAGAATACGCTCTGTCGTTGTGGTCTTACCCGCATCGATATGAGCCATAATACCAATGTTTCTGGTTCTCTCTAATGGATATTCTCTTCCAGCCAAGGTATTTCCTCCCTAAATTAGAAACGGTAGTGCGCGAAAGCCTTGTTCGCCTCTGCCATTTTGTGCATTTCTTCTTTTCTTTTTACGGATGCACCGGTATTGTTATATGCATCCATAATCTCGTTGGCAAGCTTTTCTTCCATCGTCTTCTCGCCTCTCTTGCGCGAGAAAGCGGTCAGCCAGCGAAGCGCTAACGTCTGACGACGGTCGGCTCTTACCTCGATCGGTACCTGATATGTGGCTCCGCCGATACGTCTTGCCTTTACCTCAAGCACAGGCATAACGTTATTCATAGCTTCCTCAAATACCTCGAGAGCGGGTTTCTCTGTCTTCTCCTCTACTCTCTTGAACGCTCCGTATACAATCTTCTGTGCAACGCCCTTCTTACCGTCTAACATAATGTTATTGATAAGCTTGGTAACCACTTTGTTATTGTATAACGGATCTGCTAATACATCTCTTTTCTGAGTATGTCCTTTACGTGGCACGGTTCTTCCCTCCTTAATCATATTTTACTATACAGACATGTCCGCAGCACGGACCCCGGTCTGCATTTCCCGACGCCGGTTCTCCCGGACGGACAGCGTATGCTGTGTCAGCGAACTTCATTCGATTAATTCAACGGTACTCACATAGTGTTCGTGCGGAAATCTATCTTATTGTGATAACAATCCCAACACCAAACCTTTAGATGTGATACTATTGGTTTGCCAAATCAATTATTTACCCGCTTTCGGTCTCTTAGCGCCGTATTTCGAACGAGCCTGCTTTCTGTTCGCAACTCCTGCGGTATCAAGCGTACCACGGATAATGTGATATCTTGTACCCGGCAGATCCTTTACACGGCCGCCGCGGATCAGGACAACGCTGTGCTCCTGTAAGTTATGACCCTCACCCGGGATATAGCTTGTCACTTCGATTCCGTTGGAAAGACGTACTCTGGCGATCTTTCTAAGAGCTGAGTTAGGCTTCTTCGGCGTAGCTGTCTTAACGGCAGTACATACACCTCTCTTCTGCGGAGAAGACGTATTCGTCGGTCTCTTCTGCAGGGAGTTGTAGCCTCTCTGAAGCGCAGGTGCAGTAGACTTCTTAACAGATGTCTCACGTCCTTTTCTTACTAACTGGTTGAATGTTGGCATTATTTTCACCTCCTGTGTTAAATGATAACAAAAACATAACACGCCTTCGCGTGCATGCTAAATTATTATATATACTGGAAATTCAGATGTCAAGCCCTTTTACACGCAAAACAAATTTTGAGGCCAAATTTGTTTCCGGCACGAAAGCATCCCCTGCACACTCAGTATAAACCAGATTTTGGATTCTTATACAATTTTTTACTGTAATAAAAAGGACCGCCGCATTTACGCAGGTGATTGCCCGCATAAATACGGCAGCCTCTCTCCCGGCTTACCGTGATTCTTCTATTCCAATTCTTCCTGCGGAATCGGCTCTAAAATGAAATCTTCATCCATCACGCCGTTTCCCTCATAGACGTCAAAATCGTCAAACATAAGCTCCTCTTCCTCGTCAATCTCGGAATCCAGCTTTATACTGCGGTATCTCTTCATACCGGTTCCGGCCGGAATCAGTTTACCGATAATCACGTTCTCCTTCATACCGATAAGCGGATCTACCTTTCCTTTAATCGCCGCCTCCGTGAGAACCTTTGTGGTCTCCTGGAAGGAAGCCGCCGACAGGAAGGAATTTGTCGCCAGAGAAGCCTTCGTGATACCGAGCAGCACCTGCTTGCCGTCTGCCGGCTCCTTGCCTTCGTTCTCGAGCATCTCGTTTGTATCCTCGAAGTCAAGCGTATCTACCAGTGTACCCGGAAGCATGTCGGAGTCTCCGTTATTCTCGATGCGTACCTTCTGCAGCATCTGGCGGACAATCACCTCAATATGCTTGTCGTTGATTTCCACACCCTGCAGGCGGTATACGCGCTGCACCTCGCGGAGCATATAGTCCTGAACCGCGCGCACGCCCTTAATCTTTAAAATATCGTGCGGATTCACGGAACCTTCGGTCAGCTCGTCACCGGCCTCAAGCACCGCGCCGTCCATCACTTTGATACGGGAACCGTAGGGGATCAGATACGCCTTGCTCTCTCCGGTCTCGCTGTTCGTGACAACAATTTCCCGCTTCTTCTTGGTGTCTTTGATATTTGCCACGCCGCCGAATTCGGTGATAATCGCAAGTCCTTTAGGCTTGCGCGCCTCAAAAATCTCCTCGACACGGGGAAGACCCTGTGTGATATCGTTTCCTGCCACACCGCCGGTATGGAACGTACGCATTGTGAGCTGTGTACCCGGCTCACCGATGGACTGTGCGGCGATAATACCGATTGCCTCGCCGACCTGCACCGCCTGGCCGGTTGCCATATTGGCTCCGTAGCACTTTGCGCACACACCCATGTGGGAGCGGCAGGACAGTACGTTGCGGATTTTAATCTTGGTAAGCGGCTCGCCCTTCTCGTCAACACCCTTGCTCATCACCAGCGCCGCGCGCTTCGGCGTAATCATATGGTTTGCTTTTACAAGCACGTTGCCCTGTTCGTCACAGATGTCGTTGCAGGAAAACCGTCCCGTAATGCGTTCCTGGAGACTCTCGATTTCCTCTTTTCCGTCCATAAATGCGGTCACCCACATTCCCGGAATCTCTCTGCCCGTTCCCTCGCAGCAGTCAGACTCCCGCACAATCATATGCTGGGACACATCCACCAGTCGTCTTGTCAGATAACCGGAATCCGCGGTACGCAGAGCCGTATCGGAAAGACCTTTTCTTGCTCCGTGCGCCGACATAAAGTACTCCAATACGTCGAGACCTTCACGGAAGTTTGATTTGATCGGCAGCTCGATGGTCCTTCCGGTTGTATCCGCCATCAGTCCGCGCATGCCGGCCAGCTGTTTAATCTGCTTGTCGGAACCGCGGGCTCCCGAATCCGCCATCATGAAAATATTATTGTATTTGTCAAGTCCGGAGAGCAGCGCCTGCGTCAGCTCGTCATCGGTCTCTTTCCACGTCTCGACAACCTCTTTATAGCGCTCCTCCTCGGTGATAAGACCGCGCTTATACTGCTTCGTAATCTTATCTACCGTATCCTGCGCGTTCGCGATCATCTCCGGCTTCTGCGGCGGCACCGTCATGTCGGAAATGGAAACCGTCATGGCCGCTCTGGTGGAGTATTTGTACCCCATCGCCTTTACCGCATCGAGAACCTCGGCGGTCTTCGTCGCGCCGTGGATGTTGATAACCTTCTCTAAAATCTGTTTGTTCTGCTTCTTGGCAACCAGGAAATCCACTTCCAGCTTTAATTCATTTCCCGGAACGCTTCTGTCCACAAATCCAAGATCCTGCGGAATAATCTCGTTAAAGATAAACCGTCCGAGTGTGGACTCCACGATCCCCGAAAGCACGGAACCGTCCTGCATTTTCTTCGTCATGCGGACTTTGATCTTGGAGTGAAGCGTAACCGCGCCGTTCTCGTACGCAAGAATCGCCTCGTTGACGCTCTTAAAGAACTTGCCCTCTCCCTTTGCGCCCGGACGCTCCTGCGTCAGATAATAAATACCGAGCACCATATCCTGAGACGGAACCGCCACCAGTCCGCCGTCGGAAGGCTTTAACAGATTGTTCGGTGAGAGCAGCATAAAGCGGCACTCCGCCTGCGCCTCCACGGAAAGCGGGAGATGCACCGCCATCTGGTCTCCGTCGAAATCGGCGTTAAATGCGGTACATACCAGCGGGTGCAGCTTGATCGCCTTACCCTCTACAAGAATCGGCTCAAATGCCTGAATACCGAGACGGTGCAGTGTGGGGGCCCGGTTCAGCATCACCGGATGCTCCTTAATCACATCCTCGAGCACATCCCAGACCTCGGTCTGCAGGCGCTCCACCATCTTTTTGGCGCTCTTGATATTGTGCGCGGTCCCGTTTGCAACCAGTTCTTTCATTACGAACGGCTTGAACAGCTCAATCGCCATCTCTTTCGGAAGGCCGCACTGATATATTTTTAATTTCGGCTCTACACAGATAACCGAACGTCCCGAGTAATCCACTCGTTTTCCGAGCAGGTTCTGGCGGAACCGTCCCGATTTTCCTTTTAACATATCGGACAGAGACTTTAACGCACGGTTTCCCGGTCCGGTAACCGGACGGCCGCGGCGTCCGTTGTCGATCAGCGCGTCAACCGCCTCCTGGAGCATACGCTTCTCGTTGCGCACGATAATATCCGGCGCGCCGAGCTCCAGCAGTCTTCTCAGACGGTTGTTGCGGTTGATAATTCTACGGTACAGGTCATTCAGGTCGGAAGTCGCAAAACGGCCTCCGTCCAGCTGTACCATCGGGCGCAGATCCGGCGGAATCACCGGAATCACCGTCATGATCATCCACTCCGGCTTGTTTCCGGACTCGCGGAATGCCTCTACGACTTCGAGCCTTTTGATAATGCGCGCGCGCTTCTGACCGGTCGCGTCCGCAAGCTCCGCCTGCAGATCCGCGGAATCCTTCTCAAGGTCGATCGCGTGCAAAAGCTCCTGAATCGCCTCCGCACCCATTCCGACGCGGAACGCGTTCCCGTACTGCTCTCTCGCCTCCTGATATTCCCCCTCGGAGAGCACCTGTTTGTACTGCAGAGCGGTATTGCCCCCGTCGAGTACGATATAGGAAGCAAAATACAGCACCTTCTCGAGTGTCCGCGGCGACAGGTCAAGAATCAGTCCCATGCGGGAAGGGATTCCCTTAAAGTACCAGATATGGGAAACCGGAGCCGCAAGCTCAATATGTCCCATACGCTCTCTGCGGACACTCGCCTTTGTAATCTCAACGCCGCAACGGTCACACACAACCCCCTTGTAGCGGATTTTCTTGTATTTGCCGCAGTGACACTCCCAGTCCTTACTCGGTCCAAAGATTTTCTCGCAGAATAAACCGTCTTTTTCCGGCTTTAAAGTTCTATAGTTGATGGTCTCCGGCTTTTTCACTTCGCCTCTCGACCATTCCCTGATTTTCTCCGGAGACGCCAGCCCAATCTGTATCGCATCAAACGAAATAGACTGACCGGTCGTCTCTTTATTCATCATTTCTGGCATTCGTGACACTCCCTTCTAATGTTCCGCCCAAAGACGGCACGATTTACTCTTCGTCAAAAATTCCATCTTCCGCGTCATCATACATCTCCGCGTCATCCTCTTCCGGCTCTTCCTCCTCGATATCGACAAGTTCCTCATTTTCATCAAATTCCTGTCTGGTAAAGCCCGCCTTTGTAAAAGCGTCACTGTCATCAAACGCAAAATCTTTATCCCCGGAAATAATGGAGTTCAGATCGGTGTTTCCGTATTCGCTGGTCTCTATCAGCTCCACTTCGTTTCTGTCCTCGTCTAACACTTTCACGTCCAGACCCAGGGACTGCAGCTCTTTCAATAATACTTTAAACGATTCCGGAATTCCCGGCTCAGGGATGTTATCCCCTTTGATAATCGCCTCGTAGGTCTTCACACGTCCGACAACATCGTCGGATTTCACCGTCAGAATCTCCTGCAGGGTATAGGACGCACCGTATGCCTCCAGCGCCCATACCTCCATCTCTCCGAAACGCTGTCCGCCGAACTGCGCTTTTCCGCCGAGCGGCTGCTGCGTCACCAGAGAGTACGGGCCGGTCGAACGCGCATGAATCTTATCGTCTACCAGATGGTGCAGTTTCAGGTAATGCATGTGCCCGATCGTAACCGGGGAATCAAATGCCTCTCCGGTACGTCCGTCGCGCAGCTGCACCTTCCCGTCGCGGGAAATCGGCACACCTTTCCACACCTCCCGGTGTTCTCTGTTCTCATAGAGATAATCCATCACGCCCTGATTCAGCGTGTCTTTGTATTTCGCCTCAAAATCCTCCCACTCGGAGTTTACATAATCGCTTGCAAGCTCCAGCGTATCCTGAATATCAATCTCTTTCGCACCGTCAAATACCGGTGTCTCAATGTTAAAGCCGAGCGCTTTTGCGGCCAGGCTCAGATGAATCTCAAGCACCTGTCCGATATTCATACGCGACGGCACGCCCAGCGGATTCAACACGATATCCAGCGGACGTCCGTTCGGCAGAAACGGCATATCCTCGACCGGCAGCACACGGGAAACCACACCCTTGTTGCCGTGACGTCCTGCCATCTTATCACCGACGGAAATCTTTCTCTTCTGTGCAATATAGATACGCACTGCCTGGTTGACACCCGGGGACAGCTCGTCGCCGTTTTCTCTTGTGAACACCTTCGCATCCACAACGATCCCGTACTCGCCGTGCGGCACCTTTAAGGACGTGTCGCGCACCTCTCTCGCCTTTTCGCCGAAAATCGCCCGAAGCAGCCGCTCCTCTGCGGTCAGCTCAGTCTCTCCCTTCGGCGTCACTTTACCGACCAAAATATCACCGGCGCGCACTTCCGCACCGATGCGGATAATTCCGCGCTCGTCAAGATCCTTTAACGCATCGTCTCCGACACCCGGAACGTCCCTTGTAATCTCCTCCGGCCCAAGCTTTGTATCGCGGGCCTCGGCCTCATATTCCTCTATATGAATCGACGTGTACACATCATCCTGTACCAGTCTCTCGCTTAAGAGAACCGCATCCTCGTAATTGTAGCCTTCCCAGGTCATAAATCCGATCAGAGGATTCTTTCCGAGTGCAAGCTCGCCATTTGAGGTGGACGGTCCGTCCGCAATCACCTCACCCGCTTCCACGCGGTCCCCTTTGAAGACAATCGGTCTCTGGTTGTAGCAGTTGGACTGATTGCTTCTGGAAAATTTGGTCATCTTATAGACGTCTCTGGTCCCCTCGTCACTCTTGATCACAATCTGATTTGCCTCGGCGCTCTCAACGACTCCGCCCTTTTTCGCCACAACGCACACACCGGAGTCAACGGCAGCTTTGGTCTCCATACCGGTTCCCACGACAGGCGCTTCCGTCGTCAGAAGCGGCACTGCCTGACGCTGCATGTTAGACCCCATCAGCGCACGGTTCGCGTCGTCGTTCTGCAGGAACGGAATCAATGCGGTCGCCACGGAGAACACCATCTTCGGGGACACATCCATGTAGTCAAACATGGTTTTCTCATACTCCTGCGTCTCGTCGAGATAACGTCCGGACACGCTGTTGCGGACAAAATGTCCGTCTGCGTCCAGCGCCTCGTTCGCCTGCGCCACATGATAATTGTCCTCTTCGTCCGCGGTCATATACACGACCTCGTCCGTAACCCGCGGGTTTTTCGGGTCCGATTTGTCTATTTTGCGGTACGGCGCCTCGACAAAGCCGTACTCGTTTACCCGCGCATAGCTCGCCAGCGAGTTGATAAGACCGATATTCGGTCCCTCAGGCGTCTCGATCGGGCACATTCTTCCGTAGTGGGAATAGTGCACGTCCCGAACCTCGAATCCGGCACGGTCTCTCGACAGACCGCCCGGGCCCAGCGCGGACAGACGTCTCTTGTGCGTCAGCTCGCCGAGCGGATTGTTCTGATCCATAAACTGCGACAGCTGGGAGGAACCGAAAAATTCCTTTACCGCCGCCGTCACCGGCTTAATATTGATTAAGCTCTGCGGAGAAATTCCGTCGAGGTCAAGCGTCGTCATTCTCTCGCGGACCACACGCTCAAGTCTGGACAGACCGATTCTGTACTGATTCTGCAGCAGCTCGCCCACCGCGCGGATACGCCGGTTGCCCAGATGGTCAATATCGTCATCATGACCGATCGCATATTCCAGATGCATATTGTAGTTGATAGACGCATAGATATCGTCTTTTGTAATATGCTTCGGGATCAGGTCATGAACATTCTTTTTTATCGCCTCTTTCAAATCCTCGACATCCGGATTTTCCTCCATCAGCTGTGCGAGAATCGGATAATAGACAAGCTCCGTAATGCCGAGTTCGCGCGGATTGCAGTCCACGTAATGCCGCAGGTCCACCATCATCGAAGACAGCACTTTGACATTCCGCGCCTCCCCCTGTATCCACACATAGGGAACGGCCGCATTCTGAATATCGTCCGCAAGGCTTCTCGTCACCTCGGCGCCCGCCTCCGCGATAATCTCTCCGGTCGAAACATCCACGACGTCCTCCGCCAAAACATGTCCATTGATGCGGTTGCGGAGCGCCAGCTTTTTATTGAACTTATAGCGGCCCACTTTTGCGAGGTCATATCTTCTCGGGTCAAAAAACATCGCAGAAATCAGGCTCTCCGCACTCTCGACTGTGAGCGGCTCGCCTGGTCTGATTTTCTTATATAATTCGAGGAGTCCCTCCTCATAATTGGTCGCGACATCCTTGCCGAAGCTCGCAAGAATCTTCGGCTCCTCACCGAACATATCGATGATTTCCTGGTTGCTTCCAAGCCCAAGCGCACGAATCAGCACGGTAATCGGCACTTTTCTCGTTCTGTCTACACGAACATAAAACACGTCATTGGAGTCTGTCTCGTATTCCAGCCACGCGCCGCGGTTTGGAATTACGGTACAGGAATACAGCGTCTTGCCCACCTTATCGTGTGCAATTCCGTAATAAATACCCGGGGAGCGGACTAACTGGCTTACGATAACTCGCTCCGCGCCATTGATTACGAAAGTGCCTGTTTCCGTCATCAATGGAAGGTCGCCCATGAATATCTCATGTTCATTGATCTCGTCGGTCTCTTTGTTGTGAAGTCTGACTTTCACCTTCAAAGGTGCCGCATACGTCGCATCCCGCTCTTTGCATTCGGGAATCGTGTATTTTACATCGTCTTCGCACAATGTAAAATCTACGAACTCCAGACTCAGATGGCCGCTGTAGTCAGCGATTGGAGAGATATCGTCGAAAACTTCTTTTAAGCCTTCTTTTAGAAACCACTGGTAGGAGTCTTTTTGGACTTCTATCAGATTCGGCATCTCTAATACCTCTTTCTGTCTCGAGTAACTCATACGCATGCCTTTTCCAGCTTTCACCGGACGTATTCTGTTTTTCTCCATTGACGTTTCACCTCTCGTTTTTATATACTACGCCAAAAGCGCGCAATAAGCCTAAAGCACCACAATAGTGCAACCTATATGATACCACAATTGTCAAGAGGCCGTCAAGAATTATTTTATTTGCTGTCAAAAAAGCCGGCAGCGAATCCTCACTGCCGGCCGTATACCGCCGTTCCCATTACATAAACATGCGGAACATCCGCGCTTCTTCCTCCTGTGTCTGCTTCCTCTGCATAAAGAACTGATACTGCTGGAGCGTCTCCTTTTTCTTGAGATCGGAAATCGCCTTCGGGAAATCCAAATCCTCCAGCCGGCTCTTCGCTCCTGTCGTGTTCAGCAGATAGTTCGTGTTGTTGCTGTACGCATGGTCCAACGCGTTCATCTGCGCGCCGCCGTTGCTGCGCGTCGAAGAAATCGATTCGAGCGCTTTGTCGATATCCGAGAGATCAAAATCGCCGGTCACGTCGAAATCTTCTATCCCGAGCGCCTTTAACGTCGCATCGCCGGTCGAAATCTCCATGCCTCCGCCGTTCGCATCCGTCGCAATATGGAACTCTTTCTGACTTCCGTCCAGAATGTTCTTCGTGTTAAACGACGTCTGGGATGCGATGTCCGAAATGCCCTGCTTTAACTGGTCAATCTCCATCTGAACCGCCGAGCGGTCCGCATCCGTCATGAGAGCCGTGTTGGATGCCTGCACCGCAAGTTCGCGCATGCGCTGCAGATTGTCGGTAATCTGCGCCAGCGCTCCGTCGGATACCTGCAGCATATCCTTCGCCGAAACGATATTGTTCGTGCCGGCGTCGGTACCGCGTATCTGACTCTCTTCTTTTTGTATGATGGAAAGCTCGGCCGCTCCGTCGGCCGCACTGTTAATCTTTTTCCCGCTGGCAAAATTGCCGTAATCCGTATAGGATCTTGTATTTTGACTGTATACAGAAGAAATAGCGCTCATAGCATCTGCTCCTTTCTTTGCTCTCGATAAAAAGGCATTATATTTACCGATAGTTCTATGTATATTATAAATGAATATAACGTTATTTACAAGATGCTAAATTGATTTTTCACGTCCTCAGCGAACCACGACCACCGATTCCCCCAGCACCTCATCATTCGATATCGGGTTTTCCCCGCAGACCACCTGTCTTAAATCCTTTAACCCCGAAAGCGGCGAGAGGTCCGTCACGTAATTATCCGAAAAATCGATCCGCCGCAATGCCTGCAGGGAGGCCGCAAATTCAATCTCCGTCAGTTCGTTTTCGCAGATACTTAACTCCTTAAGCCCTTTGAGCCGGCAGAGGAAATCCAGATTTTCCGTGAGTATCACGTCGTCCCAGTCCACCGAGTAAAAACCTCCGCCGCCGGAAACGCTCACGTTTTTGTAGAGCTTTATGTTGTCGATGGAAAGCTCCTCAAGCGTCGTATTCTCCGCGATCCGGTCAAACGCGATCTCGCATTCCATCCCGCTGATATTGAGGCTTTTGAGCGTAGGCATATTAAAAATTCCCGAGATATCGCCGTAGGTAACGGTTCCGTGCAGGTCAAGGTTTTCCAGGGCGGGCAGGCTTGTGACAAAACCGTAGTCATGCTCCGTGTATCCGAATGAAGTGCATCTGAGCGTCTTTAAGTTTGTAAGCCCCGCAAAATCCGACGCCGCTCCCGCCGTTCCGCCGTCGAGTGTCAGTTCCGCCAGCCCGCTCATATACCTGAGATCTCCGGTATCGTCAAAATTCCGCAGACAGAGCTCTTCCACCGCGGTAAGCGGACTTAAATCGGGCTGCGCGCAGTCATAGGGCAGGTCGAGCGACAGCTTTTTGAGCCCCGTAAGCGCCGATACCGCCGACATCTCTTTCAGCTCGTCGCAGTCTTCAATCGACAGTTCCTCAAGTCCCGGCGCCTCCCGCAGCGGGTCAAGCGTCAGAAATGCGCCGTCCTCCAGATGAAGCGCCTTTAAATGTTCCATCTTTGAGACAAAGCCGATGTCTTTGACCGCTCCGCTGCATATCGTCAGTTCTTCGAGCCAGGGCATCATGCCAAATGTCGCAAAGTCCATGCTTCCGTCGTAGATATCCACGGAAACCGCTTTCAGCGAAGCCGCACTGACCAGAAGCTTTTCCTCCGCGATTTCATCGCTGTCAATCAGCAGCGTCTCCAAATTCGGAAACCTGTCAATCCCCGCAAGGCTTACGGGATTACTGCTGATCTCGATTTTTCTTATCTCTTCGGGCCGCTCCATCAGCTCCGCTACCTGCTCTAAGCTGTCAAAATATCCGCCGATTCCCCATAACGTCAGCCCTTTTAAGTGTTCTTCCCGCAGGGACTGGCCTGTTTTCAACATCTTCAACCCCGTAAATGCCGGAAGGCCCTCAAGCTCATAGCCCGAATAATCGTCAGCCGGAAGGCGGACCCAGATAAGTTCCGCCTCCGGGTTTTCAAACGGGTTCTCAAAACTGTAGCCGACTTCTCTGTATTCAATCCCGGATTTCAGTTCCAGCCATTGAATTTTTGCAAGTTCCCCCTCCGTGACTTCCTCCGCCGGTTTGCCGTATACGACTTTCACGAAATCCGCTAGGACACCGGTAAGTTCTGCTTCCGTCTCGATTTCCCCCGCAGAGTTCTCCTCCGCGGCCGCGGGTATCTGAATTTCCCTGCCGCCCGATATCACGCCGCTCTGTCCGCTCCCGCTTCCCAAAAAACCGAATATCCTGAGCCAGACTGCCAGCGCACCCAGACATGCCAGGACGACAGCCAGGATACGCGGTGCGGCATTGCTTTTCGGATTTGCCCGCGGAACATTCCCAAAATAGGGCTGTCCGTACGGCATCTGCTCCTGCATCGGTTTCAGATAAGGAATCTCATCCGCCTTACCGGCGTTGTCACTCTCAATCGTATACCTGCTGTGGCAGTACTCGCACTCCGCGACATTCGGATTGTCCTCATCTATTTTCAGTGTCCCGCTGCAGGCGGAACATCTCAGTTCGGTGATCTTCATGGTCGTTTCCTCCGCGTTTTCTTCCATATAATTTTATTATAACGCGTTTTGCGGAAAAGAAAAAGAGCCGCGCCGCAAAATGCATCGGGCCTGCCGCCGGTTTTTGTTCCGGCGGACTTCGTCGGCTGACTTTGCTTCGAGCAGCTCGTGCAGGCTGCCGCTGATTCTTATTCCGGCGGACTTCGCTACGAGCTGCTCGTGCAGGCTGTCGCCTATTCTTGTTCATGCGAACTTCGCTACGAGCTACTCACGCAGGCTGACAAAGTCAGCCTGCACGCGGCTGTCGCCGAATGAAAATGAAAAAGGGGTGCGCTCGGCGAGAATAAATTCTCCCGGGCGCACCCCTTTTTCATTTTCGCTCTGCTCGTAGCTTACGCGATTATTTTAATGTTACTTTTGCTCCAACTTCCTCGAGTCTCTTCTTGATGTCCTCTGCAGTTGCCTTGTCAGCCTGCTCTTTTACAACCTTCGGAGCGCCGTCTACAAGATCTTTTGCTTCCTTTAAGCCTAATCCGGTTACCTCACGTACAACCTTGATAACCTTAACCTTCTCGGAACCAACCTCGGTCAGCTCTACGTCGAACTCGGTCTTCTCCTCGGCTGCTGCCGCCTCGCCTGCGCCTGCTGCCGCAACTACAACGCCTGCTGCTGCAGATACGCCGAACTCTTCTTCACAAGCTTTTACCAGGTCGTTTAACTCTAATACGCTTAACTCTTTGATAGCATCAATAAACTCTGCTGTTGTTAATTTTGCCATTTCATTTTCCTCCATTCAAAAATTTGATCATATCCTGCTGTTTTCGAAACTACTCTGCCGGAGTCTCTGCTGCTTCCGCTGCCGGAGCTTCCTCAGCCGCATCCGCCACGGCCGCGTCGGCCGTGCCTCCCTGCTCCGCGATCTGATTAAGAACACGCGCAAGGTTGGTAATCGGAGACTGTAAGCTTCCAAGCAGCTTGGAAAGAAGCTCGTCTCTCGACGGTATCTGCGAAATTGCTTTCATGCCTTCCTGATCGTAGAAATTGCCTTCCACGACACCGGCTTTGATCTCAAGCGCCGGAGCAGTCTTGGCGAATTTCGCCAGAACTCTTGCAGGAGCGGTTGCATCTGTTGTGGAAATCGCAAATGCATTCGGTCCTTCGAGAACGTCTTTTAAGCTCTCGAACTCGGTACCCTCAACGGCACGGCCGACCAGTGTGTTCTTATATACCTTGTAAGTAACACCGGCTTCTCTCAGCTGACGACGCAGCTGCGTATCCTCTGCAACGGTAAGTCCGCGGTAATCAACAACTACGACCGACTGTGCTTCTTTGATGTTTTCAGAAATTTCCTGTACGATAGGCTGTTTTAATTCTACCTTTGCCACGAATCGTGCACCTCCTTTTTATTTTTTATATTGCATATAGACGTGAGGCACATGAATCCAAAATCCATGTAAAAACCCTCTCCGAAAACGGAGAGGGCCTCAAAATTTCATTCTCATGATGACGATGCATCACTAAGTCCCTCGGCAGGCCCTGCGGTTACGCCAGATGGCGCCTGCTGTCTTCGGCAATATTGTGAACATGCCGCATCGGGCATGCTCACATATTATATTATTTTATATTGCGGCTGTCAACAAAAACTTGCGAGCCCGACTGCACTTTTCCGATTCGGCTAGTTTACAATCTTTGTAACGTTTAACTTCACGCCAGGTCCCATCGTGGACGCGAGAACCGCGCTCTTGATATACTGACCTTTTAAGCTCGAAGGCTTCGCCTTATTGACAGCACCCATAAGGGTCTGGAAGTTGTCGCTCAACTGCTCATTTGTAAAAGATGCTTTTCCAACTGGCACGTGGATAATGTTTGTTTTGTCCAATCGATACTCAATCTTACCGGCTTTGATATCGTTTACCGCCTTGGTGACATCCATGGTAACGGTTCCCGCTTTCGGGTTCGGCATTAAGCCTTTCGGTCCAAGCACACGTCCAAGACGTCCGACAACACCCATCATATCCGGTGTCGCAACGACAACGTCAAAGTCAAGCCATCCCTCGTTCTGAATCTTCGGGATCAGCTCCTCACCGCCGACAAAATCAGCGCCGGCCGCCTGTGCTTCATCCAATTTCGTACCCTTTGCAAACACCAAAACCTTAACGGTCTTACCGGTTCCGTGCGGCAGTACAACCGCCCCGCGGATCTGCTGCTCTGCGTGGCGTCCGTCGCAGCCCGTTCTGATATGAAGCTCGATTGTCTCATCAAATTTCGCCGTAGCGTTCTTCTTGACCAGTTCAATCGCCTCAGCCACATCGTACTGAGCGGTTTTGTCAAAAGACTTTACAGCGTCCTGATATTTCTTTCCTCTTTTCATTCTAAAAAACCTCCTGGTGGTATTATCGGGAGAGGGCCCTCCCACTATTCGTTCTCACAAAGAACACCGCTTTTGCGTTCCTCAGCTATCCTTCACGAAGAACACTGGTTTTGTGTTCCTCAGCCATTCTTCTAATGTTTCAACACCGTGTGTTGAAACTATTCAACAGTTACGCCCATGCTTCTTGCCGTTCCCTCGATCATGCTCATCGCAGCTTCCAGGGATGCCGCATTCAGATCCGGCATTTTCAGCTCTGCAATCTCCTGTATCTTTGCTTTGGAAATAGTTGCAACTTTTTCTTTGTTCGGCGCCGCAGAACCGGACTTGATGTTGCAGGCCTTTTTAATCAGTACCGGCGCGGGCGGAGTCTTCGTCACGAAGCTAAAGCTTCTGTCCGCGTACACGGTAATCACTACAGGGATAATTAAGTCGCCCTGATCGGCTGTTCTCGCATTAAACTGCTTCGTGAACTCAACAATGTTCACGCCGTGCTGTCCAAGCGCCGGTCCAACAGGAGGAGCCGGTGTAGCCTTGCCAGCAGGAATCTGCAATTTGATATATCCTTCTACTTTTTTTGCCATTGGAATTGCCTCCTTTAATCAATAAGCTTAACATCTGCGAAACTTATTTCTACCGGTGTTTCGCGACCGAATAATTCGACATTGATGGTCACACTCTGTTTGCTGTGGTTCATCGTATGAATCACGCCGACGGTGTCCTTCCATACCCCGGCGGTCACCACAACGGTGTCACCCTCGCCAAAGTCAACCTCAACGCTCTCCGTCTTGATTCCTAACGGTCTCATTTCCATATCGGTAAGTGGTACCGGCTTGCTCCCCGGTCCGACAAATCCGGTGACGCCACGGGTATTTCTGACAACATACCATGTGTCATCATTCATAACCATATTGATAAGCACGTATCCCGGAAACATTTTCTTTGACACGGATTTCTTTGCTCCGTTCTTCACCTCAACAACTTCCTGCATCGGAACCCGAACCTCCAAAATCTGGTCTTCCAGATGTCTGTTTTCGATTGTCTTGTCAATGTTTGCCTTTACCTTATTCTCGTATCCTGAATAGGTATGAACAACATACCAGTGTGCCTCTGCCATAAATCACTTTGCCTCCATTAAAAACTCAACCCTACAAGGAAATCAACGCCATACTGAATGATATAATCCAGAAGCGCGATTACAAGACCCATTACCACGGAAACGGCAACAACTGCCGTCGTCTGTCTTGCAAGTGATTCTTTGTCCGGCCAAATCACTTTCTTAAATTCAGCCGAAAGGCCGGTGAAAAAGCTCTCCTTCGGAGCTTTGTTCTCGGTTTCTCCCATATTCTCACTCCTTTACCCGACTCGCAGCCTGCTGCTATTTCGTTTCCTTGTGTAATGTATGAGTCCTACAGAATCTGCAATACTTCTTGGTTTCCATTCTGTCCGGATGAGCCTTCTTGTCCTTCGTCATGTTGTAATTACGGTTCTTGCATTCCGTGCATGCCAATGTTATTCTTGTGCGCACAACTTCCACCTCCATTAAATTTCTTTGTGCTTTTCCATGCCCAGCATCCGGCTTTCCGAACGCTTTCTAAGAAACAGCGACAGCTTCCTAAAAAAAGGCATAAAAAAAAGACCTACTTCCATCGCCTGTCTACTATAGCACAATCCGTGGTAAGCGTCAACCGTTTTTCTCTGCATAATCCGCAATACCGTATAAAATTCCGCATCCGGCGGCGCCGCAGCTCCCGCGGCGCCGCCGGACACAATCGTCTTTTAAAATTTCTCCGAACATACACGCTCTGTAAAGCGCCTACCCGCGGATATCCACAGAGGCGGTCATCTGCTGCACCCCCTGATTTTTTTCTTTGGAAAAATTGGTGGACTTGATAAGTACGCGGTCTTTGCCGTCCTTGTCTCCTTTGACGATGACCTTGCTGTCATCGCCCGCTTCCCGCTCGGCCTTCGCCGCCGTCCGCATGGTCCGGCCTGCCTCGCCGATATCCTCAGACCTGGAAGCCGCCGCATTCTGTGCCCGTGCCTCAAGCCCCGCAAGTTCTTCTTCCTTTTTCTTCACATCCGCGCCCCGGGCCGCATCCTGGCTGATTTCGCTTCTCAAAACGCCGATGTCACCCTCGATCCGTCTCACCACGGTCCCCTGCTGCCTCGCCCGCTCGAGAGACGAACCCGCCGCAACCATCGCCTGCATTCCCGCACCGGACATTCCCGTGCCGACTTTTTCCGTATCCGCTCCGGCGCCGTCGGTTTTTCTCACGTCCGACGCCGTCTTCTTCTGCTGTTCCTGACGCATTTGCGCCTGATGCTGCCGCAGCTGTGTATTGAGACTGCTTATCTGCTGCTGGAGCTCCTGACGTTTTTTGATCTTCTCTTCAACGGACAGATCCGCCTTTGAAGAAAGCTCCTGCATCTGCCGCTGCACATTCGAAATCTCATCCTGAATCCCCTTGCTGACGGAGTCAACCGGCCTTGCCATCGCCGTCTGTCCGCCTGCAATCCCCTCGGTTGCTCTTACATTGCCAATTCCCATATACTCGGTCTCCTTTCCATATATGATACATCCCTGTATGAGAAATCAGTTAAAATATAAATATGTCCGCGCAATATAGCATTTCTTGTCTTTTATTTCGGAATTTTTCCGGAAAACTTAACCCACCCACGTTATAGAACTCCTATTTTTTCCAATAATCTATTAACTTTTTTACGATATGTGCCGAAATATAAGACAAAGCATTTAATAATAGAATGAAAACGGATTTCAGCGATTACCCCTGTATGCATATCTGCATATAATTTCATGGAAGAAAGGAGGGGATTATTATGGCAGCCATCGACAGCGCTTATCAGTATTATCTGAGCACTTACGCCAATACAACGGTATCCCGTTATGATACCCACAAAAAGAGTCAGCTGCGTGCAGTCTACAACAATATCGTAAAAACAAACAAAGAGTCCCCTTTGTACAAAGTCAAATACTCCGGAGACGTACAGAAATTTGCGATTGATATCAAGGAAAAGACCCGCTCGATTCAGAACGTTGTCGCTTCCCTCTCCGATTCGGAAGACGGGATCGAGCATGCATTTGCAAAAAAAGTTGCACAGTCTTCCGAGGAAGAAACCGTCACGGCAGAATACATCGGCACAGGTTCCGATGTGGACGAATCTGTCTCTTTTGACGTGGAAGTACGGGAGCTTGCGTCCCCGCAGATCAATCGCGGAAATTATCTGGATCCGGATGAGCTGGATATCGAACCGGGCGCTTACAGCTTTGATTTGCTGTCCAACCTCTGTTCCTACGAATTTCAATACAATGTCGGCCAGAACGACACAAACCGCTCGATTCAGCAAAAGCTGATCCGGCTGGTGAACAGCGCCAATATCGGCCTCCGCGCCGTGTTCGAGCGCAACAGCCTCGGCGAGCGCGCCGTACAGATCACGTCGAACCAGACCGGACTGGACGAGAACGCCCGCTTTCTTTTTGAAATACGTCCGGCGCCCGATGCCGGTTCAATGAAAGCCATGCAGGTCCTCGGGCTTGACAACGTTGCGCAGGAAGCTTCCAACTCCTCGTTTTTACTCAACGGCATGGAACGCTCCTCGCTCTCCAACACCTTTACGGTGAACAATGCGTTTTCTCTGACACTGAAAAAGACCAGTCACGAGGGCTCCCCTGCACGGATCGGTTTTAAGACAAACACGGATGCAGTCACCGACAATATTCAATCTCTGGTGACCGTATACAATAATATTATTCAGCTTGGCCACAATCAGAGCGGCGCTCAGCAGTCAGAGAAATTGATCCGCGATATGAGCAGTGTAGCCAAAAGATACCACAACGAGCTGGAATCCATCGGTCTGAACCTTCAGTCGGACGATTATATCTCCGTTGACCGCAGTCTGCTGACAGACGCCGTATCCGCTGAGGATTCGTCGGAATGTTTTTCCGTTTTAAATAACTTCAAGAACGGACTGGGCCGGCAGGCTTCCAAGGCCTCCATTGACCCGATGAACTATGTCAATAAGCTTCTTGTGGCTTACAAGAATCCCAAGGGGCAGAACTTTGCAACGCCTTATATCACATCCATCTACTCCGGTATGATGATGGATGCCATCTGTTAGACAGATATGTATTTTAAGAGCCCGGGAGAAGATTTTTTGTCTTCTCCCGGGCTTTCCTATTGCAGGCCGTCCCTCCCTGCGGTTTCTTACGCGTTCTCCCGGTCACGCCGAAGCAAGAATCCGCAGCATCTCGCGTATTCTCGTCATATAGTCATGGTCTTCCCTTACCTTTCGGTAACCGTTTTCCGCAATCCGTCTGCGCTCTGTCTCGTGAGTCAGATAATACCCTGCCTTTTCGCTTAAATCCTCCGGTCCGTCAAAGCAGACCAGATCCTCCCCTTCCTTGAAGTAGCAGGGAATTTCCGCCTGATAATTCGTCATCAGAAATCCCCCTGCGCCGAGCGCGTCCCAGACGCGCAGCGGAATCCCGCTCTTGATATTCGGGATCGTAAAATTTAAATTAATTTTAGACATATAAAAAACCTTCGGCAATTCACTCCAGTAATCCACGGACCCCATATACCGGATGCGCAGCAAATCACTGACGTCACTGTTGCTGTACACATGGACATTGTAATACTTCGACAGTTCTATGAGCGCCCGCCGCCGCTCGATCTCGGCGATTTTAAAGCCCAGCACCGTCGTCTGGAAAATCAATCCCAGATCCGAAAAAGATCCCTCGGATTTCTCCAGCTTAAAGTACTGCTGCAGCTGTTCTAAAATCTCCGTCGTCAGCATCGGTTCCACGATATTTGCACCGCTGATATTCAGCTGCGCCTCCATCACCGCATCAAAATATCCCCGCAGATATTCCGGCAGCCTGTTTTTGATTCTGTCATAGGAATTCCGCTCATACAGACTTCCCACAAACGCGATATCCCCCTGATACTTCACCCGGTCAGAGCTCTGATCCAAAACGGCCCTAATCCGCTCCGTGTCCACCGCCAGCGGCAGATACCAGATGTGTTTCACCCCCATCCCGCGGAACTCGAGATAATTTGTCTTGTCAAAGGTAAAAATGTAATTGCAGTCGTGGAACACCGATTCATGATACATGCTGATCAGAGGGTTGTCGCAGGTCCACGACACATACCGGACTCCCATCCGCTCGCAGACATTGGAGATCAGCGCAAAATAATTGACGGTAAATACCATATCATACGGCGTCTGCCGCATTTTCTCCTCGATCACCCGCTCAAACTCCGGCTCTACATCATAATTCCCAAGCCTCTGCTCGATATTGTCCACCGTATGTCCCAGCCGCAGAAATGTCTGCTCGATATCTCTGTAATTATATGCTTTCCAACGATACATTAAAATACGCATTTCTTTTCCTCCGAACCCTCTTTACAAGAAACATTCCGCGATGTATTCCGCCCGGTTTTTCCATGTGTGCCGCTCCCCCGCAGCCCGGTATCCGCAGTCCGCCAGCTCCTGCGTCCGCTCCATATGCCCGAACAGCTCCGACACCCGTTCCGGCAGACTCCCCAGTTCTTTCCTCGAGAACATCACAAGCTCTTTCCCGTCTGTAAACTCCTGTCTCATATAGGAGGAGTCATCCGTGACGACCGCCGCCCCGGCAAGCATTCCGTTAAACACACGGTCATGGGCGCCCGCCTTAAACCAGGTCATCGTATTCAGGACAATTTTAGAGTCGTTCATAAGCGGCAGAATTTCCGGTGCGAGCACTTTGCCCCGGTAGTCAAGGTTGGGATGACTGCTCCACTCACACTGATCCCAGCCCGTCCCGAACGCCGTGACGCGGATACCGCTCTCCACCAGAATACGCACCGCCTGCTCTCTGAAAAAGGAAGTCGCATAGGAGTCCAAAAACCTCATTTTCAGGATAAGATTTGCCAGCCGCTCCTCTGTCATCTCCTCCCGCGATACCGCCCGCACATACTCCTCAATTGCCTGCTCCGTCGTCTTGTCCGGGTGCCGCACCAGCTCTGCGAGCACCTCCCCCGCCATCGCTTCCGCGTCAACCTCTTCAATCGATGTTAAGTCCGGAATCATCTCGGACACCGTATAAATCGGCAGCGCTCCGGCATAAAGCACATCGATTCCCCGCTCCGCCAGCGGCTTGTGCTTTTTCCCCAGCTCGACTCCGGCGTGGGCCAGAAAATCCGTCCGGCGGATATTTTTATAAAATCTCCGGATATATTTCACATGATTGCGGTCCGTGCAGAGCACAATTGCGGTAGACGGCGCTTTTTTCAGCGGACGGTCATAGTGGAACGGGTGGTCCATAAGAATGTTGATATACGGAATCCCGTAATACTCCCAGACATTGCGGCTCTCCCCGTCAGACACACCTTTTTCCGGCGCAATATTCAGATTATAACCCATATTATTGAATGTGACACAGGCAAACCGCTGTTCCTGCCCCTCTCTGCCGCCCGCATACGCGCTCCCCTGCTCCAGCAGCGCGAGCAGTTCCTCCTTGCTCTGCTCTCTGCGGTTTGCATCATAGACAAATGAGGCAAACCCCAACAGCGCAAACGCATTTCCAAGCTCTTCCGTAAACAAATCCAACGTATCATAAATTCCCTTAAAAAATATTATCGTTCTCATTTCCTGTGCCTCGCTCTCTACAAATGTCGATTTTTTTCATAAAACGACATTTTTCTATTCCTGTTTGCCGTTTTCCCGTGTATAATATACATATTCATATGATTTTACTGTTGTTTCGTCTGCCCGGCGATCCGTTTCCGGGGATCAAGGAGGATTTTATCATGCTTATTCAGCACAATCAGCAGGCAATATTTACACAAAACCGGCTGCGCGCCACAACCGGACAGCGCGCAAAAGCTTCCGAAAAACTCAGCACCGGTTACCGCATCAACCATGCCGCCGATGACGCCGCCGGCTTACAGATCTCCGAAAAGCTGCGGTGGCAGGTGCGGGGACTGGACCGCGCCTCCGAGAATATTTCCGACGGTCTGTCCTATATTCAGGTTGCCGACGGCGCACTCGAAGAAGTTCACTCGATGCTGCAGCGCATGAATGAACTCTGCACGCAGGCGGCCAACGACACCAATACGTCTGCCGACCGCAACGCAATCAGCGCCGAAATCCGTCAGCTGCAGGACGCGACCGAATCCGTTTTCACCGATACCAAGTTCAATACGTTTCATGTGTTCACATTAGACGAAACGAATGCACCGCCGGGTTCTTCGATTCACAAGGGACTGCTGAATGTCATCGAGCCCGCAAATATCACACAGGAGGGAAACCTGGCGAACACCCTGACCTTTGACAACGCCGCCGACTGGGTGTCAAGCGGAAACCAAAAGCCGCAGTACAATACCGTAGAAAAAATCTACGATCCGGCTACGGGTAACGTCGTCGGTTCTCCCACGACCTCCACGACAAATTCCAATACCATACCCGATCTGACGCACAACGGAGTCACCTACAGCCTGCAAGCCAACTGGACCGCACTGCTCTCCTCCGTCCCCTCCGGCGGTACCGTAACCGCAAACGGTATCACCTACACCCGATCGGGAAATACGCTCGCCTATCAGAGCGGAAACGATACGGTAGAGTTACGGTTCTCTTCAAATTACTGGAAAGGACAGACTTATTATCATATGACCTCCGCCTCCGCAACCACAACCGACGCTTCCGGCAATAAAATCTCGGATTCCGTACTCAGTTATCAGAACCGCGAGGGCTCCGGCGCTTCCTTTGTCCAGGGAGTCACTTACCCGGCCTCCTATATTGATTTCAGCGGACTGGGTACCGCCTATCAGGTTGACGATCTTATTGACCTCGGCTTTGCCTCGACCTGCTCCCACGGCTGCGGCAACTATTACAGCATTAAGTTTGTAGACGATTCCACCGGTTTTCCGGGGACCACCGCAAACGGCCTCAAATATAAAGAAACCTCCATTGCGGGTTCTTATCTGATTGAAATCGATATCAGCAATGTGACAAGCGGCGCCCAGATTGTCGCCGCCATGGTGGATGCAGCGACAAAGTCCCGCGGCTTTGACGGCCACTGGGAACAGCTTGCCTACAACGTCAATCAGCCGGATCGGATGTATC
Organism: uncultured Roseburia sp.; assembly: GCA_910577925.1. Classification (GTDB taxonomy): domain Bacteria; phylum Bacillota; class Clostridia; order Lachnospirales; family Lachnospiraceae; genus Roseburia. The sequence continues at coordinate 173,696 of CAJTOI010000002.1, forward strand.
TCTATGAAGACACACCAAGCATCGCCAGCGGCAGTCAGTCCACCTGGGAGCCGAAGCCCAGAAGCGCATCCGGTGATCTGGTTTCGATTGAGGAGGAACTGCACATCCAATCCTCCGCACTCGCACATACGGCTATCATTATCCTGAAACCGGCGATGTCAAATGCTCTGCTCAAGATTGACAGTCTCCCGGTAAACAGCTACACCGCAGCAGGCCATTCCATGCAGGCGGTACAGGATGCGATTGTCTATGTCAGCAGCAAGCGCAGCTATCTCGGCGCCATGCAGAACCGCCTCGAACATGCCCGATCCGTCGACGACAGTTCGTCCGAAAATTCACAGTCCGCGGAAAGCCGTATCCGGGATGCCGACATTGCAAAGGAAATGATTCTCTATTCCGCTCTGAACATTCTCCAGCAGGCCGGAGAATCCGTGCTCGCGCAGGCAAATCAGAATCCGCAGAATATTCTCAGTCTGTTTTCTTAAGGAAAAGCAGCAGGCCGGCGTTTTGCCGCTTAATCGAAATCGCTGTCCGGCAAAACGGATTCCTTCGTCCCCATCCTTATGTGACCGGAGAACGACGGGATCCGTTTTTGTTCAGCCGTGCCTGTGCCGGCGCATAATCCCTGCATTTTCGATAAAACTCCTCCGCCTCTTCCCATTTGTCCAGGCATTCATAGATCACCCCGATATTGTAATATGCCAGGTATGTGTTTACGCCCCGGCCGCGGCACTCTGTGTGTCCGGCCGCTTTCAGAAATTCCGCCACCGCATCCGCAAACCGCTCATTATTCATATAAATCAGGCCCATTAAAAACTGAAAATCCGCGCTGCTGCCGAACTCGTCATAAATGCTTTCAAAGAGCAGCGCCGTCTGTGCCTGTCCGCTGTTGATCAGTGCATACCCGTACGTCTCAACCATATCTATGACATACTCAAGCTTCGGCTCCAAGTCATAAGACAGACCGCGGGAAAACCAGAGACAGGCCTGCTCATAATCTTTCGCCATATAATAGCTCTTGCCGAGCTGATAGAGCAGATACGGCGCCTGTCCGCCGTCCCCCGCCGGCTGTTCGTCGGCTTCGTATCCCAGACAGTCCAGCTCCTGCTCTAACAGGCGGATATTCCTGGCAGCTTTTTCTTTTCTCTGCTCCCACGACAAGTCATATCCGGTGTGCACAAACGACAGGCCCGTTCGATACGTCTCATAGTCTCCGCCTTCCCTCGCCGTAATCTGCTCATGGATTCTTCCCTCATAAAAAAATCGCTTCTTGGAAAAAATCCGGTTAATCCACTCATCATTTTCGCGGTATTCTCCGTCCCGCCGAAAGATATTGCGCCGGTAAATGCGCCCCACCGCCTCCGGTCTTTCTTCCGTCATCCGATGCAGCTTTCGAAGCGCCTCCTCTTCGACAGGCTCCAAAAATTCGTCGGCATCTACCACCATGACAGCATCACCCGACGCTTTGGAAACGGCAAAATTTTTTGCCGCCGCAAAATCATCACACCACGGGAACTCATAGACCTTATCCGTATACCGCAGTGCGATTTCTTTGGTGCGGTCCGAGGACCCCGTATCGGCGACAATCAGTTCAAACCCGTACGGCGCCAGACACTCCAGGCACCGGGCAATATTCTGTTCTTCATCTTTTGTAATGATACAGACTGATAACGGCATCCGCGCGCTTCCCTCCCATATGTTCCTGCGGAATTTTTCCATATCGTCATAATGGCATCTGACGGTACGCCAGATGCCATTATCGTAATACGGGAACCCCCGCTTCTATTACACTGTCTTACTGTAAAATATTTACAACTGTCTTCGCGTCATCGTTATACTGTGCGAGTATACTCTGCGAAGCATGTACCAGAATCCGATTCGTAGAATAAAGAACCATCTCCATATTCATATTTGTATCACGAATACCGGATTCCGCGCGTTGGGTATTCTGGGATGCATTGTCCGTGTTGCGCACCGCCGCTTCAAGCCGCTCCTGCTGCGCGCCAAACACGTCCCGCCATTCTGCCGCCTTTTCAATCGCATCCTGAACCATCTTGATGGATTCCGCCGCAGCCTCGTGAGACGACACGTCAACCTTATCCACACCAAGACTCTCTTTGCTTGCATTCACAAACTGGATCACAATGCTCTGGCCTGCCAGAGAGCCGGTCTGAATCTTAAAATATCCCGGTCTGGCCTGCGGTGTTCCCTCCGCCAGCATATACTGCTGATTAAAATGTGTCGTGTAAGCGATACGGTCCAGCTCCTGGTTGAGCTGATCCAGCTCATTCTGAATTGCGTCCCGATCCTCCGCCGAATTGGTGTCATTTGCACCCTGTGTCGTAAGATCCACCATCCGGTCAAGAATCTCCTGCGTCTCCTGCAGAGCCGCATCTGCGGTCTGAAGCATGCTGATTCCGTCCTGTGCGTTTCTGGAACCGCGGTTTAAGCCCCGCACCTGATGGCGCATTGTCTCTGAAATTTTAAGACCTGCCGCATCGTCATTCGCCGTGCTGATCTTATATCCTGTCGCAAGCTTCTTCGACGACTTTTCCATCTTTCTGACATTATAACGCAGCTGTCTGCTCTCTTCGATTGCTGACATGTTATGATTAACTACCATGTTTCCACCTGCCTCTTCCCTGAGTAATCAATAATTCTATCATTTATATCGAACGGTTTTCCGTTTTTCTTTAGCGGTTCCGGCATTTTTATAACTGCTCTTCCGAAAAATTTCACGATTAACCGCTGAATTCCTTTGCTTTTTCATGAACTCAAAAACGCCGCGATCCGGTCGGCACCCTTCCCGTCTACCAGCTTCCCCATCCGCTCGGCATAGGCTCTGCGCCGCCCGGCACTTGCGGCAAAAAGCAGAAGCTGTTCTCCGATTTTCTCTCCGATGCCACGGTCGAATCTCGCATCTCCCGCGTAACACACGACGTCAAGCCGCTGCATTTCCCCCGCGAATACCGTCTGATTGTCCGCAAACGCAAAGCACACGGTCGGCGTCCGGCATGCGCACAGCTCGAGCAGCGTTGTCCCGCCCGCGGAAACCGCGGCTTCACAGCTGCTCATAAAGTCACTGATATTTGATATATTCCGGTGCAAAAGCACCTGCGGATTTTTCTCTGCGAGCTGCTCGAGCTCTCCCGCGTGCATATTCATGCTTCCGACAATCACATGAAACGCATAGCCCGAAAGTTCCAGTCTTCCCAGGCAAAACCCCAGTACCTTTCCGGCCGCATTATAAGTATCGGTTCCTCCGGTCGTAATCAGAATACTTTTCTCCCGCTTTTTCTCTTTTGGGGCAATAAATTCCTCCCGCAGCGGCGCGTACGAAAACCCCCGGAGAACCGGAATCCCCGCCGACTCATAGCGCTCTCTGCCGTCCGCCGTACCCGGAATATACTGCAAGACCGCCGACACCGGATAAAAGTCTTCCCTCATGTCATCAATGTACAGCACCGGCACCGCTTTCTGCACTTTTGCAAGATATGCCGCGGACACCTGATAGGAATCCACCGCCAGCCACGACAGGTTCTCTTCCTTTATCAGATCCAAAAGCCGGGGCAGCTCCTGCTCCGGTTTCCGGTAATCGGTATTTAAAACCCGGTACGGAAAGCCCGCCTCTAAGAGGCGCCCGGTCTCCTTCTCCTCCGCCAGAAAAAAAATACAGTCCTGCCCCTGCTTTCTGCACGCTTTCGCAATCGCGATACAGCGCATCAGATGGCCCGTGGCAATCTCCTCGTTTGCGTCCACGCGAAATCCAATCACTTACTCCACCTCGCTCTGTGCGATCGGCTCCCCGAAACGATAGGCCTTCTTCGCCTGCCTGCCCAGCAGTTCCCGGTAGTATTTCGGCTTAAGACCGATTGCGGGGCGGATGCTTCTGACATTCTCCTCCGTAAACGCTTCGCCAGCGGCAATCGGTCTGACCGCCACCAACGACCGTCTGATCGCAAGTCCGTTCTTCTCGTGCTCTGTCAGTTCATATGTCACGTTTCCTCTGATAAGGCAGGCATTGCGCACGTCCGAAACCATATCGGCAAACTCGCCGAGCTCCATCGAAAATGCCGCATCCGGATTTTCGATTTCGCGGCTGATACAGACATGCTTTTCTATCACCTTTGCCCCCAGAGCCACCGCCGACACCGGAGCCAGTGAACCCATCGAATGATCGGAAAGCCCGACCGGCACGCCGAAGCGCTGCTGCATGTCGGCAATCACGGACACGTTCATATCCTCGTACCGTGCCGGATACTGGCTGCAGCACTTGAGCAGCACCACCTGCTCGTTTCCCTGCCGTCTGCACGCAGCAAGCGCCTCCTCAATTTCCTCGACACTAGCCATACCGCAGGACATAATCATCGGCTTTCCCTTCGAAGCCGTGTACTCGATCAGCGGGATATCCACAAGCTCAAAAGATGCAATCTTATAAAACGCGACGCCGAGTCCCTCGAGAAAATCTACCGCCGTTTTGTCAAACGGGGTGGACAGAAAGTCGACGCCAACCGCTTCACACTTCTCCTTAAGCGACGCCTGCCACTCCCACGGCGTATACGCCTCCTTATAGAGCTGATAATAATTGTAGCCGTCCCACAGCCCGCCCTTCAGGCGGTAGGCTTCATCGTCACAGTCAATCGTCAGCGTGTCGGCCGTGTAAGTCTGAATCTTCACGCAATCCGCTCCCGCCTTCGCCGCCTCCTCGATAATCCGAAACGCATTTTCGATTTTTCCGGCATGATTCGCGGACATCTCCGCGATCACATAGACTCCGTTCTGCATTTTCTCGTATAGCTTCATATATTCTGCCTCCCCGCATTACAAATTTACTCGTTTTCTCCGTCCGCAAGGTTTTCGGCAATCCGCTCCGCTTCCTCGATCGGAATACCCCGCAGATCCGCTGCCTGCGCCAAATTAATCACTTTCTCTGTGATAATCCCGCACATGTATCATCCCCGGTTACAAATTCGTTTTGCAGCATCGCATACCATCTCAGGGACTTCCATTCTCCCCGCACCATTATGCTCTCAGCAAACTCTCCTTCAAAGCGGAATCCCGCCTTTTCGTAAAACTTAACCGCACGCACATTATCGCTCAGAACATTCAGATATATTCTGTGCAGATTCAGTTTTTCAAACCCCTCTCTTAAGATCAGCCGGGTGGCCTGTGCGGCGATTCCCTTTCCGTGTGCACATTTTCTCGTGCTCACTGCATACTCCGCGGACCTGTTTTGCAAGTCAATCGATTTGAGGCTTATCGTGCCCATATACTCGTCAGCGCTGTCCTCTACGATCGCATAGTGAACAGATGAACCGTTGTCCGCACGGCCGGTTCTGCCGGCCTCCCGGCAGAACCGTCTCGCGTCTTCTAACGTTATATGCTTCATGTCCTTCTGAAAATATTGCGATATCTCAGGGTCATGCATCCACTCTGTCATAAAGGGCGCGTCTTTTTCCTGCAGCAAACGGAGCTTAACCATGCCTTCACCCCTCCTTTACCTCATCGGACAGCAGCGCGGTCAATTTCACCGCCCCTTTTTCATTCAGATGCTCATAATCCAGAAAATCATCATCGCAGAAACAATTCGAACACGACAAATCCAGCAGTCTCACATTCTCATATGGCTTGAAAATCGGCACGATACGTTCCGCAAAATCCCGCTTGAGCGACTCGCTGTACGCCTCATACAGATATTTTGTCATCGGCGGCACAAAGAAAACAACCCGCACTCCGCGCGCACACATATCCGGAAGAAAATCTTCCAGGCAGCTTCGCACCTCGCGGTATCCGCTCTCCGTGACAATGCGCTCGTTTAATTCCGCCGTTATTTTAGCGCTCTCCCGCCGCGCTTCCCCGGAGAGTTCTCTGAAATCAAACTGCAGGCCGCCGTAAACGGGCATCGCAAAAGCTTCGTTAAAATACTCCCTGTCCGCCATCCATGTTCTCCGCACTCCGTCTCTATATTCACGCAGTCCGTCAAGGTCACATATCTTATCATAGATTTTCAGCGAACCTTCCCGCTTTATACAGCCGTCTGCGCATATCCCGTTATAGTTTCGCTTCTCTTTCAGAATCGGGATATTCACTCCTGCCATCACCGCCTGATGCAGCGGTGCGTCATCCGCTGATATATCATAAAAGCCCTGATACCAGGCGAGCGGCATCACGATTGTCTTCACCTCCGGAGCAACCTCCAATGCTTTTTCTGCCATCAGGATCGAATACGGGATATCCTGACCTGTCACCGATAAGTTTACCGTATTAACCGCCATTTCCCGCTCAATAACACCATACTGCGTGTAAGACAGTCCGCATACCACACACTCTGTCTGCCCTCTTTTCAGCTTTTCCAGGCGGCTCTCAATAAACAGCCGATTGTACGTTATCCCATCAATGGGATAAACTCTGGCAATCTCCTCAAAAAGTTCTTCCTCTCCAATCAGCAGATCCTCTGTTCCCTGTCCGTTTATCCATCCCGCCGTGATCTGGTTCCGCCCTGTCTTTCTCTCTCCCGTCCTGGCATACGGAAGGTTTTCATCCACCGAATACTCGTAATCATCCGTCAGGACATTCACCAGTTTCCGCAGCTGTTCCATAAAAATCCGGCGTTTTTCATCCGTATCCGAAATAAATGCTTCCTGCAAAGCCTCGATGCACCACTGATATTCCGGCATATCCAGCAAATATTCTACCTGTCCCACCAGAAGTTCCTTTAGGACATGCATCATATGCGCGTCTGTTCTGCCGTCGTCCAGCCATCCGGAAACAATGCCAAGCAGTTCCAGAAAAACCTTTTTATCCAGTATCTGCGTACCTGCAGGCACACTCCGCTTTGTAGCACAGCTGATTCCGTCACAGTAATCGCAGGTACTTATAGATTCCAGTGCATAAAATTCTCTTAATCGTTCGGCAAGATTTTCTTCGTTTCTCACATCAACGTACTCGGCTTCCGGAGGTGTCGGATAGATGTCAGTCTCGTAGGCACTCATCGACCTTGCACAGTAAAAAATCTTTCCTTCGCTCTGCATGCAGACGCAGTCTTTCATACTGCAGGTTCCAAATACCTGCCGAAGCTCCTCCGCAGACCGGTTTCTTTTGTGCTCCGAACCGATATCCGCCCATTCCTGATTGGCAAAATTCTCCACCGTCATATCCGCCGCCAGACACTTCCTTATCATCTCGTCTCTTCCCGGCGTCACAGACTGCGGATATCCGCTGACGCGGATTCGCACGTTATTTCTTTTGATGCACGCCATCACGCTGGAGGAAGGCTGTATGCTTCCGTTTGTCGTAATGATCAACTGCCCGATTTTTTCCTGTCCGCCGCAGAAATCAAGAATCTCTTCCAACCACGGATACATGAAAACTTCCCCTCCAATGACAAGCACTTCCTCAATATAAGCAACTTCTGCCAAAAGCTGCAGCATATCTGCCCTGACCTCCTGCGGCGAATAATGCCCGGCACGTCTTTTGGGGATCAGATCCGCACATCTCCTGCAATTCAGGTTGCAGTATGTCGTCACCAGAATCCCCAGATGCGGCAGTATCGGCTTCTTTTCCTGTTCCATTCTCTTCCTCCAAATTCCTTCTATAAACGCTTCACTCACGTAATGTCCAAAGCCGTATCAAACGGCATTCGCTGCGCATTCATCTTATAAAAGTCCTGCAGCGTAAACTGGTATTCCTTTTCAAGGAACTCTCTGGTTTCGGAATCTTCCAACAGTTCCACAAAAAGTTTTACGGCAAAGCAGTTTTTAATCTGACAGAGCAAAAAGGCTTTCTCACACATCGTCGCCGTGCATGTCACAAGTTCCGGTTTTTTCAGATCTTTTCCAAACACAAAGCGAAACTTTTCATCGGCCATTTTATAAATATAGTTGTACTGAATCCATTGAATCTCATGCCACCCTCTGACAGACGCCTCCTCGGTCCCAGCGCTTAAATTCCTTTCTGTATCGGTAAATTTGCGGTAAAATACCAGTTTCTCCTGCAGTACATATATATTTCCTTCCAAAAGCAGCCGCAGCCATAAGTCGTAATCCTGGAGCTGAACCAGCGCATAGCGATATCCTCCCGTCCGCTCTAAGCATTCTCTCCTGATGCAGGCACTCGATGCGCATAATTCATTCTGTTTAAAAAACATCCTGCGGGTCCAGTCTTTTCCATTAAGGTTTTCACAACAGAAAGGCCCTCTAGGCATCCCGTACTTTTTATTGATGCTCTCACCGTTTTCATCTATGATTTCCGCCCACGAAAAACATACGCTGTATGTCGGATGCTCTTCCAAAAAAGAAATCTGCTTCTCGAGCTTATCTTTCCGCCATATATCATCATGTCCGATCAGCGCCGCATATTTCCCCGTCGCCCGCTCAAATCCCACATTACCGGCATTGCAGATATTAAGGTTCTTTTCCAAAAAAACAGGAACAATCCGCTCGTCCTTCCGTGCATATTCTTTGATGATCTCCCTGCTGCCATCTGACGACGCATCATCTATCACAATAATTTCCATATTGCGATATGTCTGGCCGACGATACTTTCAAGGGTATCTCGGACAAATGCTTCTCCGTTATACACGCAGATAACCACACTCACCAGAGGTTTCTCCGGCACGCTCCACGGAAGTGCCAATGTTCTTTCCTGCAGTGTCAGCCGGCACATAGCCTTCCGAACCGCATCGTGCGTAACCCGGCCCGAGGCGATTTTTGCTCTTAAGATTTCCGCCTGCCCGCCTTCACCGGCCTCCGCTGACTCAAAGAGCAGACTGCAAAGCCTTCCGTATTCCAGCTGTATCTGTTCCCAGCTGTGCTCGTCAAACCATGCACTGTGCGCTCCCGTGCTGCTCTCGGATTCCGTGCGGTATATTTCCGCCGCCTCCCGAATCTCATTGAGCGTTTCATTCTGTATCTCCTGTGTCTCCTCTATTTCCTGTATCTCCTCCAATGTCTGCTGCAATTCGTCATACCGGTTAAATCGAATCAACTGAACCATAAGCCCGCATATTTCATTTATCATCTCATTCATCATACAGATTTCCTCAATTCCTCTCGCGCCTGTCCTTTCACCCCTCAAACCGATTCAGACATGCAATGATGTAATCTGCTTCCTCATCCGTTATCCCATAATACAGCGGAATACTCAATTCCGTCTTCGCCAGCCGTTCCGCAATCGGGAAATCGCCCTCCGAAAGATTTAAGTCCGCATATGCCGCCTGCAGATGCGGCGGTATCGGATAATGACAGTTTGTCTCTATCCCGCACTCTTTCAAATACCGCGCCAGTTCGTCCCTCGCCTCACAGTGTACCGCAAAGATATGCCACACCGGCTCCGTCCCCGCAGCAACCAGCGGCAACCGGATCTTTTCATTCATAATCTCTGTAAGATAGCGATGCGCAAGCGTCCGCCTGCGCGCGTTCCACCGATCCAGCGACTTTAATTTTACCCGCAGGAACGCCGCCTGCAGCTCGTCAAGCCGGGAGTTATTCCCCTTATAGATATGGTGATATTTATAATCGGAACCGTAGTTTGCCAGAGCGCGCACCTTTTCGGCCAGCGCAAGGTCATTTGTCACAACCGCGCCGCCGTCTCCGAGCGCGCCGAGATTCTTCCCCGGATAAAAGCTGAATCCCGCCGCATCTCCGAGCACCCCCGCTTTTGCGCCGCAATATTCGGCGCCGTGGGCCTGAGCCGCGTCCTCAATCACTTTGATTCCGTATCGGTGCGCCGTCTCCGCAATCCGGCGCATATCGGCCGGCTGGCCGTACAAATGTACGGCTATGATTGCTTTTGTCTTTGATGTAATACTTTTTTCTATCAATTCCGGATTGATATTGCATGATCTGTGGTCCGGTTCCACAAAAACCGGTGCCGCCCCCGTATAGGACACTGCCAGCGCCGTCGCGATAAATGTGTTTGCCGGCACGATCACCTCGTCGCCCGCGCCGATTCCGCAGGCCTTCAAAATCAGGAGCAGCGCCTCAAGTCCGTTTCCGACTCCGACGCAGGCGTTTGCCCCGCAGTACGCGGCAAACTCTTCCTCAAACCGCCGGCACTCTTCGCCCTGTATAAACCATTCCCGGTCCATCACACGCGCATATGCCGCATCCAGTTCTGCCCGAATCTCATCATGAATCCTGGCCAGATTCAGATATGTAATCTTTTTCTTTTCCATGCTTTCTCTCATTCCGCAATCATCTGCAAAAACTCATCATAATCCCTGATGTAATCTTCCTCTTTATAGACTTCCGACGCCAATACCATCAGCACGGCATCCGGAGAAAAATCATACATCTCACGCCACATATTATTCGGAACATATAATCCCTCATAAGGCTTTTCCAGCGAGACGATTTTCTTTTCCCGCCCGTTATCCAGCAGCACCTTACAGGAACCGTGAATGCAGATCAGTATCTGCTCTAAATTCTTATGCGCATGGAATCCGCGCCGCACGCCCTCTTTTGTGTCGTACATGTAGTAAACCCGCTTGATTTCAAAGGGAATATCTCCAAACTCCTCCAGAGACACCAGCATTCCCCGGTCATCTCCGTGCTGCTGAAACGCATACTTGATAATCTGCATGTTTTCTCTCCTTACTCACTCAAACATCCGCGAAAGCCGCTCCCGAAACGTAAAATCGCGCCGCACGCGCTCCGCGCCGGCATGCGCAATCCGCTGCCGCTCCTTTTCATGCTCCAGGTAGTATTTCGCCTTGTAAAACATGTCCTCCGCATCCTCATACATGACCAGTTCCTCCGGCCGGAAATACTCCGCAAGCTCCTCCTGATAATTCGAGAGAACAAACCCGCCGCACGCGAGGACGTCAAGCACCCGCAGCGGTATTCCGGTGCGGATTGTTTTCAGAGAAATATTCAGGTTGATGCGGCTCGCCGCAAAAATCTGCGGCATCTGCGTGTAATAGTCCGCATAGCCCCTGTAGCGCACCGCATCAAGCCGTTCATCCTGATTGTCGGAATACAAATCCACCTGAACATATTTTGACAAAAGTGCCAGTGCCATGTAGCGCTCCCGCCCCGTCGTCTCGCAGGCCAGCATAAATTCCAGTTCACGTCTGCCCATCAAAAAGCCGTCCGTCGCCACTCTGCGGTAGACGGCGTTCATTTTTTCCAGCAGTTCGTCCGTCACCAATTCCGGTATCAGATACGCCCCGTAAAGCTTTCCCTGCGCGCTCACGATGCCCTCCAGATACCCTTTCAGATATTCGTCTAACGCCGCCGTAAAATACCGGTATTCCGTCTGGTACAGCTTCCCGATCAAAGAGACATCCGTCCGGTACTCCCGCGCACTGTCCGCTGTTATGGCCGACGCAAATACCCGGCTGTCCGCGGCCAGCGGCAGATGAAAGGCATTGACGCCGCATTTTTGATATTCCTCCGCCTGCCCCCGATCGAAAAAAAAGATCCGGCTGCAGGAATTTGAAAGAACAGACAAATCCCGGATATGCAGCGGTGAGTCATACACCCACGCCGTATAGCGGATTCCCCGTTCCTCGCACAGCGCGGATATCAGCGGGGAAAAATTGACCGAAAACACATCGGTGTAGGCGCCCGCTTTCAGGTATGCCCCAAACTGCGTCAGAAACGCATCATCCTTCTCCCAGTCCGCAAACTGGTAAAAAAACGTGTCGTACGAAACTCCGAGCTCCTTTAATCCCCGCTCAATCCCCTGATTCATAAAAGAATGCCACTGAAAAAATAACAGCTTCATTTTGCAACCCCCGATAATTCCCATTGTCTCCCGACTACATAAATTTCCCTCTCAACACAATATCCGTATCGTTCCCGTTCTGGCAAAATCCGTTCTTCACCCATCTCACGGCCCGTTCATAATCGTTAACGGTATCAATCTCCTTGGTCCGCAAATTCATAAAGGCTACCGGAAGATACGGTTCGATCAGCTGAAAGACATGTCCCGTTCCGCTTATCATTTTCTGACTCTTCATCTGTGTAATCCCGTTCCACTCATAGGTTCCGCTGTTTCGGGAAAATGCGCTCACAAATTCCTTTCCGCCTTCCTCGTACGTTTCAAGCATCCACGGTTCATCTGTCTCGGGCGCCCCTCCCCCTATAAATTCATGATCACAGGCCAATATCCGTTTCATATCATCCGGATGCACCAGCAAATCCCCGTCTAACGAGAGTATAAATTCATTGGCGAACTTTGCGGCGAGCGCTACGCTCGCCCCTGTGCCTGTCGTTCTGTAATCGTGATTGAATACAAACAGAATATCGTTTCTGTATTTGCGCACAACCTCGATCACACGTTCCGCCTGATATCCTACAACCACCCGGATATCTCTTTCCTCCTCCAGCATCTCCAGATGTCTTACAATCAGCGGTTTCCCGTCAATCTCCACCAATGCCTTTGTGGTTCCCAATCCCAGCCTGTTTCCCATACCGGCGCAGCTGATGATTACTGTTCTTGAAACTGCCATATCCGTCGCCTCCTACGCCAACCGCTCTAAAAAGTCTACCAGCCGTTCCTCGTCATAAACGGCATGGCTGGCACATGCCAGCACTGCAGGAGCAATCGTGCGGACCCCGCCGTACCCGATTCCGACATCCGCCGCCTCTATCATTTCCGCATCGTTATTTCCGTCGCCGACCGCGACAAACGGAAGCACCATCTGGCTGATCACCATATTTTTATCTACAATACTGAACACATCCGAAATATGATCCTCTCTCACAATTGCCTTTGAGGAAAACGTGTTCCGTTCCATTCCAAGCTTCTTTATAAGTTCCTCTATCCACACATCCAAATTTCCCGTCACAATATGGCACCTGTCCTGATTTCTTCGTATGAAATCCGCCAGCCGTTCATTTAACGCTATCTCTCCGATCATCCGGCGGACTTCACTGACCGAAATATCCTTCAATAAATCTACCCTTTGCAGAAAACTCTGCTTAAAGGGTATCTCACCCCGCATAGCGCTCTCAGTCAGCGAACTCATCTTCTCATACAATCCCAGCTCCTTCGAAATCGTAGGCAGGATTTCCTGTCTTGTCACGGTGGAATCCAGGTCAAACAAAAAGATATATCGGCTCATTTTCTTCCTCTCCATCTGTTATCTTTCCAAAATATAATAGTACTGTGCGGTTTCTTTTCTATTATTAAGCTTATCCTCGTCAAACAAAAAACCTTCTCTCTGAATTTGAAATCCCTTTTCCAGAAAAGAACCTTCAAAAAAGTTCATCAGTTCCGTGCGTGTCCTGTAAATTGCATTATAATTATCTTCTAACTCTTCCGAATAAAAATCTTTCAGCGTCAGCCTGTCTTCTATTCCGATCGGTTCCCGGATACAGATAATCGCATGCGGTTCGCATATCCTTTCTATCTGTCTCAAAGATATGTCTATATCCTCATCATTCAGATAAACAAGGTTTCCTATTATCAAAACAGTATTATACGTTCCCTTTTCTTTATCCTTAAGAACCCGTTCTATTTCATTCGTCGCACCTTCATAAAAAAAGAAATTCTCCTTTTTATTCCGTCTGTTCGCGATTTCTATCAATTCTCCGCTAAAGTCCACTCCGCAATACGCTTCTATATACTCCGGCAATGCATCCGCCCATCTTCCTATTCCGCATCCCACATCCAGCACTCTGGATTCCTTCTGCAGTTTCAACAGAGGCAATAACTTATCCACCTCTTTTTGATTTCTTTCTCTGACCAGTTCCTGATTGTCATCCTGATACATGGTTACGGAATACGGGTTGTCCTCTTTAAACCGCTCCGCCCTCTTTTTAAAAAACTGCTTTGTTTCATTGTAATTAATATTGGCTATTTCTTCTGTTATCCGCATGCCGGCTCCCTTCTCTCCATTATTTTCTATTGTCTCATTCAAGCCTTAATTCCTGCTCTATAATTGTATATATATTCTCGGCTGCGCTTTTCCCGCCCGCCTTTCTGTAATCTAAATTCGCCTCAAAAAAGTTTTCCCTCTTTTCCCTGTTTTTGTCATTTTCCCCCAAAACAACATCAATTATAAAGCGTTCTATCGCCTCATAATCCCCCCCATCCGCACTGTAATGAATCTTGATCAACTCTTTTCCGAAATCGTTAAAAAATTGTCCGTCTCTTTTTAACAACAGCAACGGCTTATGTGCATAAAGATATTCGGATAAAAATGATACGCTGTCCAAAATCATGGCATCCGAATCACGGAACAGCCTGTCATATAGCCCTTCTTCCATAACCCCTGCATTTTCCAGATTCCGCCATCTCTGTTCATAAGCGTTCCATTCATCCGAATCGGCAAATATTCCTGCGCGTATTGCTTTGTATTTCAACCCCGGATGCGGTTTAAAAATCCAAACCGTTTCTCTGCCGTATTTTTCCGCCATTTCAAGCATAAACATATGGTTGACGGCGAATGTGGAGAAATTTACCGGTTCACTTTTATCCAGCGTGTGATGAGGCGCATATATGATTTTCTTTGCTTTCGGATTCCCTGCTTTTTCCGTCAGTTCCTTCCAGATATCCGCTCCGTTCTCGTGGTTTTCATAAAATATATCCATTTTGGGATACCCGGTATATACCGCATTGCTGCTCCCTGCAAACGCATATTTTTCTGCCATTTCTGTCGCCATTCGGCTTTCCTCAAAATTTTTCCATACACAATTATGAATCGTTTTATTGTATTGATCATACACAAAATCTCCCTGCTCATTCTCCGCAGCCATAATTCCATACGGAATATATGTGTGAAGCGTATCCAGTGAATAATTCTGCAGTTGGAAATGATCATCGAGCATATCGCTCCATGGCGTCAGCCAGATACACACCTCCGGTTTTATGCCAATCTCTTTCCATGTATACTGTTCTCCTGTATCAGGATTCAATGTCCCCAGAACCCGTAAATCCTTTTTCTTAAAATAATCCAGATTTTTCTCATATTCTTCTGTCATCAGTTCCTGACTCTGTCCGTTATGATTAGACATCAAAAATACATACGGTTCAAATCTTTCTGACTTTTCCAATAAATAATAGAGCTCGTCGCCAATCCACGTAGACGCAAAATTTGCGATAAATCCCACTGTGATCTTTTCCTGCCTCCGCAATCTGCGGATATTTATATCTTCCAGATAAGTCTTGATTTTTAAATAAAACTCTTTTCCGTTCTCGACCTGTCTGACCCTGTTCATTAATGCCTCTAAATGCGCATAAAAAAATTTCCCGATTGTGTTTTCATTCAGATAGCCCAAATCCAGCCCATCCAGCAGCTGATTTACCAATACTTCATCCCAGTCCATCTCTTCTCCCTGAAATCTTCCTGTCCGACAGCGGTCCCGCTGATTTTTAAGAACCGCATTTTACCCATATTGCTCCTCTGCTGACAAAATTCATGCCGTTAATTTCCACCTCATCCAAAACATACTCCCGCTCCAGTTTGAATCCGCTTTTTATAAACCATCCGTAATATTTTTCCCATGACCAGTATGCTGCGGTGTATCTGCTGCCTGTATTATATGCATACATCACATCCTCTCCAACCGCATTCAAAGTATCCTTTGTGACCAAATGCCCGTTACTCTTGATTGCCCCGGCCACTTTGTCTACAATCGTTTCTGCGTCTTCCTCGTCATAGATGCACGTCAGTAAACCCATCATCATAAAATTGTCATAACTATGTTCAAGCTGCATCCTGCAGGCATCTGTCTGCAAGAATGTTACATTTGATATCCCCTCTCGGCATGCATTCTCTCTTGCCGTCTTTACCATATGTTCAGAATACTCAAATCCGTCTACCCAGCCTGCATACTCCGCTATATAAAACGACCACTCCCCGTTTGCACAGGCCAGATCTCCCACTCTCTGCTCTTTGTCCAGGTATGGCACAAACCCTGTTTTCAGCATCTCTTCCTGTTTTTTATGTCTTTCCGGAAACACCTGCTTCACCGACCAATCGTCCGCTTCTTTCCATGCAGCATTCGTCTCCGACTGATAGTGTGCCAAAAGCTCTTTAAAAACCTCTCTGTTCTCCGTAAACAGCTCGCCTTCATTTCCGATTACGGCTCCCTTTTCTAAAATTCCCAGTAAAAACAGTTCTCCCTCTACACTTTTCGTCATCTCTTTATATGTATTTAACTCTCCCTCTAATTTCTGCCTCAGCTCTCTATATGTATTTAATTCTTCCTGCGATTTTTTCATTTTCTCTCCCTTTCTCGCTATCCTAATCTATCTATCGGCATTCGCCATCGTCCCTGCCAGCGCCGCCCCTTCTTTTACGTTCTCATACAGCCTGCGGATACGTTCTTCCTTCTGCGTTTCGCCTGCCTTTTGGTATATTTCCCGGATTTTCGCCAGCACGGTTTTCTTATCGGCCGCCGCGTGCAATACAAACAAAAGCACTGCCTCGCAGGAAAGACTCCCGTCGGCAATCATCTCTGTCAGCGTCTCATACGCGCTTTCCGGCAGCCCCAATTCCAGTCTGAAAAACAAAAAGCGCGTCTGCATATACTTTGTATCCATCTGTTCATAACTGCTTAATCCCGAAAAAAATGTTTCCGTAATACCGGCTTTTCGCTCCTCACATTCTATATCGGACATCACGCCGAGTTTTTCCAACACGGAATCTTTCATGTTTCCCAGACGGTACTGTCTCAGTATCGACGCTGTGTCTTCCCACCGGCCTGATTCCATGAGATTCTGAATCTGCTCTGCCAGTTCGGCGCCAAGCAGCTCCCACTCCCTGTGATATTCAAATTCAAACCCTCCGTCTGCATACCAGAATTCCGGATATTCTTCCAGACAGGCTCTCCGCCCTTCATCATAATGAACCATTTTGGCAAAATTACTGTCGTGAAGGACCCAGGGTACTTTTTGATAGGGTACTAAAATCCGGTATCCTCTTTTTCGCATCTCAAAAGATGCGGAAATGTCATAAAAATCAAAGTGACGGCATAAATCTTCTCTCCACGGGATATCATATTGCGTGGCAATTAACAGCCCGTCCACCGCTTCCACATATCTGTCTTTTGTGTCCTTTGGCGCACACGCTAAATAATATGCCATGTCCGGATCTCTGCAGTCTGCGATTCCCGCATTCCACGCCCGATAGGCCACTCCCGTCTTAGGCATGCGGTCGCCGCCCACGACTCCTATCATTCCGACTGACGGGTCGCTCTTAAAAATCCGCAGAAGGTCAATCAGAAAATTTTGATTTCGAATAAAAACGTCCTGATGCAGATAAACTTTATATTTTGCCTCGCTGCTCTCCATCGCCAGATTATATGCCGAACACATGGAATCCGCATCATGCACCGCGATCATGTCAACCGACATCCCGTCCGGCACTTTCAGCCGGTCAATATAGTAGCTGCATTCCCTGTGATACCGCTCGTCATTCACCGCAGCAATAAATGCAATCTGATTTTCGTTCATAACAAATTCTGCTCTTTCTCATCTGACAACTTATGAAGAAGTTCTTTATACTGCTTTAATATTTTCAGAGAACTCTCATCAAAAAACATTGGCTTCACATTCATCCTGTAAAAATCTTTTAATTCAAACCGATATTTCTCTTCAAGAATCTCCCTGCATTCCGCATCTTCCAGCAATTCAATAAACCATTTCTCCGCAAAGCAATTTCCTCTCTCCCAGAGAAAAAATGCTTTCTCACACAGCAGTTCCTTTTCGCCGCGGGCCTCCGGCCTTTTCATATCCCCTTTAAATATCCGGAGAAACTTTTCTTCGGATATATTCCTCACATAAGTATCGCAAATCCACTGTTTCTCATGCGAATCCCGCGCACATGTCTCCTCATTTATCTCGCTGATCTGCTTTCCTTCTTCTGTTGTTCTGCGATATCGAGTCAGTCTCTCCTGCAGAATATATACGTCGGTCTCCAAAAGAACCCGCAGCCATAAATCATAGTCCTGCAGCTGAACCAGCGCATAGCGGTAATACCCCGTCCGCTGTAATACCTCCGCCCGTATGCAGGCGCTGGGCGCGCAAAAGGAATTGTCCTCCAGCACTAATTTTCTGCTCCACCGGTCCCCTCCGAGGTTGTCATTGTTAAATTTTGTGTATATGATATTATTTTGTGCATTGGCCTCTCTGTCATTTTCATCTATAATATCCACCCACGTAAAACACAGGCCGTAAGAAGGATGCTCCTCCAGAAAAGAAACCTGCTTTTCAAGCTTATCCTCTCTCCACAAATCGTCATGGCCGATCAGCGCAATGTACTTTCCGGATGCATGTTCAAATCCAATGTTTCCCGCATAACAGACATGCCGGTTCTTCTCCAGAAAAATCGGCTTTATCCTCGAGTCCTTATCCTTATACGCAGATATCTTTTCTCCGGTAGAATCTGTTGAAGCGTCGTCTACCACAATCACCTCGATATTGCGGTATGTCTGGTTCAATATACTATCAAGCGCCTTTTCGATCGTATCCGCCCCGTTATATGTCGGAACTATAACGCTTACCAGCGGCTCCTGCCGCCGTTCGGTCAGCAGGCACCGGTATACCTTCCGGGAATCGCTCAGATTAACGGCAGAAATCTTGCGTATCGCATCCCTCGAAACCCGGCCGCTTTCCACTCTCCTTTTCAGCTCTGCAATGCGCTCATCCTCCCGCTCATATTCGATGCGCAGCACGGTGAACCTTACCCAGTTATAGTACTCCCGAATCTGTTCCCATTCCTGCAATTCATACCATTCACTGTGCTGTCCGCTCACGCCGGCGCTCTCTAAAGAATAGATTTCCGTCAGATTCATAATCTCTCTGATCTCGGTATTCCGCAGCCACTTTTCCCGCATTTCCCCGGCGATTTCGTTTAATGCGGCATACTGATGTTGCGCAAACAGCCCGGCCAGTTCTCTCGCGACTGCTTTCGCGTTTTCCATGTATTCCTCTTGGGTCTGCGGTTTTACCTCTGTTTTTTCACCAAATGCCTCCGGGTACTCCAACGCCAGTTTCTCCCGGTACAAATCATAATTATGAAACCCGGTCGCTCCGCAGTCGTGATGACACCACGGCGTCTGCTGATACGGGACAACTACCCGATATCCCCGCCTTTTCATTTCCAGCGACTGCGATACGTCATAATAATCCCATCCGTCCAGAAAATCTTCCCGCCACGGGACGTCATACTGCGTGGCAAGGAGAAATCCGGCTGCCGCTTCTACCGGAATCCACCGTTCTTTTTTTTGTCTCAAAAAGTCGGTATCGTCAACAGCTCTTCCGTTATAATTGACAACATTTCCGATATTCCAGTTCAGGCGCCCCTGCGAATTTATTGAAATCTTATCGGTCCCTGCGAATCCGATCATCCCAATTCGTTTATCTTCCGTAAATATCCGCAGAATTTCATTTATAAAACCGCGATTCAAAATAAACGTATCCTGGTGAAGGTAGACTTTATATTTCGCATCGCTTTCCCTCATTCCGCCGTTATACCCCTCTGCCATAGAGGCGGCTTCCTGAATGCATAAAATATCCGTACAATACCCGTCCGGCACTTCCAATTCCTCAATATAGCGCACACACTCTTCATAGTACTGCACGTTATCTGCACAAATTATAAATGAAATTTTTTTGTCATTCATCCGCTAAATCCTCATGTCCTCCGCAAGACGGCATTATCTTCCTATTCCTGATTTCGCTCCGGCGTCTCCGGAACATCGTCAAAAAACTCCCGATACTTTATAAATTCCTGATACTGTTTCCCATCCTGCCTCTGATAAGCGGATAACAGCGTTTCGTACAGATTTCTCCGCCACATCCCGTATGTCAGTATTACGGCCGCAGCCGCACAGGTAGAAAAGTTTTCCGATAATTCCCGAAAAATATCCCCAAAATTTCCGTGTCGAAACTCAATTCTTTTTATCAGATGCCGTAAACGGTTCAACCGGGCATATACCTCCTGATGCGGCATATTTTCCCTGTAAATCCCCGCATCCAGTCCAAGCGTTTCCTCCGACGCATGGATTCTGCAGATCAGTTCCAGTTCCTTTAACACAAGATGGCCCTGATTCTCCGGCAAAAGCAACAGCCGACATACCTCATCCATTCTTCCCGCATCGATCAGCGCATCCAGTTCCTTTTTCGCCTCTGCCTTTACCTGCTCATACTCGTTCCTCTGCGCAAACCCATTGTCTTCCTCCCGAAACGGGTAGATGTCCTGATACTCACTGATAAACCGGAGACGATATGTGTCAAACATCCCCAGATTGCTGTGCTTATTATCGTGAAACGTCCAGTACTCTCTCTGATACGGTATTACGACCCGCTTCCCCTCTCTGGCAAACTCACAGGAGTGCGAGATATCATAAAAATCCCACCCGTCGAACAAATCTTCTCTCCACGGGATGTCATACTGAGTCGCCATAAACATCCCGTCGATTGCCGTCACGTCAACCGCCCGGCATCCGTGTTCATCCTGATATCCGTTGATATAGTTTGAGAACCCATTGCAGAGCGTTCTTCCCGTATCCCATCTCGATACCGCATGCGCATTTGGCGGCATCACGCGGCAGCCGAGCACGCCTGCCATACCGATCGTCTCGTCACTCTGAAAAATCGCTACCAGTTCATTTAACAGATCCTTATAAATCAGGAAGACATCCTGATGAAGATATATTTTATATTTTGCATCGGATTCCTTCATCGCTGCATGATAGCCGGCCGCCATAGACGGAGCCTCTCTGACCGCAATTACATCTGTCTGATATCCCTCCGGAACATTCAGCGCCTCTATGTAGCTAAGCGACTCGGCAAATTCCTGTTCGTCGTTCACACACAGAATAAACGCTATTTTATGAACATCCTGTCGAATAATCTGCGGAGACTGCCACCAGTTGTCCCTGGCATCCGCCCCCTTTATACCGGCAGAATAATTAGCCGGCCAAACCTCGTCTACATTGCGCTCTTCTTCCCCCATCCCCATCTCCATCTCCTTTTCCACTGCTCACTTCCGGTCCCGCCTGCCGCATATAAAAGCAGTTGAGACTCAATGAAAAATACTTTTCCATTATACCGCAAGTATGCATATATTGACAACCGGAAGCGTGGGATATCTGAGGCGAACGCCCCTTTTATCTCCTGTATAAATCAAAAACAGACCGTCCGCACATACGGATAGTCTGTTATCTCTCCTGTTCCATCCTCCATGATTCTCATATCCCCGGCATCCTTTCCGTTCCTGTTATCTATATATCGGCATTTGCGGGACAAAACTTTACATTGCACGAAACGCGCAAAGCAGAGCGCAGCCGGACCCGTATTTCATAAATGAAAATACGCGGGCTTTACTTGAAGCTCCGCAGTAAATACGTTACAATTATTTCGTATTTTGGATTATCAAAAATAATATGGAATACATTTTCGGAAAGGACATACTTATTTTATGAGAAACGACATTATACAGCAGTCACATATTTTAGACCTGATAAAGAAAAGCCTGTTCCTGTTTCGGCAGGATCCCGCAAACCCCACGCTGCGCCAAAGCCTTGCCGACGCGGTGTCTATTCTGAATCAGGCGATGTACGGGTGTTCTTCGCATCCGGATCTCGCCGCTATCTTTAAGACAGATGACACATCCGGGCTTTTATCCGGGCTTTCGCACTGGATTTCGCTCCAGGAGGCGGAGCTGGCATACCGGCAGAAGCTTCCGAATAAGACCGATTATGATTTTCACGTCTTTATGCAGCATGTGCACTGCTCCTCCGAGGAAACCTTATTTGAGGAATCGAAAAACTGCCTTTGCGCCCTGCGCGCCTACAGCGGGAATATCTACACGAAACTGATCGAGGCCTACAATAAATTCTCCGATTTCTGGGGCGCGATAGACCTTGACAACTGCGTCTATGACTTAATCGTAAACCGCGTACACCAGCTGAAAGCTCATTATGATGATTTTATCTGGCTCTACGGGGAGCTCGCCGACTACCGCTCGAAACAGGTGCTCTACGGAATCCTGCGCTGCTGGATCACATTCGATATCATAGAGAAAAACAATCTCCGGGAAAATAATTTCTCCGACTATTACGATTTTGATCTGATATCCTGTTCGGAAGACGAAGTATTTGTGGACCTGGGCGCCTTCACCGGCGACTCCACACAATCCTTTATCGACAGTTTCGGTCGCTGGCGGCGGATTTACTGCTATGAGATCACCGACTCATCCATGCGGCAGATGCGGGAAAACCTGAAAGACTATGACAACATTGTCTACCGGCAGGCCGGCGTCGGCAGGGAGCACACGACCATGTATCTCTCCCGCCCCGACAGAACGGATTCTGCGAACCGCCTGAACGCCTCGGACGGACAGGCCGTACCCGTCGTGACATTAGACGAGGACATCACCGAACCGATTTCTTTCGTGAAAATGGATATTGAAGGAAGCGAGCTTGACGCCCTGATCGGCGCAAAGCGTCATATCACGGAGGAACATCCCAAGCTTGCCGTCTGCACCTATCACAACAATCACCATATCTGGGAAGTTCCGCGGCTGATAAAAGCCTGCAATCCCGACTACCGGCTGTATATGCGGTACAACGGGGACTTAAACGCCTTTCTGATATCGGAATTTGTAACCTTTGCACTCTAAATATTTACATGCGTGAACGGAGAATGTAGAAATGAAACTGGTTCTTTTTGGAGATATCGAACACTGGGAACGCGCCGTATGGCTTGTCACCACTTACCGCCCGGACATTGCGATTGCGGGCTTATGCGCGTTAGACCTCGAAGGCTGCCGCGATTCCGATGTCGCCTTTACACTCAGGGAAGTCATGAACCTCTACCGGACGAAGCAGATCGACGGCGTAGTCAATCTGCAGGGTGAAAATCCTTATTACTTTAACCTGTTAAAACAGCTCGGCATCACCGAGCTTTACATGATTCCGCACACCCTCTACTGCAGGCAGGAGCTGGGTGAGGATCTCGCAGGTGACGCCATTGTCTACTCCTGCCGCGAAACACTTCCGGAACTTATGCAGCTCGAGGTGCATCTGGCTGACCACTGCAACTTAAACTGTAAGGGCTGTTCCCATTTTTCAAATCTGGTTTCCTCCGCGGTTTTTGCCGACAAAAAACAATTTGAGCGGGACGTCTGCCGGCTGACCCGCTATTTTTCACAGATTCACAATTTCTTTCTGCTCGGCGGAGAGCCCCTGCTGAATCCCGATATCCGTGATTTTATCGATATCGTGCGCGGCGCTTTCCCGTACACGAATATCATTCTCGTCACAAACGGGCTGCTGCTTCCCTCCCTCGACGAACAGCTGCTGCACTGCTTCCGCGAAAACAGGGTACACATCAGCATTTCCGATTACAGCATCCTAGACCGCGGGAAAATCATTGCCGTCGTGCAGAAATATGCGCTCTCCGCGGAGCTTCGCGAGGGCAAGGAATGCTTTTCCAAGTACTTAAATCCCAAAGGCGACTCCGACAAGATGGCCGTGTTCCATGACTGCATCCGCAAAAACTGCACGTTCCTCGCGCACGGGAAAATCGCGGCCTGCTGTCAGCCCTTCACCGTCCACTATTTCAACGAATATTTCGACGAGCGCCTCCCCGAAGACGAGGGCATCGATCTCTATGAGGAGGGTCTTGACGGCTGGGAGATTCAGAACCGCCTGATCACGCCGCTGGAGAGCTGCCGTTTCTGCGCGGCCGATGTCCCGTTCGACTGGGAACTGTCGAAGGCCCCGTTCTCGAAAGAGGACTGGTGCGTATAATGCGACTCCTCAAAGCTGCAGCGTTTTCTCTAACAGCTGCAAAACCGGCTCGAGAAGTCCTGCACGCTTTGCGTCTTCCGCAATAATTTCCACGCGGTGGTCAAAGGCTCCCGCCGCAAGATAATCGGTTTTGTATTTCCCGAGTATCCTACAGCTCGCGAGCAGATACTGCACGGAATTGCCGGAGATTCCCTCCGTGCCGAACTCCGCGTCCAGATACACCTCATCCAGAAAAACCGCATGGTACTTCTTTGCGAGCCGAAGCACAAACTCGTAATCCTCAAGGCACCGCAGCCCCTCGTCCATATCTCCGACCGACTCCACGCACTCCTTTTTTGTCAGAAGCGTCGGCATTCCTATGAGATTATCCCACAGAAGCTGCGCATAAATATCGCCGCTCTTTTTCTCCCGCGGAATCTTCTCATCCGGCAGCAGAAAATATCTTCCCTCCCCGAGGTCGTACCGCAGCTTGTGGTAAATCATTCCCACTTTATCGTCTGCACGGGCCATCGCCTCCATCTGCCGTTCCAGCTTCTGTGGGCGCCACAGATCGTCGCTGTCCTCAAATGCCAGATAGTCATAGTTCGCCATCCGCATTCCGCAATTTCTCGCCCGTGCCTGTCCGCCGTTTTCCGACATCCGATAGTAGACAATGCGCCTGTCCGCGTATGTTCGGACAACCTCCTCCGTGTTGTCCGCGGAACCGTCGTCTATGACCAGCAGCTCAAATTCCTCCCAGGTCTGCCGCAGCACGCTGTCTATTGCTTTTCCCACTTTTGCGGCCCGATTGTATGTCGGCAGTATAATACTTACCGGTTCCCTTCCCCGCATCACTGCTCCCCTCTTTCCATTCAGAACGGCATCGACGGCTTATGCTTTCTCTTTTCAGATCAAGCCTCCGCCTCTGTCCCCGCATTGATATACTCGATAATCATCCTGCCGGCAGCAAGAAACTGCTCCCTGCCGAGATCCTTTTCGATAAGCCCAAGCATAACGGTCTGGATATTTTCCATCTGCAGATAAGGGTTCTCCTTATAATCGGGAAATAATTTCCGCACGGTTTTCACCATCTCAAGATAGATCTCATACGGCGGCTCGTCGAACAGTCCCCATATGATGCGGAGCGTGTTGCAGTAATACATATTTAAGAAATCGCGCTCAATCTGCCAGTGAAACCGCTCCGCAATTCCCAGTTCATGATACTTTGCAAGCTTCATCAGCTCAATCTGCAGCCGGTCAAAATGGTAACGCTGATTCCTCTTATGCATCGTGGACTCGCCGTGCTGCCGGTAATGGTACAGATACCGGCTGATATGACAGAAGCTTTTCACATAGAGCAGAATGATGTCCCCGAGAAAATTGTCCTCATAGCGCAGCTTTTCCGGGAAAGAAAGCCCGTTATCGATAATAAGCTCTCTCCGGTAAAGCTTTGTCGCCATCGAGGATTCCTCGGCAATGCAAAACCGCGTGATCCAGTGTGCGCCGCCCTCCATAATGCTCTTTTCAAACGTGATGAGCGTCTCCTCTTGTGCATCCGCGCCGCCCGCGTTACGGGTTTCGCTGCAGGCTGTACCGGAATCCGCGCTGCATGCGTCGCCGTCGGGAAATTCCCACTGCATCCGGCAATCCACAATGTCGCATCCGCGCCGTTTTGCATACTCGTACAGCGTCCGGTACATATCGTCGTCAACCCAGTCGTCGGAGGCGGCAAACGCTATGTATTCTCCCTCGGCATACTGCAGTCCCGCGTTCATCGCGCCGCCCTGGCGACGGTTCTCCTTGAGATGTACCGCCACGCAGCTGTCGGGATAACGGCTCTCAAACTCCGTGATAAGCCGCCAGGTTTTCCCTTCATCCGTGGACGCGTCATCCACGAGGATAATCTGCAGCTTCTCAATCCCTATTGTCTGACGCTCCAGCGATTTCAGGCAATCCGGCAGGTATTCCGACATATTGTAACACGGGACAATCACTGATATCACTGGTTTCATTTTATACTCCCTTCACTGCCTGTTGTTCTGTAAGCTCTCCTGCGCCCATTCCAGCGCCTTCATCACACGCAGGCACTGCTCGGGCCCCGACAGAGACGTTCTGCCCGCTTCGACGCACCCTGCAAAATGCTCCAGGCTGTTCTGCAGAGAATCTTCAAAATTAATATGCGGCATATGGATATCACCGACTCTGGTTGAAAATTCATACTCTCCGTACACGTTTCCCTGCACGACGTCGATTCCGCTGTCATAAATCGTGAGCTTATCGTCCATCTTGACATCGTCAAAGACCAGCATCTTCTTTGTTCCCGCGACAACCATCTGACGCGTCTTCACCGGGGAAACCCAGCTGGAATTAATATTGATCAGAACATCCCCGCATTTCATTGTCAGATAAGTAATCGTCTCCTGTTTTCCGAAAAACTTCGTGCCATATGCGCTCAGCTCATTCGGTGTCAATCCGTCCATAAAATAGTCGATTACCGCAATATCATGCACCGCCAGATCCAGCAGCGCATTGATGTCCTTGCGGATCGGTCCAAGATTGATTCTCGAGATATCAATATACATAATATCCCCGATCTCCCCGCTGTCAATCATGCGCTTAATGTAGCGGATGACCGGGTTATATACCATCAGATGATCGCAGTGCAGTATCAGGTTTTTCTCGTCTGCTTTTGCAATCAGCCGTCGGGCAAGCTCCACATTCTTTGCGACCGGCTTCTCGATAAATATGTGCTTTCCGTGCTCCATCGCAGCCATCGCAATCTCAAAACTGTATTCCGTCTGCGTACAGATCACTACGGCGTCAATTTTCGGGGACGCCAGCATTTCCTCATAGGAAGAGAGAATCTCAATCTCCCCGGGCAGCTGACTTTTCGCCCGCCCGCGCTTCTGTTCATCCGTCTCCACAAGCGCGACAAGCTCCAGCAGCTTCGAAGCGACAAGCTTTTTCGCCACATTGTTTCCCCAGTATCCATATCCTATCTGCATCACTCGAATCATTTTATTTCCTCCTTCTGCGTGTAAATCTGTACCCGCTCCATCACTGCCAGCGCCGCAGCATCTTCTCTTTTTACCCGCTCGTAAATATCCCCGCGCAGAATACAGGCCTGCTCCACCGCCAGCGAATACCCTTCTGCCATGTCGCGGCAATCATATTCGGGCGTGATACTGTCCACATAAATAATCCGGTCAATCCGTTCTCCCGTCTCTTCCGCAAACCGCAGGCGGTGCTCCTTTCCGTCATATAATTCCAAATAGGAAACGTCTGCAATCGGCTGCCGGCAGATGTTCCCTTTCTCCGTCTCCTCCGCAAACATCGTCTCTGTTTTCGGCACATAACAGATAAACAGTTTATCGTCGCCCGGTTCGGCCAAATGTCCCCGGACATCCCACTCCGAGTCCTCACCGATCAGATATAAAACGTGCCTCCCGCCGCTTCCGATTCTCTCCCGGCGCAATCGGGAAATGTGATCTCTGATCGAGAGAAATTGCCGTTCCCCTCCCTCATACCGGCAGGTATATTGATATAACCCTGTCAGCACATTATACGAAAAGACCGCAAGACGTTCCGCGTCCACTCTGCCGGCATCCAGCTGCCCAAGAAATATCTCCCAGGGTGAAAATCTCTTCAGTTCCTTTTGTTCGAGTACCTTCGCTTCATATATCATGTTACTGATAAAAGCAATTCCGGCGTTTCCCGTCAGCTCCGTGAAATCATGCGGCATATATCCATAATCCTGCTGTAAAATCCGCAAAAACTCCGCATTATCACTGAACGTTAAGTATAGATCAATTGCCGCCTGTTCCCCCGACAGACTCGTTTCATCAATCAGGAACATAAACTTTTCTGCGGCGTATGCCTCCTTACTTCCGTAACGCCGATACACAAGCTTGCGGTAAAAGGTGCGCACAAATGTTGTCTCGTTCATCTGCGCTATCACATCTTTTGATATCTTATAGCGCTCATAGGTACTCCTGACAAAATTTGCTGATGAAGATTTGCTGATATTGTTTTCATGTCTTCTGTAATAGGTCAGCGGCTCCCCGCACAGATAAAAGGAATACCGGTTTACAAATTGCATCCACAGTCTGAAATCAGCCAGCGAAAAAAAGCTTTGATTCATGCCGCCAAGCTCATAAAAAATGGACTTACTCATCAGCATTGAACAGGCATTCAGGCAATTTCCATACAGGAAAAACCGTCTCATCCAGTCGTACCTGCTCCGGTTCCTTTTGTGTGAATAATCTTCAAGCTGCCGATAGACCGCATCCTCATAATCAAATATAATCTCATCCCATGTAAAACAAGCCCTGTACTCGGGGTGCTTGTTTAATATCTCTATCTGGCGTTCCAGTTTTTCCGGTTTCCACTTATCGTCAGAAGACATCGTCGCTATATAATCGGCGTCCACATCCCGCATCGAATCCTGCAGGAAATTTGATGCCCCGACAAACTTTGTGTTTTCCTCAAAATTATAAAAATGAATTCTGTCGTCCTGATAAGAAGCCAGGATTTCCCCCGTGCGATCCGTTGAACCGTCGTTTGCGACAAACAATTCCCAATTCCGGTATGTCTGCCCGACAATCGAATCCATCGCTTCCCGCACATATTTTTCATGATTATAGCATGACATGTAAATCAATACTTTCGGTTCTCTCATACTTCTTCCAGCATTCCGCCTTTCTGCATATAATGTCTCCCGCACGCCGTACATGTCTTTTCTTCCGAAAGCCGCATGCCGCACCGGCACACCCAGCCGATCTGTCTCGCCGGATTCCCGGCCACAAGCGCATGGGCGGGAACATCTTTCTTCACCACGCTTCCGGCGCCCGCCATCGCATATTTCCCGATCGTACAGCCGCAGACAACGGTCACATGCGCACCGAGCGACGCCCCGTCCTCCACATGCGTCTCGTACACCTTCCAGTCATCGTTAAACGCCCGCGGATACAAATCGTTTGTGAACGTCATAGACGGACCCAAAAACACGTCGTCTCCCACCGTAACGCCGTGGTATACATTCACGTTATTCTGAATCTTTACCCGGTCTCCGATTTTCACACCCGCATCGATATAGACATTTTTGCTGATAATGCAATTCTCTCCTATCTCTGCGTCCTCTCTCACCTGCGCCTGATTCCAGATTTTCGTCCCGTCCCCGATCCGTGCACTCCCCGAAACCTCCGCCGTATCGTGAATAAAAACAGCCATTTTACAAACCTTTCCTCTCTGCAAAAAATTGCTTTATCGTATCCGTCACATACGCCGTCTCCTCCGCGGTCAGCTCCGGAAACATCGGCAGGCAGACGGATTTCTTACAGATCTCTTCCGACAACGGCAGATCTCCCTCCCGGTATCCGAGCTTCCGAAATGCCTTCTGTAAGTGCAGCGGAACCGGGTAAAAGACACCCGCTCCGACTCCGTGCTCTCCGAGGTACGAAATCAGCTCCTCCTTATACTCCGTGAGAACCGCATACTGATGCCAGCAGGATTCTCTGTCCTCCACGTCAGTTTTCGGCGTAATCACGGGAAGTCCTTTCAGCCGCCCGGTGTACGCTTCCGCAATCTGCTTCCGCTTCTGATTATAGCCGTCAAGATATCCAAGCTTTTCAAGCAGCACCGCCGCCTGCATGCTGTCGAGCCTGGAATTTGCACCGATCATATAATTATAATACTTGCAGGGGTCATACAGGCTGTCGCCGCTCTCCGTAAGCTCCGCGAGTTCCGGCAGCGCCTCGCCCGAAAGCCGCTGGTAAGTCGATGCACCCGGCCGCCCGGCCGCATGTGCCTTTATCGCGCGGCACGACTCCGCGATCGCGTCATCATTCGTCGTGATCATTCCCCCGTCGCCGAACGCGCCGAGATTTTTCGTCGGATAGAAGGAAAAACATCCGGCCGTCCCGAGCGTACCGGCCTTTTTTCCGCGGTAGGAAGCTCCGACGGCCTGACAGGCGTCCTCGATCACCGCAAGCTTCCGTTCCTGCGCAATCTGATTGATTTCATCCATATCCGCGGGCATCCCGAAGATATGCACCGGCAGAATCGCCTTTGTCTTTGACGTGAGCTTTCTCTTCACGTCCTCCGGATCAATGTTAAAGCTCTCCCTGTCGATATCCGCAAACACCGGAACCGCTCCCGCCTGCGCGATGGCCTCCGCCGTCGCAAAAAAGGAAAACGCCGTCGTGATCACCTCGTCGCCGTCCCCGACGCCTGCAGCCTGCAGCGCGATACGCAGCGCGTCCGTCCCGTTTCCGCAGGTGACGACATGCTTTACCGAAAGGTATTCCGCCATGCGCCGCTCAAATTCCTTTACGGCCGGTCCCTCCACATACTGCCCGGACCGCATGACCTCGCATACGCGCCGCTCCGCCTCCGGTCCGATCTGCTTATATTGTCTCTTTAAATCAAAAAACGGTACTCTCATTTTATTCATCCTTTCTATGACTGCCAATCTCTTTTTCTTCCTCCGCTGCGCCGTCTCCCACGCTGCGCGTATAGACCCGGTACCTCTCCTGATACCCGATATTCAAAAAGGCGTTCTGCGAGGCCGCATTTTCCGGCTTTACCCGCGCCGTCAGCGTTTTCACCTGCGGGAAATCCCCGCGCACCGCCTCTTCAAGCAGCAGCAGAATGCGTTTTCCGTGGCCCATGCCGCGCCTTTGCGCGCAAATGCTGTATCCCACCTCGGCTTCCGTTCCCGACACCGTAACCCGCGCCTGCCCGACAGGTTGCTCCTCACACAGGTAAATGTATTGCCCGCAGTCCGTGCGCTTTTGCAGCGCCGCGAACCACGCCGTGTGCTCTTCCCATGAAATCCGAGCGCCCGAAAAAGAATTCCGCCGCACCAGCGGGTCATTCGCCCATTCAAACAAAATCCCGCAGTCCTCCTCCGTCGCTCTCCGCATTCGGCAGTTCATATCCCCTGTTCCCCCTCTTCCGAAAGCAGGCGGTACTTCATCTCCGCGAGCTTCCAGTCCGTCTCATTGTCAATATCCTGCATCTCCAGCTCGGACACGACGATTCCGCCGGTATTCTCCCCCACAAGCTTTCCGGTTTTGCGCAGATGTTCGACGCGGAATGCATAGAACTGCCCGCAGTCATGGTAGAGCTCCTCGAGATCCTGCGAGCGGCACGGGGCATACCGCTCCCACTTATAGTGCAGCGTTCCGTCCGCAAGCGTCATTCCCCGCAGCGGCGGGAACGAAAACGCCGCAACCGGCATCACACAGTCTCTTCCCCGTTCCGCGAGCTCTCTCATTGCACGCGACAATTTTTCCGCGGTGACAAACGGAGCCGTAGGGTAGATACAGCAGCCGTAAACAAATGTTTTCCCCGCCTTTTCGTACTGCGCCAGCACCTCCAGCAGAACCTCTGCCGTCGTCGCATAGTCCCCCGCCGTCTTTTCGCTTCTCAAAAACGGGATCTTTGCTCCCGCCCTCTCCGCAATGGCGGCGATTTCCTTATCATCCGTAGACACCATCACCGTATCAAACGCTCCGCTTTTTTTCGCGGCCTCGATCGAATACTCGATAATCGGCCTTCCGCAGAAATCCCGGATATTTTTATGCGGGATCCGCTTGCTCCCGCCTCTCGCCGTGATAATCGCGACTGCTCTTTTTTCTTCCATACTCTGTCGCTATGCTCCTTTTTATCCGTTAATCAGACAACGGATGCCGCGCGCCGCGGGACATCCGTTACGTCAACGAAAAAAACCAGCTTTTCATCTTTGAAGAGCTGGCTTTCCTATTCAATTAAATTACTTCCTTTGCCGATTCTCCCAACTGTTCAAAAACAGGAATAATATTTTCAAATTCCTTTGCCATTCTGGCATCATCCTTTGACTGAATCGCATCGCTCAATGCAACCACCGCCCGGTTAAACGCTTCCTTGTCCACCCGCGTCTTTCCGTCGTTGAGCATGTCCATTGTCCCGTTCATTACCTGAATTTCCCAATTTAACGCATCCGTGATTCCCTTTAAGAATTTATCCGTATCCTCCAGACGCTCCCCGGACAGTTCCTTTACAATAATCTTCATGTTGTGCACCAGGCGCTCGTTAAACTCCGCGAGTACCTCCAATGCCTCTCTCTGTTCGGCTCTGTTATCCTCCATGATTTTTACCCGCAATCCTTTCTTATTTTATTCATCTTATAATTATATCGGCAGCTTGCCCGCATATCCTTAGCACAATTTCCGCATATACACTCCTGCCACTACATCCGCCGCGCATCTGCCGTAGCGCGCTTCAATACGCTCCACTGTCAGGTCAGGATCCGCGTCGTACTCGATGCGTTTTAACGCAAATCGAAGGTCTGCCAGCTTCTCCGTCAGGCTCTCACAGGTGTCGCCCTTCGTCCAGAAGCGGCTCTCCCCCGCGCGCCGTTCCGCAGCGTCAATCTTCGCAAACACTTCAAATTCCCGCAGGTGCAGATATCCCCTGTTCTCCTCCTCCGAAAAAATCCGGCACAATTCCTCTCTGTCCCCGGCATCCACAAGACGTTTCACCGCCGCTCTCGATGCCTCCTTGAGCGCGTCAAACTCCTTTTTTGACTCCCGCATCACGAGATGTTCAAACGGTTTGATATCCTGATACTCGTCGACAAACCGGTCGCAGTATGTCTGATAATTACCCATTTTACTGTAGGCGTTGTCATGGTAGCACCAGACTTGTTCCTGATACGGCACCGCCGCCCGGTATCCCGCACGCCGCATCTCAAAGCACTGCGATATATCATAGAAGTCCCAGCCGTCAAATAAATCCTCACGCCATGCCACGTCATACTGTGTCGCCAGCAAAAGTCCGTCCAGCGCCTCTACATAAACCGGCTTCCTGTCCGCATTCTGACGGCAGTCCATATGCGCCGGAATACAATTATGGTGAATACGCCCTACATTCCACGCGGTCACGGCCTGCGCGTGCAGCGGCAGAACGTCGCAGCCGATACAGCCGAGCACACCGATATCCGCATTGCGCTCAAATACGGCGAGCATCTCCGCAATAAAATCCGGATAAACAAGAAAAACATCCTGATGCAGATAGACTTTATATTTCGCATCCGAGTCTCTCATCGCCGCATTGTAACCGGCCGCCATTCCCGACGCTTCCTCGACGTGAATCGTCTCCGTCGTATAGCCTTCCGGCACCTTCAGTCTGCCGATATAGTACAGCGCCTCCGCATATTCCTGCGGGTTATTCACACAAGTAATAAATGCTATCTTTTTCGTATCCATCCTTCCGCTCTCTATCCGATCGTCTCCATAAACGCCGCAAGCTTTTCCTCTGTCATGCCTTCCGCCGCAAGAGCGTACAGCTGCAGCTGCCTGGGAATCAATGTCTCATATCTGGTGCTCCGATAATCCGGCACTTCTCTCTTTACCGTCTCCTCGAGCCTGCGGTAATCCTCCATCGGCAGCGCAAGCCCGCGCAGCGCGGCAAAATAGATCGTCTCATAAAAATAGGTGTGCAGAAAATACAACTTGATTTCCTCATAATATTCCCGGAAAAATTCGGTGCGCTTCATAAAGTCCCACACCTGATACTGCACATCCGCATGCATCAGAAGCGTGTCTTTCCGCTTCATGTCCCGCTGCATCGTTCCCGCCTCATTCTGACGGTAATAGTAAAAGGGTTCGCTCATCACCGCAAACCGCTTCCCGTAAAACAACAGCGGATAGACGAACAGCGGCTCCTCATAGACAACCCGCTCCGCGTACTTCACGCCGGCCCGCCGCACCAGACTGCTGCGGTACAGCTTATTCCAGCAGCCGTAAGTGATTTTTTCACGGATCAGAAACGCCTTTCGCTCCTCCGGCGTCTCAATGCGCAGCGTCTCCTCTCTGACGGCGCGCCCCGGCAAAAATGCGCCGGTCTTCTCCGTATAGCAGAAGTATTCAAACTGAATCAGATCCGCATCCTCACGGACGGCGCGCTCATACACTCTGGCAAGCCAGTCCTCCGCCACGAAATCGTCCGCGTCCACAAACGCGAGATACTCCCCCTCCACATACGGCAGCGCGGCATTCCTAGCGCCGCCCTGGCGGCGGTTTTCTTCCATGCGCATAATCAGAATACTCTCCGGGTACGCGCGCTCAAATTCGCTCAGCAGCTCCCAGGTAGCCCCGCCATCCGTCGACGCGTCGTCCACAAAGATAAGCTGAAGGCTTTCTATGCCGATGGTCTGTCCGACCAGCGACAGAAAACATTTCGGAAGCCATCTTGCCGCGTTATAACACGGTATCACCACACTGACCTTTTTCGAATACATCCGCTCTCCCTTCCAGAAGCTCCATAAACTGTTCCGCCCGCCTGTCCCAGGTGTGGTCCCGTTTTGTCTTCTTTCTGCCGTTTTCCGCAATCCGCCGCCTCATCTCTTCATCCGCAAGCAGGCTCGCTACCCGCCGCGGCAGCTCCTCTAATCTTCCCCGCTCGAAAATTACCATATCGTCCCCGGTGTACCGCCCTTTTAAAAAGTCGGAATCGTCTGTGACAAGCACCGCCCCCGCAAGCATGATATCTGCCATCCGTTCGGTAAAACCGGCTTTGTGCCACGCCATGACATTTAAAGAGAGCTTTGACTGCCGATAGACGGCAAGGCTTTCCTCCACCGTGACATTCGGATGGCAGACAAGATTCGGATAGCTCCGAAGCGGGCACCGATACCAGCTGTCGCCGAACACCTCCACCGTAAGTCCCGCGCGAAGCAGCGTTTCGACAACCCGTTTGCGGTAATAAAAGGTTACACAGTACACGGTTCTGCGGATGCGGTACATCTGCTCCAAAAACTCCCCGTCGTCAAACGTGACACCGCGTTGCCTTATGGTCTCGGCAAACGCTTCCTCCGCGGGCAGGTCGGGATTCTTACGCATCACGCGCAGAAAATGATTCGCCAGAAACCGCTCTTTGCGCTCCAACTGATGCATCCACAGAATCTGCTCCCGGTAGTCGCCGTAGGTGCCGACGAAGGTCAGCGAAAATTTCCGCTCCGGCTGCGGCCCCGCCGCTTCCATCCCCGCAGGCGGGAAAAGAATCGCATTCTGTCTAAAATAGTGTTCCGCAAAACGCCGATAATTCTCGTCATGCACGAGAAGATAAAAGTTTTCACCCCGGTATCCCATATGGCTTTTCAGCCAGATCGGATGGTCGAAAATAAAATTGTACTGCGGCGCATGGATATGCTCGTGCAGATAGTGAATTTCGTCCCGCATCATAATAGAAAACAGATATGACTGCACACCGATCACCGCTTTGTAATGCGTATTCATATAATTCAGACTGTCTCTGACATCATTTTTGCCGAAGTCAAAATATTCTACCGATGCGCCTGCACGCTCCAATGCCATGCCGAATTGCTCTGCAATCACCGTCAAAACATTATGACAGACCGGATCTCCTTTATAGATCAGTATCGGCCTCGCCGCGTCGTCGATTTTGTAAAACGATTCTCCGCGGCCGATCATCTGCTCCATACAGGTCAGTACTTCCTGTTCGCCGCAGCCGGCAACCTTCGCCTGCGCGAGCACGCCTGTGACGGCCGCATCAAAAAACCCCGTCTTCCGGAGGACTTCGCTGTATTTTCCGATCACATAACAGTCCGCGATCCAGCCGCACCGCAGTTCCTCCTCCGGCGCGTCGTCCGCGAGCAGCAGATAATCTTCCCTCTCACACGCAGGGATATCCGACTCCGCAAGCACAAGCGGCGTCCGCGCCGCAATCCGCAGCAGCAATTCGTATTTTTGTTTTGCGGGGAGCTTATGATTGAGTCCTCCCGCGAGGCGCACCGTCTCCCTGTCGACTGCCACCTCTCCCGCACAGAGCGTCTCGTCGAGCAAAAGCTCCGAAAATGAGATGCCCTCCGGCGCCGTTTTTGCGATGCGAAGCATATGTTTCCTCCCGTCTTATCTGATTCCCATATCTGTCATATCGGTTCCTGCTGCCTGTCCGTTAAGTTTCATTTTCTTTCTGTCGATATACCTTACAGAGTTTTTTCAAATCTAAAACGAACAGGAGCCTCTCTGATGGAACAGCAAACTATGAATCTTGCAATTGCGATCAACCGCCGCTATGTGCGCTACGCCTATGTCATGTTGTCTTCGTTTTTCACGCACCACGCGCTTCCGGTCAATGTGTTCGTCATGCACCGAGATCTGCAGCCGTCCGATATGGAGCTGCTTGGCGCGCTCGCGGATTCCGACACGCATGCGCAGAACCCTGCGGCGCATGCCGCTTTTCACTTTCTGCATGTCCCCGATTCGCTGATGCCGCCGGACGAAGTGCTCGCGTCGAGCACGTGGGGACCGGAGGCTTATTTCCGTCTTGCGGTCGTCGATCTGCTGCCCGCGGATATCGACCGGGTGCTCTATCTCGACACCGACATGATCGTCAATAAGCCGCTCACCGACATGTATTTCCGCGACATCGGCGACTGCCGTATCGCGGCCTGCAGAGAGCATTTCTGCGATCCGCCCTACCACAATTACTGCGATGAGCTGTTTGCGGAACTGATTCCGAAAGGGTTCTGTTATTTCAACTCGGGAACCATCCTCTACCGCCTCGACGCCATGCGCGCGGACTGCGATTTCGCCTCCTATATGGAGCTTGCCCGCAGACTGGAGTACCGTATCGAGTTCCCGGATCAGGATTTGTTGAATTACCGCCACTACAACGAGGTATATTATCTTGACGCCTCCTATAATCAAAACGCCCGCTACGGCTACAACTATAAAGAAATGCATTATGAACAGATGAAGGCCGAAACCGCCATTATCCATTACGCGTCCTCGAAGCCGTGGCGCGGAAATTTTATCCACTGCGACGTGGAGCAGCTCTGGTGGGATTATGCGGCCCGAACGCCGTTCCACGACGAATTTCTCGAAGAGATTGTCCGGGAGACGATGGCCGACACACAGATTAATTCTTATATTACGGACGTCCTGTCAAAAAACGAGCGCATGTACCAGCTCATCGAACAGTACGATCAATTATTAAAACGAGGTAATCCCGTATGAATATTGTAATTGCGATAAATAAAGCTTATATCCCCTATGTCTCCGTGATGCTGACGTCGCTGTTTTGCCAGCACTCCTGTCCGATCGACATCTACGTCCTGCACCACGAACTTACCTCCGAGGATGAAGCCGTGCTGTGCCGGCTGTCGGAGACTTATGAGGCCGCTTTTCATTTTCTGTATATCCCGGATTCGCTGCTTCCGCCCGCCGAGGTCAAAAGCGCGACTCCCTGGGGTATCGAGACCTATTTTCGTCTCGCAATCCTCGACCTGCTTCCCGCCGACGCGCACCGGGCCGTCTATCTCGACGCCGATATGATCGTCAACAAGCCGCTGGATGCGCTTTATTCCTGTGACCTGCAGGGCAAAAAGATCGCGGCATGCTATGAGCTGTCCTGCCATGCGCCGTTCGGCGACTACAGGGATGCGCTTTTTTGCGAACTGATTCCCGACGGCTTTACCTACTTTAACGCCGGCATGATGCTGCTGGACTTAGATGCGTTGCGCCCGCAGTACGGCTTTGACCGTTATATGGCCGCTGCCGCCGAACTGAATTATCAGATTCAGTTTCCGGATCAGGATTTGCTCAATTACTGCCACCACGGGGAAGTGCTGCATCTTGATTTCAGACAGTATAATCTGTTTGCAAGACGGGCTTACACCGATTTCGGCATGCGCTATGAAGATGTAAAAGAAAATGTCTCCGTCATCCACTATACCAACGAAAAACCCTGGCGCGGCAACTGCCTGCACTGCGATATTGAGCTGCTCTGGTGGGATTACGCAAAAAAGACGCCGTTTTATCACGATTTACTTGTCGCCGCCGCACGAGAGCTGATGTTCGATACGACCGTCCGGGCTTACTCGGACAATATCCGATTCGAACAGCAGCAGCTTATGACCGCCATCGACACCTACGAGCAGATTTTTGCGCGCTGCAATATTCCGTTTATACATCCCGACGATTTATAGCAGGCGCTATGCTTTTCCGGTGCACTATAATTTTGCAGGCGCTATGCGCCTGCTTTTTTAGCGCAGGCGCACCGGTACGCCCCGCTCCCCTAAGTACTCCTTCGCTTCCTTCGGCGTCTGCTCCGTAAAATGATAAATACTCGCCGCCGCGACCGCCGATGCGCCTCCGGATGTGACGGCCTGATACATGTCTTCATAGCATCCGGCGCCTCCGGACGCTATGACCGGCACGCCGACCGTCTCCGCGGCGTGCCTTATCATCCCGATCTCGTAGCCCTGCATCGTGCCGTCCCGCTCAATCGAGGTCACGAGCAGCTCTCCCGCGCCCTTCTCTGCGGCGATCGCCGCCCACTCTCTCAGAGAATACCCGGTGTCTTTCGACCCGCTGTGGGAAAAGCAGCGGTATTCACCGTCAATCTTCTTACAGTCAATGCTTACCACAATACACTGTGAACCAAATATCCCGGCGCCCTGGCTGATCAAATCCGGATTCTCATAAGCCGCGGTATTCACCGATACCTTATCGGCGCCCGCCCGGAGGAGCCGCCGTATCTGCTCCACATTCCGGATTCCGCCGCCCACGGTAAACGGGACAAAGCACTCTCTCGAAAAGTCCCGTATTGACTCGTAATCCGGCTCTCTTCCCTCCGCTGTCGCCTCGATATCCATGAGAATCAACTCGTCCACTTCCCGCATATTGTATACTTTGATTGCCGGAAGCACTGTATCTACCCGCCGCCACGAATCAAATCCGACCCCTTTTACGAGACCGACCGATTTGTACAGCAGCGTCGGAATTACCCGTACCTTTAACATAACGATTTCCTGCTCCTTCTGTGCTGTCTGTCACATTCCGTCTTATAGAAAAATCCGAATCGCTTTCTACAAGGTAAGAAAATTTCGAATCAACTTAAACCCGGCCTTCTGACTCTTTTCCGGATGAAACTGCGTCCCTGCAATATGGCCTTTTGCGACCGCAGAGACAAAGCCGCCGCAGTAAGGCGTGACTGCGGCGATGTGTTCCTCGTTCTTGACCCGGAAATGATAGCTGTGTACAAAATAATAGTTTGTACCGTCGTCGATTCCGTCAAAAAGCGGCGTGTCCGTGCGTTTTTCGATATCATTCCACCCGACATGCGGAATCCGCTCCTGCCCGTCCGCCGGTTCGAGCAGGACAATCTCCCCGGGAATATAACCGAGGCCGTCACACGCCCGGCCCTCGCTGCCTTTTGACGCCAGAAGCTGCATGCCCAGACAGATGCCGAGCAGCGGTACTTCTTTCTCAAGTACCGCCCGGTCAAGCTCTTCGATCCATCCGCCCTGCCGCAGATGATCCATGGCATCCGGAAATGCCCCCACGCCCGGGAGCACGATATGCTCTGCGCTCCGCAGCTCGAGCGGATTGTCGATAATCACCGCATCCGAGCCGCATTTTTCAAACGCTCTCTGTACGGAAAGGAGATTTCCCATCCCGTAGTCTATAATCACCGT
Organism: uncultured Roseburia sp.; assembly: GCA_910577925.1. Classification (GTDB taxonomy): domain Bacteria; phylum Bacillota; class Clostridia; order Lachnospirales; family Lachnospiraceae; genus Roseburia. The sequence continues at coordinate 212,871 of CAJTOI010000002.1, forward strand.
CTCCATTTAGCGCTTTTCTTCTCCGTTTTCATTGTCGTAGTTAATCTTTGTCAGGTTTCCGTTTTTGTCCTTGATCAGCTTGCCGTTTTTGTCGGTGAGGAACAGTTTTTTGTTGGTAAACTCATCACAGATCTTAATAAACTCGTCCACGGTAATATCGAGCGGCTCCAGAATATCCTCGAGCTTCTTGTCCAGATAAGTCCACCGGAACGCGCCGTCGCGCTCCTTTACCACCCGCATCGCGTCCTCTCTCGAAATCCGTCCGCGGCGGATATGCATTGACGCCTGGTCGGAGCATCTGCCGAAGCCGAACTTGAGGAATTTAAAGTATTCGTGGATGCCGGCCTGATAATTGTCGAGATTCTCATAGTCGTCGTAGTCTCCCTCGACCACCTTGCCCCAGCTCTGAAATCCGTGTGCCTTCGCCACAAGAACATTATGCAGCCCTTCCCACGGGATATAATAGCCGAGGAAAATGCCGGTCACTCCGACACGCTTTAATTCCTCGTCCGTCGGGTAGGTAAACGGGATCAGGTCCTTTTTGCGGATGCCCTCCTGCCCGATCAGGTCGTTGACGCGCAGTCCGAGCATTCCGCCGAATTCCTCCAGCCATCTGCGGTCCAGCACATTGTTCTCCACCGCAGCCGCGGGGCCGCCGTACTCGTTCTGCGAATTTTCTCCCCAGATAATCAGCGGGATATTGAAATTCACGGCCATGCGCACCGGCACCGTAAAGATGCTCACATGCTCCGGCCAGGAAATATCGCCGACCTCAATCAAACCGATGCGGTTTAACTTCGCACGCACCACGCGGTTTGTCGTCATCTCAATATAATCCACGCCCATCTTTTTGATATTCTCGATGTTTGCTCTTCCGATCGGCGTCAGATCACAGGTCGTCGCCGTCACGCACAGCGGGTTCATCCCGAGCTCCAGCATCGTAATCACCTGGTAGGTGCTGTCTTTGCCGCCGCTGACCGGTATGATGCAGTCCCAGTTTGAGCCGTCCTTCGAGCGGTAGCGGTCTAAAATCTCCATGAGCTCTTCTTTTCGCTTTGCCCAGTCCACGTTCTTCCGGTTCTCGTAATTGCGGCACGCATTACACACCCCCTCCTCGTCAAAAGAAAGGTGCGGTTTTGTGCTCGGTAAACAACATCTCTTACAATACTGAATCATCTTTTCTCCTCCATGTCTCCACGACTCCATTCCAATACAATGTTTCCGGTTTCCAAAAATTGCTGCCTGTTCAGATTCCTGTCGATCAGGCCGATCATAATATGCTTGAGACTCTCCTGCTCCCTCGACAAATACGGATTTTCCCGGTAATCCGGGAACAATGCCTTTACGGTATCCGTCATCTTCACAAAAACCTCATACGGCGGTTCGTCGAACAGCAGCCAGAGCTTCCACAGCGTATTCGCGTAATAATACCCCAGAAAATCCCATTCAACCTCTTTTGCAAAGCGCTCGAAAATCCCAAGCTTCCGGTAAGTGTCAAGCTTCATCAATTCGATGTCCAGCCGGTCGAGCTGCCGCACGTCATTGCGCTCATGCACCGTGGACGCGTCGTGCTGTCTATAATGATACAGATTATCCGGCAGATGGTAAAAGCTTCTCGCATACAGAAGAAGCACCGGCTGCCAGTAATTGTCCTCATACTTCATATGCTCCGGGAATGAGACATACGGCTTCATCAAAAGTACCTTCCGGTAAATCGCCGCATAAATCCCGGCGCTGTATTCGCTTTTGATAAAATCGGAAACCCAGTGCATACCGCCCTCAATGATACTTTTCTCGTATCGTACGAATTCCTCCGGCGCATCCTCCTTTTCGTAGGGTACCTCTGTCCCGTCCGAAAAATTCAGAAACATCCGGCAGCCTGCGATATCACATTCGTTTTCCCTCACACACCGGTACAGGCGCTCGTACATCTGCGGTTCAATCCAGTCGTCCGAATCCACAAATCCGATATAGTCCGCATTCGCATAGCAAAGCCCCGCATTCCTTGCGCCTCCCTGACGTCCGTTTTTCTCCAAATGCACCGCAATCACGGAATCCGGATATCTCCGCTCAAATTCCGTGATGCAGCGCCAGGTCTCCCCTCCGTCCGTCGATGCGTCGTCCACAAAAATCAGCTCAAGATTCCCGATTCCGATCGTCTGCCTCTCGAGCGATTCCATACACTGCGGCAGGTAGCGGGACACATTAAAGCAGGGGATAATGACAGATATAAGCGGCTTCATTTTACACCTCCGTCCTCGCATATTCCGTAAAATGAACTCAAGATTCTCGATTCCGATCGTCTGCCTCTCGAGTGATTCCATACACTGCGGCAGGTAGCAGGCTACATTAAAACACGGGATAATAACGGATATCAGAGGACACCGCTCTGTTTTAGTGTTCTTCGACATCTTTTAGCCGCTCCGCAATCTGCTCGACGGAAAGCCACTCGTTATTCTCTCCCGAACTGTACTCAAACCCCGGCTCCACTTTCTTTCCACCCGGCTGAATCTTAGAACCGTCCCACCAGTCAAAATGCGGATACACAATAAAATGCTTCTCATACTCGTAGGTCATCATCGAGTCTTCTCTTGTCACCATAATCTCATGGAGCTTTTCGCCCTCGCGGATTCCGACCTCCGGCATCTCACAGCCCGGCCAGATTGCCTGCGCCAAATCCGTAATCTTGAACGAAGGGATCTTCGAGATAAAGGTCTCGCCGCCCTTGGCTTCGAACAGCGCTTTGATGACGAGCTGCACGCCCTCATCAAGACTGATCCAGAAACGCGTCATCCGATAATCCGTAATCGGAAGCTTGTCGGCTCCGTTTGCGACCAGATTGCGGAAAAACGGAATCACGGAACCCCTGCTGCCCGCCACATTCCCGTAGCGCACGATCGAGAAGCACACGTCCTTTGCACCCGCGTAGGCGTTTGCCGCAATAAACAGCTTGTCCGAGACAAGCTTTGTCCCTCCGTATAAATTAATCGGGTTCACCGCCTTGTCGGTCGACAACGCCACCACGCGCTTTACGCCGCAGTCTAACGCCGCGTCGACGATATTCATCGCTCCGTTGATGTTGGTCTTTACCGCTTCCATCGGATTGTACTCGCACGCCGGCACCTGCTTTAGAGCCGCCGCATGCACCACATAGTCCACCCCGTCAAACGCGCGGTACAGACGATCCCTGTCGCGGATGTCCCCGATAAAAAAACGCAGCTTATCCTCGTATTTTTTAAATTTATTTGCCATGATAAACTGTTTGTACTCGTCTCTGGAATAAATGATGATTTTCTTCGGTTCGAAATGCTCTAAGACATATTGCGTAAATGCGTTGCCGAAGGAACCGGTTCCTCCGGTGACCAGAATTGTTTTACCGTTTAACATAAATGAAAGCCTCCTTGCTTGTTACTGCCTCTTGCGATATTATTTATATCGAACTGTTTTTCGTTTCCCATTACCTTTTCTTGCGTAAACGATTGCATAAAGGCACGATTTATTATATACTATCAGAAACATCATTACAAGCAGTGTACCTTTACTGCACACAGGAAAAATCATCTATTATGAATATTTTATTTTATCGATACGGAAGCATCTGTGAACCGGACATCATCGCCGGATTCGAGGAGCTCGGGAACCATGTCTCCGAAATCACCCTGGAAATATACAATAAGGAAACCACCCCATTAGAGGGACTGACCGCGTTAAAGGAGGAGCTTTTGTCTCATCCTTATGATTTTGTATTCAGCGTCAATTTTTATCCGTTTATTTCCGAGGTCTGCAACATTTTCCATATCCGGTACATCTGCTGGACCGTGGACAGCCCCGTTATGGAACTCTACTCCGACTGCATCAAAAATCCATGGAACCGCATCTTTCTTTTCGACAAAGCCCAGTACGAGGAATTTCATCCGCAGAATCCGGACTGTATCTTTCATCTTCCGCTTGCGAGCAATCCGGCGCGCTGGCAAAACGTCATAGAGTCCGCCTCCGAGGCCGACTGCCGCAAATATACCGGCGCCGTCGCCTTTGTCGGATCACTTTATACCGAAAAATGCCCTTACGACCGCCTGACCGGAGCTCCAGATTACCTGAAAGGTTACCTTGAGGGCATTATGGAAGCGCAGAGCAAAATCTACGGCTGTTATTTCCTCGAGGAACTGCTGTCCGATTCCGTCGTCGATTCCTTCCGCGCCTGTCTGCCCGGATTCTATACGCCCCTGGAGACATTCCGGCGCGATGACCGCGCCGCGACGGCACAGATTTATCTGTGCGCCAAAATCTCTGCAACGGAGCGGGTGCGCACGATGCGGCTGCTCGGCGGGCGCTATCCGGTCAGTCTCTATACTGCGAGCGATACCACCGGTATTCCGGTGAAAAACTGCGGTCCGGTGAAAACGCTGACCGAGATGCCGCTGGTGTTTCATCACAGTAAGATTAATTTAAACATTACCGCGAAGGCGATACGCACCGCCCTTCCGCTGCGCGTCTTTGACGTTCTCGCGTGCGGCGGCTTTCTCCTCACAAACTACCAGTCCGAGCTTGCCGACTGCTTTACAATTGGCAGCGACCTCGACTGCTACACCGGCGAGGAGGAATTGCTCGATAAAACGGAGTACTATCTGACCCACGATGCGGAGCGCAGAGAAATCGCCCATAACGGCCTTGAAACCGTGATCAAATACCACAACTATCCCGAACGGCTGCTCACAATGCTCTCGCTCGCCTACGGATTATCAACGGAGGACTGATTACCATGCGCATATTATTTTTAGATTCCCCCGCGTTTGCAAAACACGATATGATCCATGCCTTTGTCTCCCACGGGGTCTCCTGTGACCTCTTTTTCCACGAGGCTTACCATGACAGGAGCAATTCGGATTTTGACGCCGCGTTCGACGCTGCCGCAGAAGCTGCGGACTATGACTTTGTGTTCTCATTTAACTATTTTCCGGTTTTATCAAACTGCTGCATGCGTCACAACCTGCCTTACGTCTCCTACGTCTATGACAGCCCGCTGGTTGCGCTCTATTCCTGTACGCTGATTAACCCCTGCAACTATGTGTTCCTGTTCGACAAAGCCGCTTGGCGCACGTTTCACGACGCGGGAATTTCCACGGTATACTATCTTCCGCTTGCCGCGGACCCCGCGCGGCTTGCCGCGCTCCCCTGCCCGGAGTCGCTGCTTTCCACCGTGTCCTCGGATGTCTCTTTTGTCGGCTCGCTCTACAACGAGGAACACAATTTCTTTGAGCGCCTGGAGAATCTTCCCGCCTTTACAAGGGGCTATCTCGACGCGATCATGAACGCGCAGCAGCAGATATACGGCGCCTTTCTCCTCGAGAAACTTCTCACCCCGAATATTCTTGCCGACCTGCAGAAAGCCTGCCCGTATCAGCCGATGCAAGGCGGTACCGAGTCCGACGCCTATGTCTACGCCAACTATTTTCTGTGCCGCAAGATTACTTCCCGCGAGCGCATCGCACTCTTAAAACAGGCTTCGGAGCAGTTTTCTCTCAAACTGTTCACACATCGGCCGTCCCCCGAGCTTCCTCTTGCCGGGTACGTCGGGCCGATCGACTATGAGACCGTGATGCCGCTGGTGTTCCGACACAGCAAAATCAATCTGAATATCACGCTGCGCAGCATCCACACGGGCATTCCGCTCCGCTGTATGGATATCATGGGCAGCGGCGGTTTCCTGCTCTCGAATTTTCAGGAGGACTTTCTTGACTTCTTTGTCCCGGGGGAAGATTTCGTCTTCTATGAGAGCGAAGCGGACTTCTGCGCCAAAATCCGCCACTACCTTTCCCATGAGGCCGAACGGGCCCAGATTGCAGAAAACGCGGTGGGAAAAATGCGTGATTTTCACACATTCTCCCACCGCGTCACAACGATTCTCGATACGATTTCTCAATAAGAGAAATCCTTCCCGCTTTTCATCCACTCTGCGATCTGCTCCCCGCGCCGCTCCCAGGTGTGTTTTTCGATTGCCGCGTGAAAGCCCGCGGCCGCAATCGCCTCCGCCTTATCCGGATGCCCCAGCAGATCCGTCACAATCTCCGACAGTTCTTCCAGGCGTGTCAGCGGATATGTCACAATTTCTTTTCCCTCCCGGAAAAATTCAGACAGCGTATCATAGCGGTACGAGACGCACACGGCATTTGCCAGCATCGCCGTAAAGATGCGCTCATGCATTCCGTCAAAAAAGTTCATGCAGTGGAGTACGATTTTCGAGCGCCCCATCAGCCGCACGGTCTCGTCAATCGGGATACCTCCCGCCGCTATGATACGGAGATTTTCTTTTCCGGCCCCCGCATAGTTCTCCCAGCCGTTCCCGGCGACGGATACCTCTATCCCGCTTTTTAAAAGCGCTTCGATCATCTTCGTGCGGATCCATGCCCTCTGGTATTTCTCGAGCGGCGCCATCACCTCAAGGATATCCCGGAATTCCTCCTCGCTGACCGCAAAGGAGATCTTATCAAAGTACTCCCGCAATACCTGCGACCACACCCGATATGCCTTTTCGCCGATCAATTCACCCTTAAGCTCGTGCATGATTCCCCGGAAAACGTCGGCTCTCTGCCCCATCTCCCATTCCGCCTTGCTGATCGGACAGTATGTTCCCGAAAAGAAGACGTCGATGTCCTTCCTGTCCCACTCCGGCATGGACCCGCCGTAAAAGCCCCCGTGATACAGTGTCCCCGCCTTATCAATCTGCGGATATTCTTTCTGCACCCGCTTTGCGTGCCCGTTCTGAATCGTCAGCAGGTGCGCGTCTGCTCCGGTTGTCCCCGCAAGGCGCGGCGCGTGGTAAATCGGGTCGTCCACAATCCATCCCACACGGCGGATCCGCTGCAGCCAGGGCATCTCTCTTTGTTCCATATCCCAGAACAGCGCCTGCATCGAAAAATAAAACGCATACTCATCCGCATGCTCCGCCGCTGTCTGCAGTGCCTCTGCCGCATGTTCCGCCGCCGCGTCTATCAGATCCACCTCATACCCGCAGTTTTCAAAGCCCCTGCAGATTTCGTCCGCCGCTCTTCCCAGCACGTCATACGCAGACAATCCCCGCACCACAAGCACTTTCATGCCGATTCCCCCTCCGCCTCGTAAGTAAACGGTTTTCCGTCCTGCATCCACTTGATGATCTGTTCCCCGCGCCGCTCCCAGGTGTGCGCGCGAAGCGCCGCTTTGTACCCCGCCTCTGCGATGCGTTCCGCCTTATCCGGATTTGCAAGCAGGTCCGCCACAATCTGCGGCAGTTTCCCGATCTCATTTAACGGAAATGTCACAAGCTCTTTTCCGCTCTCAAAAAAGTTACTCATCATATCATACTCATTCGTCACAGATACCGCATTTGCAAGCATTGCCGTGACGATCCGCTCATGCAGCCCGTCTAAGATATTCGTATTATTCAATACGATCTTTGCGCGCCCCATCAGAGCGATCACTTCTGTGATATCAAGTCCCCGATCGGACAGAATCGTAAGATTTTCTCTTCCTTTTCCTTCGTACTGATCCCACCCTGCGCCTACAACGGTCACTTTGATGCCGCTCTGCAAAAGCGTCTCGATAATCGCCACTCTCATATAAGCGCGCTGATAGTTATCCAACGGCCCCATCACATGTTCAAGTGTTTCAAACTCCCCGTCGCTGACCGAAAAATTAATCTCGCGCAGGTAGCCGCGAAGCTCTTCCTGCCAGACACTTGCAAGGTTGCTTCCCACGATCCGGTCTTTTACCCGATCTGCTATTTCCCGAAATCCGCCTTCCATCTGCCAAATCTCTTTTTCGGCCTGCCTGAGTGACATATAAGTCCCGGGAAAAAACACATCGATATCCTTTTTGCGCCAGTCCGTTTTCTGCTCCCCAAGAAAACCGCCGTTATAAAGCGTCACAACCTGATCAAATTTCGGATATTCCCTTCTCACCTGCACGGCATGTGAATCTCTCGAAATCAGGACATTTGCATTCTTTCCCGTACTGAGCATCAGCCTTGCCGCATGATAAACGGGATCATCCACGATCCATCCCACACGGCGCATCTCCTTAAGCCACGGCATCTCCTGCTGTTCCAGATTCCAGAACAGCGCCTGCATCGAAAAGTAGAATTCATATTCCTGCGTTTTTTCGCTTACTGCCATCAGTTCCTCTGCTCCGTGTTCCGCAAGAATATCGATCACGTCCACCTGATACCCACAGTTTTCAAAACCTTTACAGATTTTATCCGCCGCCAGACGCAGCACATTATACGCCGACTGTCCCTTGACCACTAAAATTTTTTTCATTTTATATGAATGTCTGAATATCCTCGATCAGCATCTGTGCCGCCTTTTCGTATCCCTGATATAGTCCCAGGCTGCTTTCCACCAACTCGCGAACCGACATTTCCTCCTTTTCATAAATGTGATCTTTTAATTCATACGATTCCTTCGGCGCGTACTGCGCCATCATCTCAAACAGCGGCATCTGCTCTAACTGCGCGTTCCTGTCTATCATTTCCACGAGAATCTTTTTTAATTCTCCCTGCGGACAGCTTTTGTCATCCATTTTTTCTAATATCCCACGCTGATACTCCGTCATATCGTAAATACGCCTGTCAAGCTGTTTTGCCTGAATTTCCATATCGTAAAGCTGACGGGCCAAACGCTCTTTTTCCTGCGCCTTTCCCGCGAATGCCGCTTCTATCTGCCGTTCGAGGCCCGAAAAATCAAACTCCTTTTGGCATTCCCGCTCTACCAGTTCTCGCAGCGGAAGATTCGGCGCACCCTCGATCCTCGCTCCTCCCTCCGTACCGTTCCAAACTTCAAGCTTTCCCTCGTTTCGGCGCAGCACCTTCTCAAACTGCTGTTTGTAGTACCACATCTGCACATCCGTGTCGAGCAGCGCACCGTCAATGCCCTCCACCTTTATCAGCATACGGCTTTGTATATATTCGTCGTTGTCACCGAACGCCCCATCGATTCCTGCCGTGTGTGAAATTCCGTTTGTAAATGCCATATCCTGCCCCACCAGGATGATTTTCCGAAATCCCAGATAACACGCCAGTGCAAACGCAATCGACGTGACCGAGCCGCCCGACGACAGATCCGGGAACTCATAGCCGAGCGCCTCGTTTAACAATTCGTTCCATTTCTTCTCGAAAAATCCGTAATAATAAACCCGTTTCCCGTAATGTTCCATAATCCACGGCCGCGTCAGGCCTTTGCAGCACCAGGCGATCTCGTCCAGATCCAGATTTTCAAAAAAGCGGTCCGGCGCCTCCGGGTCGATCGTACACACGAGATCAGGATGCACTCCCGCTTTTAAAACCGTGCGCAGCGCCGCGTCCACAACGATAATCAGCGCCTTCCCCTGTGCGCGTGCAAGCTCTTTCACATTCTTGTCCAAAGACGGCCCCGCCGATACAATAATCGCAGGGATATCGCCCAGCTCCATCTGCTCCGTCTTTTCTCTGAGTTGCGCAATATTCCTCTGATCCAGCATATATTTCATATGAAAAAGCGTAAACTGCGGAATCATTCTGTTAAACAGGATTCTTGTACCCCGTCCGAATGTTTCATCCACGATTTTATTTACAATCCCGTCCATAAAGCTTTCACATTCTGTGGGATATAAAATATCATAGCCCGGCAGAATGCAGAACTCCGTCACCCGATACTCCTCATACTGCAGATGATACGTCAGAATAGACGTAAGTTCATCCGTCATTTCCGGCAGATAGATCGCTACGCGCTCATCTTCTAAAATATCCGAGACATCAAAGATACTGCAGGCGGCACGCAGATTTGCAAGTCTGGGTTCGCACACGACAATATGATTTGTCTTATCTCCTTTATCCAAAAGCTCTCTAATGTGCTTTCCGTCCGAAAATCCAAATATGAAATACGTTCCGAATGCACGCATGGAATACCGATCGGCATATAGCTGTGCGGCACGCCGGGGATTCAATCTGCTGTTTAAGAACCATATTCTGTTGTTCTGTTCAATCGCCAGCACAGGAATGCCCTCCCGCGTCTGTTCGATTCTTACCTGTTCTTCTTCACCGCACTGCTCTAAATCCTCCAGTACTTTAGGATATTTCCATTCTAATATCTTCCGGTTTTTCTTTAACAATTCTCTCACAGTCCTGTCTGCCTTTCCCAGTTTTTACATCTGCCTGCTCCTGCATTCCTCTTCGTAAAAAGAAATCATCAGCTGCGCAAATTCTTCCATACAGTCGGCCATACCAAGCATATCCAGCGCCTGATACTGTTCCACAAGCATTTTCAATCTCTCCAAAAAAATCAATGCCCGTTCATCCTTCCATTCAACGAGCATTTCCCGGATCAGTTTCTGATATTCCTGCAGCAACTCCGCGACAAGCCGAACCGCTTCCTGTTCTCTGTTCTGATAGAGCGCGCAGATTGCTGTCTCTGTGTTTTTTCTTATCTCTTCTATCACAGCATTTATTTCCCTTCTGTTTTATTTAAAAAGCTGCGGCGCAGTTCCTTAATAAAGGAAAAAGCCGACAGTAAACTGCCGGCTTTTTTGTAATCTGATATCAAATTACTGTAACAGAGATAATACACCCTGTGTAGACTGATTTGCCTGAGCAAGCATGGACTGTCCAGCCTGAGCAAGAATGTTGTTCTTGCTGTACTCAACCATCTCTTCAGCCATATCAGTGTCACGAAGACGAGACTCTGCGGACTGAGTATTCTCGGAAATGTTATCCAAGTTAGCGATGGTGTGCTCAAGTCTGTTCTGTAATGCACCGAGCTCGGAACGCATTCTGGAAACTTCGCTGATAGCGCCCTGGATGGAGCTCATTGCCTTACCAGCAACGTCGTAGCTCGTTACATTCAAAGCATTTACGCCAAGACCTGTAGCGGACATATCAGTGATGCTGATAGTAATTTTCTGACCGCAGAGAGAACCAACCTGAAGGTTCTTGCTTACGAACTTACCATCAATCAGGTTCATCGTGTTGAACTGAGTCGTGGAAGAAATTCTGCTGATCTCGGATGCCAGCTGGTTAATCTCGGACTGGATAGCGCTTCTGTCTGCTGTGGTGTTAGTGTCGTTTGCAGACTGCGTAGCCAGCTCGTTCATACGCTGTAAGATGGAGTGAGTCTCGCCTAATGCACCCTCAGCTACCTGGATCAGGGATACGCCGTCCTGTGCGTTAGCAGAAGCTTTGTTCAAGCCTCTTACCTGGCTTCTCATCTTCTCGGAAATCGTCAAACCTGCTGCGTCATCTGCTGCGCGGTTGATCTTGTAACCGGAAGATAATTTCTCAGACGATTTAGCCTGTAATCCAGTTGTGATACCTAACTGTCTGTTAGAGTTCATAGCGGTCATATTGTGCTGTACTACCATAATTTTTCCTCCTTGAATATGATGCAGCTTCCATGCTGCATATGATTTGTTTTCTGGCTTCCACTCTTTACGGCCGTACGCTCCGCGTAAGCTTCCGCCTCAAGTAACAATTGTTATCTTGTTTACTTGTATTATATATCGGACCATTGTCTCGATACTTTATAGTCAAAAGAAAATTTTTTTCAAATTTTTTGTGCCCGCACAAGTGCGTGCCGCAATTCCATGTCCCACAGGGCTTCGTTCTCATTTCTATAGAACACATATCCGTCTTTGCTCTCTGTCCGAAATCCCTCCGCGTGCAGGCGACGGATCACCCTCTCCTCCATCCCCTTCGCGTGATAGGTGGCTATCACACAGCGAATGCCCGGATTTTCGCGGAATGTCCTCCCTGCACCGGCAAGCGCCAGCTCCTCGGCTCCCCCCACATCCATCTTAATGATATCGATTCGCTCTCCCGCCGCAATCCCGTCAATTGTCGTATGGGTTTCGTCCTCCGTATCCCCCAGCATTTTGGGGATTATCGTTACCTTATCGCGCCACGGAGCAAACGTCGCCTCCAGAGCCGGAATCCATTTGAAATCGCATTCCACGAGATAGAGCTTTTCTGCCCTCTCGACAATCTCCAATGCAAAATTTCCTTCCGCCGTGCCGGCGTCAATGACCGCAGCCCCCTCTTCAACCGGAAATCGCCCGTCCAGATAACAGTGCGGCGAATCCTCGTCCTGTTCCATACAGCAAAAGCTGTATTCCGTGTATACCATTTCCGGCGTATAACTGCCCGGGTAATAAAGGCGCTTCCCGCAGTGCATCACATACAGCATGCCCTTTTCGCTGTCATACCGCATATCCGCAGAAAAGTCCCGGTATTTCTCATACAGCCGCTGCGGGTAGCGCCTCACGCCGCCGCCCGTGCGGACGGATTCTGTCCACAGCAGATGTCCGGGATCTTCGCTGTTCTCATATCTGCGCAGGATATGTTTTGCCAGAAGCTCCTCATAATTTCTCATGTCGTAAAACGAGGTTTCACCCAAAAGCATCTCTTCCAGCTCTGCGGCCCGCACCCGCTCTTCCATCCGCAGCAGCAGACTGTCGGCCGTCATACACATCAGAATCATGCTTCGGTCAAAACCGCCCTCTTCCTGCATCATACCGCGCAATGTCCCGGAAAATACGGAGAGATTCTCCCTTGAAAAAAAGCGGCGTCCACACAAATCACTCATCTTGTCCTGCCAGTCTTTCAGGTTCTCAAGAAAACCGACCACGTCTTCGTCTGTTGCATACCCGCTGTTATACAGTTCTGTCAATTCGTTGATTCTGCAGCTCAGCGCTTCCCCGATTTTCCACATAGAAACGGAAACCCGTTCCCTCTCATTTTTAATTTCCAGCCTCTGTCCGCATAGCGGCATTTCTCCCTCCGAAGGCTCTGACATTCCGCCGCAATTTTGTTCCGCCGCAGGCCCCGCGCCGCCGTGATACCGTTCGATCAGCTCTGCCATCTGCCGCACACGCACTTCCCAGGTGTGCGATGCCAGCGCTTTTCTCTGTCCGGCCTCTGCGATTTCTCTGCTCCCTTCGGTATCCTGCAGCAATGCCTTGATTTTCTGCGGAAGCTCTTCTACCGTCTCGAGACGGTACAAAACAATGTCTCTTCCGTCGGAAAATTCTTCTTCTATATAACTGCTTGTGTCCGTGACCGCAACGGCACCGCTTAACATTGCCGCCGCAATACGCTCCTGAAAACCTGCCTTAAATCCCGGCATCACATTCAGCGCGATTTTGGCATGTCCCAGCGCCCGGCGCGCCGCTTCCGCATTTCCGTTCAGCACCGCAAGATGTTCCCTGCCCTCACACCGCAGTTCTTCCCACCCCGCGCCGTATACGGAAACCTTAATGTCGGCCGCAAGCAGAGACCGAATGACACGGTCCCTGTTCACACGGCGCACATAGCTCTCGACATCCTTTAGCTCACTCAAAACCCCTGCAAACTCACGGCTGTCGAGTGTCACCTGCATATGTTCCAATTGTTCCGCCGTTGCCGACTCGATTGTCACTGAGGAACACGTCAGCATTCTGCGGCAGACACCCGCTTTGAGTCTGTCGGCAAAGTCCTTTTCCGCCTCCCATGCCGGCGTTTCCGGCAGCCAGTAGGACCCGGTAAAGAGGACATCTATCTCCCGCTCCCCGTAAGGGACCAGACGGTCCGCCCCGTTTCCCGCCAGCGGAATAAAGGCGGTTCTCGCAAACTGCGGATAATATTTCTGCAGATAGCGCACATGCGCTCTGTCAATATTCACAATCACTTCATCCGCCTCTGTCCGTGCAAGCCGCTCAAAATGATACAGCGGATGGTCGCAGAAATAGTGAAGCTTTACGGCATCTTTAAGGCTGCCGACCTCACACTTGATTACATCCCACACCCCCTGGCAGTCTACCACGGCATAAATCGGATAATGCTCCACGGTCCAGCGATACCGTTCGAGATAATCGGTTTTTTCCACATCAACCACAACCGTATTATAGCCCAGTTTTAAAAATTCCCTTTCAAATGCTTCAAGATAACTCCCAAGTGCTCCGTAAATTCCTGATCCCGTGAGCAATAAGATGTTTTTTCTCATTCTCCCCGTCTCCTCATATTATTCCTGCGGTACCTCTTCCACCAGTTCCAATACGCCGCGGATCGTTTCTAATTGTCTCCTGTTCTTCACATTTTCGAAAAGAACAGGAAACCCTTTTCGGAGTTTCCTGCTCTTTTATGTTTTATTTTGTTATTTTTTATTATCAAGGAACTGCGGATTGATGAACTTTGATTTCATCATGTTCTGATAGTATTGGTTGACCACCTTCTGGCTGGCCCTCACTTCTCTGACCTGTTTGCGCACGCTGGCAAACTTCTGCGTCATCAGCGCCTTATTCCGCTTCTCCTGCGCCTCAATGTCCGCACTCTTCTCTGTCAGCTGGCGTATCAACTGCTGCATTTCTTTGATTTCATCCGCATACAGCTCCTTCTGCGTCTGCAGAGGCTCTCTGACACGCTCGTAAATCTGCGTAAACCCGTCATCAAGCTGTTCAAGCTGCTGAATGAGCCTGGCTTTCTCTTCCACAATTACATCAAAATCATCCGGATCAAGATTCGGATCCTCCAATGCGTACTGCTGTTTCCCATTTGCCTGAATAATCTTATCCAGCACCTGTTTTTTCTTTCTCAAATCCTGCAACAGGATATTTACATAATTTTTGTCATTCATACACAATCCTACTGTTCTGTTGACATCTTCGGGGCTCTTGACAGATGCATGACCTCTTTCCACACATCTCGCATGGTGCGGAGGTGTTTTAACACTTCCTCCAAGATAGTCTGATCTTTTTTCAGGTTTGCTTCCCGCAGACATTCCATAAGATAATTATATACGTTGTCAAAATCCTTCGCCACCGGATACTGATGATTTAACGTAGCCTGAAACTCTTCGATAATTCGCTCCACCTTCATGATATTGTTATGCGCTTTTTCAATATCTTTGTTCTGAATTGCTTCGATGGCAAGGTTGCAAAATTTGATTGCACCCTCATAGAGCATCAGCGTCAGCTCTCCCGGCGATGCTGTCATAATCTTACTATTCGCGTATGCAGCATACCCTTGATTTGCTATCATGTTGTAAACCTCCTTATTGTGAACAGGGCTTATGAATCACCATAAGCCCTGTATCGCTATGTCTCACTTTTATAATATCAGCCTCCCAGCAGATTTGCAAGTGAAGAACTCTGACTGTTTAATTTTGCAAGCGCGGTCTCCATCTGCGAGAACTTCTGGTAGTAATAGTCCTCCTGTGCCTGCAGCTTCTCTTCCCACTTTTTGATTACATCCGTATAATCGCTGTACTCGGACGCCATCTCCTTATCGTTGTACACGGTGTAGCTGCTGCTCAGCGTGGTTGCCCGCATCTTCTTTCCGACCTCGTCATACAGCCCCTGTGACAGCTGCTGGAAGAAGTTAATCACAGCATCCGGATCCTGTGTGATCGCCGTCATCAGCTTATCTTCATTTCCCTTTACCGAAGCATCGTCTTCATCGCCGTCTATATGGTACGCGTTGTGCTGATTTTCCGGTGCAATGAAGTATCCTAATGTTTTAATTCCGAAGCTGGACAGATACATCTTCTTGCCGTTTACTTCATATCCCTGGCTCATGGCAGTCGTCATCGTACTTATCACGCTGCTGAGCGTATCGTCTCGGCGCAGCAGGGAATCTTTGATCTTTGCTTCCCACTTCTCAATCTCGGATTCAGACATCGCGCTCCGCTCTTCATCCGACAGCGGCTCATATCCCTTTGCAGTGTCGGCATTGTAGAGCGCATTCATCTCGTTGATCAAACTGTTGTACTGTGTCAGGAAATCTTTGATCTTATCATAAATTCCCTGTGTATCGGTCTGCGTCGTAATTGTAATCGCATTCTCCTCGCCGTCTCCGGTTACACCCTGCAGATTAATGTTTAAGCCGTTGATCGAGAATGCATTGGAACTTCCTTCATATACAATATCGTTGACTTTAATCAATGCGTCCTGTCCGTCAACCTTCTTTGCATCCGAATTGTAGTTTGCCGTATTCAGAATATTCTTCGCGTTCTGTACCTGCGTCACAAAATCATTGAGCGCCGTGGTCTCCTCCGCGGAACCTGCTTTCGTCGCCGCAATCGACGCGAGCACATTGTGCTCTTCCATTGTCTCCTGTGCGTCTTCCATGACAGCGTTGTTGTTCTTAATCTCCGCCGCGTAGGTGTTTGTCAGAGCCGTAACTCCGGCCGCGCCGCTGCTTCCAAGATTCTGTGTCACACCGTTTGCATCCACATAGGTTCCGGTTGCATACGCAGACTTCACATCCGCAATGATATCCTCTCTCGAATAAGCCTCGGGACTTGTCGCGGGATCCCCGTCATCGAGGATATCAGCCCCCTCTTCGTAAGTTTTCACCGCAATCACATTTCCGGTAAGTCCGCTTAAAAACTCATCCGTCAGAGATGCATTGCCGGTCTTCAAATCCTCCAGGACTTCGGTTGAAATCTTCACGTCGGAAAGCGCCGCGCCGCGTGTATAGACATCCTTCATAATCTCGGTCCCGGCTCCTACCGTCGCAGTCCGTCCGCCGGTCACCTGATTGCCCTGAGCGTCAATCTCCATCATCGTGGTGCCGTAAAGCATGTAACTCTTTCCGTCGGACCCGACATATGTGCCGGTATCGTTCGGCGTATAGGTCACCTTGTCGCTGTCGGTGTATTCGTAATATCCCGTGCCGACTTCGGTCTTGGTAGCCTCATAGAACGTTGTCGTCTGATTTTTGTCGTCAAAATTAACCGTGACATCCGTGCCGTCCGGCAAGGTCGTCTTATACTCCAGCGATCCGTCCGCCGCAGTCACACCGGTCGCCGTATATACATTTCCGCTCGCATCCACATAATTACCGTCATTGTTGAGCGTATAGGTATTGCCGTCGCTGCCCTGATTGGTAATCACGCGCTGGATATAATTGCCGTTCTCATCCTTATAGGTCGTGTAGAGATCCGAGTCCGTCTTAACCTGCGAGTAAACGTTTCCGCTCGCATCCATCACGGAATTTACACGGTCCGTTGCAGACATCCCGAGAAGCGTCTGCAGTTTCTCCTGATCTGCCGCGCTTAAACCGCTGCCCGCAAGCGCATCCTTCATCGCCGCATATGCGGTCGCATAACCGTACGCAGCCGACATATTCGCATTCTGCGCCGACGCTTTCTTATATGCTTCCTGTGCAGCGCGATATGCATCCAGCGCACCTTTTACGTTCTGTAAAATGTCGGCAACTTCGCCCTTCGTCTTATCGAAATCCACATAATTGTACTTCGCATAAGACTCGTAGGTCGCCTGCGTCGCACTGGAATTAACGCTTAAGCCCATCGCAAACAATGCATTTGCGCCGTCCACGTCCGCGCCGGTTAAGGTGAAATCATTGTCCACGCCGCTCTTTTCGGAGCTCACATAAATACGTTTGTTGACATTGTCATAGTTCGCGGTGACGCCTGCCTCTTTCAACGAGGTGAGAAAGCTCTTAACGGTCGTTCCCTGGGTGATCTCTATTTGGGCTGTCGTGCCGTCTCCCTTGGTCAGGTTGATCGTCCCGTTGCCGCCGGTATAGCCAAGCTCTGCCAGTGTTGTCGCTTCCGATGTGTTGTCGGCCAGCTTTCCTCCGGTCAGATATCCCGCCTGCGCCATCTTAATAACGTTTAACTTCTGAGTTCCGTTCGGCGCGCTGCTGGACGCGGTAACACTTACTTTTGTGCTGTCGGAAACCGTTGTGCGCTTCATGTTGAAGTTCTTCGAAAAACGCATTTCATCCAGTCCGGTATAGAGACTGTAAATCTTTGCGTTCAGCGTCTTCCATGCATCCTGCTTCCATGAAAGCTTCGTCTGCGCCTTCTTATACTTCTGTGTCTTGTAGTTATAAGATGATACCAGCGCGGAAATAATCGCCTCGGTATCCAATCCTGAATTTAAACCCGTAATACGAATCGGCATATTGTCACCTTTCCTTTCTCATAGAATCCTATCGCTTTTCATCCACGAGAATTCCTGCAACCTCCCACACTTTTGCAATCATATCAAGTGTTTCCTCGGGCGGGAATTCCTTAATCACTTTTTCCGTGCTCTTGTCTACAATTTTGATCGTGACACGATTTGTCTTCTCATGGATACCGAACACTGCGACAGAATTCTTCATCTGACGGCTCAAATCTTCTACCGCCTTCTTAACCTGTGCATTTTGCGCAGCGGTCTTCTCCTGCTGTGCGGCTTCATCCTCATCCTGCGGATTTCTCGGAGCCTCCCGCACGGCCGCCGTCGTCTCCGGCGCCGGCGCCGGCGCCTCTGGCTTTGCAGCTGGCTCCGGTGCACTCGCAACGGCCGGTGCTGCTGTCAATGCCGTACTTCCCTGATACGACACTCCACTTATCTTTTCCATTTCTACCACCTCCGTGTGATATTGCTGCTTCTCTTATGGGCGCCACGCCCCCATTGTTCTACGTTTTATATCGGAAATATCTTTTGTTTTATTAACTGCCGCTACAAAAGATTCTTCAAAGCCTCCAGGTCTTCGGCATTGAATGCCGCCTTGTTCTCCTCCTGAATCTGCAGATATACTTCCTTGCGGTAAATCGGAACCTCTCTGGGTGCTGCAATTCCTATTTTCACCTGATCTCCCCGAATCTCTAAGACCGTTATCTCGATGTTGTTGTTGACTACAAGAGACTCTCCCTTTTTCCTTGTCAGTGCAAGCATGCCTATTCCCCCGCTTTCTCTTTCTTCTCTTTTAACGCATCGCAAATTCTGAATTTCACGGGCAGGTCATCCTCGACAATTATCTGACATCCTTTTCTGGTTTCCGTGTTAATGACAATCGGCGCCTTCAGATTCACTGTGGTATCCTCTTTTTTAGGCTTTGCCGTCAGCGTGACAAGCACGTAGGTATTGTCCTCATTCAGCCGTCCCAACGGTGAAAGCATCTCGTCATTCACCGTCGGATTGTAATCCTGTTTTATCTGATTCGGATGCATCACCGGAAAAGCGACAGCCGCGTCATCCATCGACTGCAACCACATGATAGAGGTTGCATCCAGCCCTTTCTCCTCGTCAAAAATCAGTGCAAATCTCTGCAGATCCGGAAATCCGATCATCCCCCGCTCCAGAGTAATAATTTTTTCCTCGTTGATATCAATCTCCCCGAAAAGTCTGGTTGTCGCCTTCATGTCTGTTCCCCCTAGATAAAGTTAAGTAGCGTATTCTGGTTTACCTTCGCCGCCGCCTGCAGAGAAGCCTCATACGCAGTGTAAGCCGATGTGTAATCAATAATGATATCCGACAGCTCTCTGTCCTCGTTTGTCGATTTCAGCGTCTCCACCGTCGTCTGCTGGTTCTCCATACGGTTTTTCGTCAGAGCGAGGCTGACTCCCTTTGAACCTACATCCGTATGCGCCAGATTCGCCATCTCCAGATATTTGTCACAGTCCCCGATGTAGGAATTGTACAGCTTCTGCATGTTGTCGTCCGCGTAATCCCGCTCCTTTTTCGCCGCCGTCAGCCAGGACTCGAGCGCAGCCTGCGAATAATCGTCGGAATACTGCTCCATTTTCTGCATTTCCTCAAGCTTTTTCACCTTGTCATTCGCATCGATCGCAAAGCGGACCGCCTCTATCATCTCGCTCACATCGCGGCCGAGAGACGCATCCAGAACCTTTGACGCATGTGTGTTGACCGTCAGCGTCTGTCCGCCGGTAGCAACCACATAATTGATATCCTGGTAAATCTCATTGCCGTCCGCATCAAATTTTATATATTCGACCGGCTGCCCTGCCACTGTCTTATCGGTGCAGTTAAAGTAAAACTCCGGGCGGACCTCCCCTTTGTCAAAACCGGTCTTGCTGTAATTAAGCTCCAGGTTTGCCTTGTTGTCCTTTATCTCCGATGCCGCATCCTTTCCGAGTATCAGCTCTCCGGTCTCCCGGATAAATACGCCGCCCGGCCCGCCGGTCTCGTCGATTTCATAGGTATTGTTCGCTCCTGCCGCTGCCCACTCCTCCAGCGTCTCGTACACCGTCACGTTGACGCTGCCGAGAACATTGCCGTCCGCATCGGTATAGTCGATATTGCCGTTCGTATTTGTGGTTCCGTCAAGCTGTGTGCCGTCCGATGCAACCAGATAATCAATCTTTCCGTAATCGAGACGCACTCTCTCAAACGTCCCCTCTTTCGGATTTGAGATTGCCGCGGTGTTCAATACGTCCGCACTGGTGTTCGGCATTATCACTTCATCGCTGTAGTAGCGGTGCTCCCGCAGATCCGAAAAACTGAACTTCTGCTCGATATCATATGCGATATCACTGTCGTTCTCCATAAAGGTAAGTGTCTGATTGGTACGATAGCCGGTGAATATCGTCCGCCCCGCATACTCCGCATTCCCCTCGGAATAAATCTGCGAGCTCAGCTTTTCAAGCTGTGTGAGGATGGTATTCCGGTCTTCCTCCGTCAGCGGGTCATTGGCTCCCGACGTGCACTGTGTCCGGACGTCCGTGATGATGGAGATAATGTTTAAGATCGTCTTGTCGGTAATATCCAGCCAGGATTCCGCATCCGGGATATTGTTTTCGTAATACTGGTCAATCTCGCTCAGCGTACTCCGCAGCCGCAGCGCACGGATCGCGATCACCGGGTTCTCGGACGGCCGCTGAATTTTTTTCTGCGAAGTCATCTGATTATTTAACGCATCGACATTTACTTTATTGCCGCTGATGTTTTTCGTGGTGTTGTGAAGTATCATATTATTGGTAATACGCATGTTTCATTCCTCCTATACGCCGGTTTCTAATATCAATCTGTCATATACCTCCGCCATCACCGAAACCATCTTCGACGAAAGATTATACGCGTTCTGGAATTTCACGAGGTCTAAGGTTTCCTCATCCTCATCCACGCCTGAAATTGACATTCTCTGGTTCTCAATGGTATTTCCGATATTTGCATAATTCTGATAGAATATCTTGGACTCCTGCGCGTCAATCGAGATATCCGCAATCATACATTTCAGGAAATCCTCTGTCGTGCTGCCGCGGTACAATACCACGTCGCTTTTAAGCTTTGCAAGCTCCTCAAGCAGTTCGTAACCATCCACACCGCTCTCGCCGGTGATGGTTTTCGTCGTCGCAAGCAATGTCGGATCTTTGACGCAGAGCGTGGATACGCAGAAGTTCGACGCCGTCAGTTTGTAGTAAGTATCCGACATCGAAGTTGTCCCCGCCGTGCCGTTCGCAAGCGCATCGTTGTTAAAGATGTATTCAAAACCGGTCAGTTTATCTTTTCCGGTAAAAAACGCATAATTATCTGTCGGATCTCCGTTTAAATTCTGCACGTCTTTGCTGTTTAATATCTCGTTTCCCAAAGCGGCAAAGCTGCGCAGAAACTCATTCATCTGCGCCATATAATACGGAACGCCCATGGAGTCCACCACCGAACCGATCATTGCGTCCCTTCCGTCTACCCGGCCGCTCTCCTCGCTGTTGAGCCCCTGCTGAAGCTTAAAGGTAAAGGATTCGATTTCATCGGTATCGTTTCCGTTTGCGTCCTTCTTATAGGTAAATTCAAATCCCGAATACGCATACTGTCTTCCGTTGATGGTCAGCACGCCCTGCTCCGGCATTGTCATATCTTCTATTCTCGTGATAGACGGGTTCGAAATCCTTAATGTATTGGCGTCAAGCACCTTTGTCTTCCCCGTGAAGTTCTCCGCATTGTTTCCGTCGCGGATATCAAACAATGCTTTGAGAGAACCGGACATATGGGTTGCTCCGCCTGCAAATGTATTTCCGGTCTTCGCCCACTTGATATCGTACAGACCTTCAATATCGGACTGATTTACCTTGTAATCGCGCGCCACACAGTTCAGCTCATTGTAATCATAGGTATCCACCAGCAGCTGACCTCCGATTTTCACTGTAAAATATGTGCCGCCGGTTTCCATTTCCGGATTGTTGGTGTTTGTCACCGGGCTCTCTTTGCACTCCGTCGGAACGATCGCCGACAGTTCGTCAATCAAAAGCGCCCGCTCGTCACGCAGCTCATTTGCATGGCCGCCCTGAACTTCGATGACGTTGATCTGTTTATTTAAAATTGCAATCTTTTCCGCGATCGCGTTAATGTTTGCGACTGTCGATTTGATCTCCTCGTTCGTGCTGCTCTGAATTTGTCCGAGCCCTGACGCCACGCTGTTGAAATAGGTCGCAAAGTTCTGCGCGCTTCCGATAAACTGCTGTCTGATATTCGTGTCGGACGCATTGCCTTTCAAGGTATCCAGCGCATTGAACATGTTATTTAAAATCGTGGAAAATCCCTTCGCCGTATCGTCATCGACAAAATAATTCTCAATCTGACTCAGGTAATCAAGTCTCGTCTCAAAGAGCCCTACTGAAGACTGGTTATACCAGTACTTGGTATCGTAGTACTCATTGCGCACCTGCGTAATGGAATTAGTCGTGACGCCGGTTCCCATACACCCGTACTTCGCATATACGCGAAGCGCCCCCGACGCCTCCCGGTTTGCCTGCTGTCTGGTATACCCAAGAGTCTGCACATTTGATAAGTTGTTTGCGGTTGTATTCAGTGCGATCTGATATGCGCTCAGACCGGACGATGCGATTGTTAAACCAAAAAATGTTGACGGCATATAACTTCCTCTTTTCCTGTATTATGTTTTGCTTGTTATCCCAGCGACGTAAGCAAGTGCTCAATCATCTCATTGACCACATTGATAAAACGGCTGGACGCGTTGTATGCATTCTGGTATTTAATCATATAGGTCAGCTCTTCATCGGAAGATACTCCAATCACTCCCTGCCGCTGATTGTCCACCGACGCCACCGTAGCCGCAAGATTTGTTGCGATGGAATTAAAGATATTCTCGGTGGTCGCCATCTCACCGATCATCGACTGATAGTAATCCTTGAAGCTGCACGGCTTGGTGTCGTTCGGGCTTAAGAACGTCGATTCCTCTTCCCACATGGCAGCCAGTTTCGCCGCCAGATCATATCCGACCTTATAGTCGCCGACAAACAAGTGCGGAAGCAGCGATTCCTCCTCCAGAAGGTCCTGATTAATATGAAGGCTCTGCAGGGTGTACTGCATGGTCGTGTCATTCGGGTCTTCTTCGTTATAAATATAGATGGTGTGCGCAGCGCCGTTTGCATCCGTGTAAGTAGCCTCCGTATAACGCTCCGTACCGATTCGCTCGAACAGTTCCCGCGGCGGAAGCTGTTTGTCGGAACCGACATGGCAGTTTTCCGCATCCAGAATCTTCGTATCGGCATCGATCTGTCTGGTCGTCCCGTCCGCAAGCGTCACCGTAATACTTGTAGTTCCCGCTCCCGCAAGCTTCTCGATAGTCTGCCCCGCTTCCACATTGGGGGCAAGGATATCGTTCAGCGCCGTCACGATGCTGTGAATCAGCTGATCCATCTGCGCTTCCGCAGTCAGCATCACCGACATACCCGTGGTATCGTTATAGGTGTCCCTGTTCATACCGGTGATATCCGTATAGTTTGCAACACGGTCGCCCCGGGCCAGTATCAGCGCCTTGAGCTCGCCCATATCGTTTTTATTTTCCGTGGAAATATCCTCTGAAAAGTTAAATACATTGACATATTTCCCGCTGGTCATATTGGACAGCTGCGGCCAGTAGGGCGTGACAAAGCCCGTAAGCTTGTCGTTTTTCATCCCCATCTCATAGCACTTCGCCTCATCCACAAACTCAACGCCCTCGACACTGACCTTCACGATGCCGTCCGCCGTCTCGTGATAGGTGATATCCACCAATGCCGACAGCTCATCGAGCGCCATATCTCTGGCATCACGCAGGGTCATCGCCGTCTCGATCCCCCCCGCCTCTATCTTCTGAATCTCCATATTCAGCTCATAGATGATTTTGCCGAGATCATTGACCTGCTCGATATCATCCCTGATCTGTGTATTGATATTGTACTGGTAGCTTTGCAGACCGGAATAGACTGCCGATGCTCTGCTCAGGAAAAGAGCCGCTTTCTGTATTACCAGATTCTGGTATACGCCGTCATCCGGAGCTTTGTAAAGTTCCTGGAAAGATTCCCAGAAATCCTGCATAGCTCCCTGAAACGCCTGCCCCTCCATCTCCTGAAAATATGTCTCTACCTCATAAGCCGCATCGTAACACGCCTGGTAAAATGCCTGCCTCGAAGACTGCGTCCGATAAGAACGATCCAGAAAGATATCTCTTGTGTGAACGACATCTCCGATCATTACGCCCAGGCCTGTCTGCTGTTTGCTGATCGCAGATGCCTTATTCAGATTCACATAATCTCTGTCCGCATACTGCACCTGCTGGCGCACATATCCGACAGTGTCAATATTTGCGAGGTTATTCGCTGTAATGTTCAGTGCATTCTGGCTGCTCTGCAAGCCGGACACACCGATATATAAAGTTCCAAAACTATTTGCCATGGCAGATTTCCTCCCGACCTTTTATTGCTATTGCTTGGCATCAAAGCCGCTACCTCCAAGCAAATCGCCTGTATTGTACGCGTCCTTATTGTAATTGGCAGTCTCCGGCGCCTGCCGCATGCTCTTTAGCAGCGTAAGGTCAAACTCTACCATTTCCAATGCCTGTTTTAAAAGCGCTTCGTTCTGACTGTTCAGTATCTTCATCTGCGATCCCACTTCCAGCAGTCTGTCCCGCCGCTTTATCAGCAATTCCTGTTCTTTCGGCTGATTCGCAAGGAATTCGACCATTTTATTGATCGTCATATCCTCCGGCTCCTTGCCGAGCACGGTCGCCATATCATGCAGGATCTGTGTTCTCTTATTGGAGAGGTTGAGCAGCGCGCTCGCAGCCTCCTGCTCTTTAGCCGTCACCTCTCCGAGCACTCCGATATCCGCTTTTATAACGGCATCCCGCTTGACGCCGCCCAGCTCAATCAGCGTCTCATACTGCTTTTCTTCCTCGCCCAGGGCGTCCAACAATTCTTCCATTAAACTAGCCACAATCCGTCCTCATTTCTATCATGTAAATGAATTGTATCTCTCCAGTAACTTGCTCGCAAAATCGTCCATGCTCACTTCGTAATTACCGGATCTTACCTTGGCCGCAACCGCAGCCGTTTTCTCTTCCCTGATATCCGACGCCTCTGCAACTGCCTGCTTTGCAATCTGATAGTCGCGTCCAAACGAAGAAATCTGTACTTCGTCGCGGCCGGCAGCGTTCTTTCCCGTCTTAGCCGTACCGGCCGTCTTATTTGACTTGTATATCTGTGCCACCTGATTATAAGCTTCTATCCGCATAATGGCATCTCCTTTCTTCTTCCCTGAAAAATAACTTTCTTATGTCTTATATCGGATGCTTTGAGGTTTTCCTTAGTAAAATCAAAAAGATTTTTCTGCCTGCCGCACGCCGCCTGCCGCTCCGGCGCCCGTTATTTCCGGTTCGCGCACGGCGCGCCCATCAGGCGGTTGATGCTCTGCTGCGGCACCTCATACGCACACATAATCCCGACCACAATCGCAACGACCTCGGCGATCGCCGCGCGTCCGTTTCCTGCGCTCATAGCCAGCTCATTGACAATCAGATAGTATACCGTCCAGTAAATCCTTCCTCCGGGTATCATCGGGAAAATCGCCGGCAGAAGAAACATAATCGCCGCGCTCTTGCGCTTTGCCGCCCACATCCGGGACGTCAGCGTCACGACAAACGTGGCCAGAAGGGTCGCAAGAAACGGCCAGACATTCAGACCGTTGTGCAGAAACCAGCAGAATATCCAGCCCAGACCGCCGATAATGCCGCAGTCCGGATAATATTTCCGCGGTACGCGGAACATGACGGAAAAGCCCACGGTACCGATGACCGCGGCCAAAAATTGCCTCATTGCTTCCATTATCATAATTGCAGCACTCCTCCCAATTCACTGTACAAAACAAAAAATGCGATTACGCCCATGGCAATTCCGATGAGCACCAGCGCCGCATCGATAAACCGCACGGTTCCCGCGAGATAGTCCCCGTTTCCGACGTCCCGGATCGCATTTACGAAGGGAACTCCGGGAAGCAGCGGCATAATCGCCCCTGTCACAATCGCGGAATACTGGTCCCCGACGCCGATGCGCCAGAGCAGCGTTCCCACGCCTGTTCCGATAAATGCACCTGCAATATTCACCAGAAGTTTTGCCGTTTTCTTCTCACGCCTTTCCAAAAAAAGCAAAAACAGATAGACCACCATGCCGGCCAGAAAAGCCGCCACGCAGTCAAGCAGCGTCCCGCCGAAAATATAGCAGAACCCCGCCGACCCGAAAGAGCTCCCGAGAAGCCGCGCGATTCTGCGCTTTCCCGGCATCGTGCGAATCCGCTCAAGCTCAAGTTCCGCTTCTTCCACGCTCCATTTCCCCTGTGCGATTTCCCTTGAGAGCCGATTCACCGCGTCTACTTTATCCAGCTGTACATCGGCGAGCGGCACATAGTTTACTTTGGCGTACATCTGTCTGCGGTCGTTTACCGCCGTCTGAAAAATCGAGTTGCTGCACACATACTGCTGGCTCTCCGCAACTCCGTAATTCGCCGCGATGCGGTGCATTGTGTCCTCCACCCGTGAAATCTCCGCCCCGCATTCAAGAAGGACCCGCCCGGCGCCCACCGCCAGATCCAGCACTCTTCTGTCTCTTTCTTCCATCATTTTACTTCCCTGCCGTTTCTTATTTTATAATAATTAAGTTAATTGCGATTATTATATCATAGCTGTTTCCATATTATAAGAAAAACCCCGGCAGATTCTGCCGCGGCTCATATCCCAAATTCTGGTATCAAATATCAGACCGGCTAATGATAACATGCTTTGTATAAAAACACAAGAATTGTTTGCCGTTTTCCTGCCCGGCTTTCGAAAATCAGCGCGGCTTTCGTCTTGCAAAAAAATACAACGTATATTATAATTCAGAAGTGTATCTTAACAATATCAGCCCATTTTCCGATACAGAACAAAGGATAGCGACTATAATACTATAAATGCCCCATCAGACCGCCCGGCGGCATTTGGGTTACTGCGGAGGAGAAAACTGCATGAAAAAAGATTGGTTAAAAGAAAACTCGGCATTATTATTTGTCCTGATAGGATGTGTGATCCTGATCGGCACATCGATAGGTATTTTTTCTTACATGGATAAAAGCATTGACTCCCTCAACACGGCGACAATGCAGAATGTCGGTAATACATATCTTGCCAGTATGTCAGAACAGATATCCGGCCACGGGAAGACCTATCTTCAGGATAAATTCAACACCTTAAACGCGCTGCTGAGGGTATCTCTCACACAGGAGGACGGCACGGCCACAAAGGCTTACCTGCGCCAGAACCTGCCCGGCGATTTCACCTATCTTGCGCTTTATAAGGACACCGGAGAAACGGAGACGCTTATCGGCAACGGCTCCTATCGCCCATACGATGAGGACGCTTTCTACGAAACGCTTGAGACCGGAGAAAACAAAGTTATTCTGACTACCAACAGTCAGAACGAACGTCTTCTGGCTTTTATACTGGAAGAGGAATTTGTGCTGGACGGAGTCACCTATAATGCAATGCTCTGCGGCTTTCCTCCCGAAATTTTAAACACTGTTTTGAATCTTTCCTACAGCGACAACATGCTTTACTCTTACGTTATCCGAAAGGAAGACAGCGGTTTTGTTATCCGTAACGAGGATGCTTTCCGCGAAACCTATTTCGATCGGATAAAAAAGCTGTATCAGGATTATAACGGTATGACGGCGGACGATTATATTGAACAGTTTTCCGCCGCGATGGAACGGGACGAAATTTATACGGCAGAATTAATGGCAGACGGCGGACGGCGGATCATGTACGCGGAACCGTTTGATTATTCGGACTGGTACCTTGTGACATTCATGCGCTATACCGAGCTCGACAACCTCCTCGGCGAAAATAATACAAAGCGCAATCAGGTATTTTATTCATGCGTACTGCTGTTCTGCGTCGTATTTGCGCTTGTTTTCAGTATTTACATTTTTATTTCTCTCAAACAGATTAAAACCCTTCGGGAGCTGGAGGCAGCTGCAGCTTCGGCAAACAAAGCAAAAAGTGATTTCCTCTCGAATATGAGTCACGATCTGCGGACTCCTATGAATGCTATCGTAGGTATGACGGAAATTGCCCGCTCCCATATAAACGACCGCTCTAAGACGGAAGAATGCCTGAAAAAGATTTCACGCGCAAGCAGCCACCTGCTCTCTCTGATCAACGACGTTCTTGATATGTCAAAGATCGAGAGCGGAAAGATGTCTCTCGCCGTATCTCAGATGTCTCTGCGGGACAGTATGGACAATATCGTTATGATTATCCAGCCCCAGATCAAGAGCAAACGGCAGAATTTTGACGTTTATATTAAAGATATTGTCACGGAAGATGTCTGCTGTGACAATCTCCGCTTCAATCAGGTGCTTATCAATCTTTTGTCTAATGCCGTTAAGTATACACAGGAGGAGGGCAACATTTCCCTCACGCTCACACAGGAGGCTTCTCCGCTTGGAGATGACTATGTTCGAAATAACATTATCGTTCAGGATGACGGTATCGGCATGACAAAGGAATTTGCGGCACACGTTTTCGACGCGTTTGCGCGGGAGGAAAAGACTTCTGTCCGCAAAGAGCAGGGAACGGGACTCGGTCTGGCTATCACCAAACGCATTGTCGAGCTTATGGCGGGTACCATTGAGGTTAAAACAAAACCCATGGAAGGCACTTCCTTCCATGTTACCCTTGATTTGAAGAAAGGCACGCTTGACGAGAACCATATGCGTTTTGACGGACTCAGAGCTTTGGTTGTCGACGATGACGAAGAGCTATGCAAGAGTACGCAGCAGGCGCTCTTTGAAATCGGTGTGGAATCGGAATATGTGACACACGGAAAACTGGCGATTGAAAAAGTACAGGATAAATCCTGTCATTTTGATTTGATTTTAATTGACTGGCAGATGCCAGGCTTAAACGGCGTCGAGACCGCAAGAAGAATACGGGAACACATTGAAGATTCGGTTCCGATGATTTTGATATCGGCGTACGACTGGGCCGATTTCGAATCCGAGGCAAGGTCCGCAGGAGTCACCGGCTTCCTGTCCAAACCGCTGTTTAAGTCTACCCTGTTTTTCGGTATTCATCAGCATATCTCGGGCGGCTCTTCGGAACCGCAGAAACAGCCCGAAGATAATATTCAGTTTCACGGAGAGCGGATTCTGCTGGCCGAAGACAACGAGCTCAACGGGGAGATCGCGATCGAAATCCTCACCGAGGCCGGGCTCGTCGTGGACTGGGTGGAGAACGGACAATTGTGCGTAGAGACCTTCCAGGCTGCTCCGAAAGGCCATTACGACGCAATCCTTATGGATATCCGAATGCCTGTTATGACCGGCTACGACGCGACGCTCGCGATTCGAAAACTGGACACCGAGATACCTATTATCGCCATGACAGCCGACGCGTTTGCAGAGGATGTCGCAAGAGCTATCGAATGCGGCATGAACGCACACATTGCAAAACCGCTTGATATTACAACCTTGTTTTACACGCTTCACAACTGGACTACACACAAAACCGAGACATAAAGCACGGTATAATAAAGAGGATGCCCCTCTTCTGTGAAAAATCAGATTCACAGAAGAGGGGCATCCTCTTTATTATTGATTGACTTCATCAGAAAAAGAAGATATAATAGTAATAGTAATATTACTAATAGTAATATCAGAGGGTTATATGGATCATATTATACTCGGACTCCTGCTATTGAGCAGCAGAACCATTTATCAGCTGCATGAACGAATAGAGAAAGGGCTTCATATGATGTACAGCAGCAGTATGGGAAGCATACAGGCTGCCGTAAAGAAACTGTCCGGCTGCGGATATATTCAGTATGACGAGACTGTTGAGAACGGAAAGTACAAAAAGATTTATTCCATAACGGACAGCGGAAAACAAAAGTTTATGGAGTGGGTATCCGCGCCGTTTGGAACACAAAGCAGCAAAAATCCTGAATTGGCAAAATTATATTTTATGGGTTTTTCGCCAGAAGAAAACCGCGAGACAAGGTTACAGGAATATATTTCATATCTGGAAGAGCAGTATGATGTACTGAATGCCATTTGCCAGGAAGCAGAAAATGTCAATGTTCCTGATAAACACAGGGATATTCTGCGTTATCAGTTTGCCGCGGCCCAGTATGGGAAAGATTTTATGAAATTCAATATCGAGTGGTATCAGAAATTTCTTGAAGAAATGAGGAAAGAAAAACAATGAAACCGATAAAGTCAGCCAATTCACCGATCACATATTTTGTAAGCCGGACCGGGCAGGCCGAATGGATACTTTTCATCCACGCCGCTTTCGTCAATCACAATATGTTCAGGGCACAATTTGCATATTTTGAGAATAAATATAATATTCTGGCTATTGATATCATTGGTCACGGTCAGTCTGCCGATGTTCAAAAAGGCGATACGATAGATCAGACGGCAAAGTGGATATCTGAGATCTTAAAAACCGAACATATTGATAACATACATATTGTCGGCGTTTCACTGGGTGCGGTTCTGGCACAGGATTTTGCGAATCGCTATCCATATGCGGTACGCTCGCTTGCCTGCTTTGGAGGATATGACATTAATAATTTTGACGCAAAAATGAAAAGCGAAAACAGCGCAAAACAGAAGCTGATGATGTTGAAAGCACTCTTTTCAGTGAAATGGTTTGCAGAAGCAAACAAGAAAATTTCTGCATATACTTCACAGGCGCAAAATGAATTTTATTCTATGAATATACTCTTTCCCAAAAAGTCGTTTCTGTTTCTGGCAACGCTCAATAATATGGTAAACAAGTATCAAACCGGACAAAGGAATTATCCTTTGCTGATCGGATGCGGAAAATATGATATTCCGATGGAATTAGAGGCAATAAAAGCATGGAAAAGCAGTGAACCCGATTGTACCGTGGTTCTTTTTGAAAATGCGGGGCACTGTGTCAATATGGATGTGCCGCAGGAATTTAATAAAACGATGGAGGATTTCTGGAGAGGTGCAAGTCAATAAAGCTGCGGAAACAAAAAAAAGCTGTTGTCACATGTGCACCGGAAATCGCAGCGATTGACTTCAAAATATACCTTAGACCACTGCCGGGAAAAACAACGGGGACAACGTTTTAGACGGGAAATCCGCAAAAAATGGGAGTGCTGAAGCACCCCCATTCCCTAAACCCTCTTGCAAAATTCGCAGTGTTGGTTTATAATCATCTTAGAAACCGAAGGATATTGAAGTGTCCGACGGTTGTTCAATCGGAAACAATAATCAGTTTAAAAAACAAACGGATCACAAGGCTATCCTCTATGGCAGTAGAAGATAGCCTTTTCCGTTACTTGCGGTTGTGTTTATTGTCTATGTATGTCAAGGCTGCAAAAATCACCAGCACCAACGTAAGCACTTCTAACGTAT